>NZ_JBFIGP010000029.1:0-25115 GCF_041602235.1 Paraconexibacter sp.
GGCACTGGCCGATGAGCTCCTCGACAAGCTGACCGCCTACTACGCGGACGACGACAACGTGAAGGTCATCGTCGACCGGCGCAAGTCCGAGCGGCGCGGCCGGGGGAGCAGCGCGCCGGAGGACTCGGCCCGTACCGTGCGTGACCGGCGCCGCCCGCGCGTGCCCGGCGAGTTCCCGCCCGTCGACCCCTGACCCGCGCATGACCTTCCAGACGCTGCGCCTGGACATCGCCCAGCGGGTCGCCACGATCACGCTCGACCGGCCGGACCGGCTGAACGCGTTCACGCGGCTCATGGGGGAGGAGCTCGTCGCCGCGTTCGACAGGACGGACGCCGACGACGACGTGCGTGCGGTGATCGTCACCGGGGAGGGCCGGGGGTTCTGCGCCGGAGCGGACCTCGGTGGCGGCGACGCTTTCCGCCACGACTCCGACGAGGTGCCCCCGGACCTGGGCGGCGTCGTCACCCTGAGGATCTTCGAGTCGCTGAAGCCGGTCATCGCCGCGGTGAACGGGCCGGCGGTCGGCATCGGCGCGACGATGACGCTGCCCATGGACGTACGGCTCGCCTCCGAGTCCGCACGGTTCGGGTTCGTGTTCGCCCGGCGCGGCATCGTCCCGGAGGCGGCGTCGAGCTGGTTCCTGCCGCGCGTCGTGGGCATCAGCCAGGCCATGGAGTGGGTCGCCACCGGCCGGGTGTTCGATGCGTCCGAGGCGCTGGCCGGAGGCCTGGTCGGGCGGGTCCTCGCCCCGGAGGATCTGCTGCCCACCGCCCGGGCCCTCGCGCAGGAGATCGCCGAGAACACGTCGGCGGTCTCGGTGGCGATGTCGCGGCGGATGCTGTGGTCGATGCTCACCGCCGATCACCCGCGCGTGGCCCATGAGATGGACTCCAAGGCGATCTTCCTGCGGGGGCGCTCGGACGACGCGCACGAGGGCGTGAGCGCTTTCCTCGAGAAGCGGCCCGCCGTGTTCCCGGATCGCGTCAGCGCGGGCCTGCCCGACATCTGGCCGCGGTGACGGATCAGGAGCTGATCGAGCGGACGGCGGAGCACGTACGCCGCGGGTCCGAGGGCGAGGGGTCGGGCCACGACTGGTGGCACGTGCACCGCGTCTGGTCCACCGCGAGGACCCTCGCGGAGCAGGAGGACGTGGACGGCGTCGTCGTGGAGCTCGCCGCGCTGCTGCACGACATCGCGGATTGGAAGTTCCACGACGGCGATCTGAGCGCGGGCCCCCGCGCGGCCCGCGCGTGGCTCGAGGACCTGGGTGCCGCCCCGGAGCTCACCGACCGCGTCGTGGACATCGTGGGCCGGGTGTCCTACAAGGGAGCGGGCGTGCCCGACGAGATGCCGAGCCTCGAAGGCCGGGTCGTGCAGGACGCGGACCGCCTCGACGCGATGGGCGCCATCGGCATCGCCCGCGCGTTCGCGTACGGCGGCCACGCGAACCGGCCGATCCACGACCCGGAGATCCCGGTCGTCCTGCACGACGCCCCGGAGGCCTACGCGGCGTCGCGCAGCGGATCCCTGAACCACTTCCCCGAGAAGCTCCTGCTCCTGCGGGACCGCATGCACACGGCGGCCGGGCGGAGGGTCGCCGAGGAGCGCCACGCCTACATGGCGGCGTTCGTCGAGCGCTTCCTGGCCGAGTGGGACGGTCGCGCCTAGGGGGACACCCGGCGCGCCGGACTCAGCCGCGCCGGATCGCGAAGAGCGGGGACCCGCACTCGGGGCAGTAGCCCTGCCACCCCGGCCGGCCGTTCTGGAGCGTCACCGCCTGCGCGTCGGCGATCGTCACCTTCTGCCCGCAGACGCACCAGCCCTTGGCGGTGCTGGGGTCCGGGGCGGGGGCGTCGTCGGTCATGACCACAAGGCTACGGACCACCGCACGAAGAAGCCCCGCCGGGGCGGGGCTCTCGTGAAGCGGCTGATGGGATTCGAACCCACGACCTTCTGCATGGCAAGCAGACGCTCTAGCCAACTGAGCTACAGCCGCAAGGCGGCGGAGTATAGAGCAGGCGGACGTCGGACGGCAGTTGCGCGCCCTCCAGGAAATCTGCCCCAGAACGACCGATAGCCGCTCTGGGGGGAGCGGCTACCGGACCCCGAACCGGAGGGTCGTCCCGGGGGGAGGACGACGGCCGGATCGGGAACGCTGCAGGGGTCAGCGTTCAGTCACGTCTCCGTCCCCGTGCGTCCTGCACGGCTCGGGAGGGCGACGAGGCTGCCGACGCGGTGGGAGCGGGTCGGCAGGGAAGCATGGTGCGGTCAGCGGGTGGGGCCACTGGTGGCATGATGGTCGAGGTCCTCGGTGATGAAGCCGAGGCGGGGCGGGAGGGGCTGCGGGGCGTCCCCGAAGAAGTTCTGGCGGCGCGGCCGCGAACGACGGGTCGAGGCGGCGCCGTGCACGATCACGGCGGCGATCACGGTCACGATCGCGAGTGTCATCAGCACGGCCATGTCGCTCCCTGTCGTTCGTCGGTGGTTCTTGACGTCTCCAGGCTGCCCCCAGAGCACACCGACATACGACCACGGGCGGGCGACCGTCTTGATCCCCGAGCCGAACGGTTCGCCGGTCGGCGTGCGCCCGTGCGGCCGTACGAGCGGAGACCGACGATCGGATGAGGCGAACCTCCTCCGATCGCTCGTCGTGCCGGGTCGCCGCTGCGGGTCGCCATCCGTCCACCCCGCGAGTAACCAACCCTGACGTACGTGTAGGGTTGAGTGACGGACGGACCCACGACGCTCTGCCGTGCCCAGGCCTCCGCAGGCCTCCGGCGCCACGACCGGCGCGTCCCGCCGCCCGATCTTCCCGTGTCGCAGCGTGCGCTGCGGCCCACCACTGACAGAAACGACTCCCCCTCATGCCTTCGCTTCTCGGTGCGCGCACCGCGCCCCGCCTTGCCTTGCCGTCCGCCGGCGTGCTCCGTGTCGAGCTGCTCGCGGGCCTCGTCGTCGCGCTCGCGCTCATCCCCGAGGCGATCTCCTTCTCGCTGATCGCCGGCGTCGACCCCAAGGTCGGTCTCTACGCGTCGTTCACCATGGCGGTGACCATCGCCATCGCGGGCGGTCGTCCCGCCATGATCTCGGCGGCGACCGGGGCCATGGCGCTCGTGGTCGTCGGCCTCGTCAAGGAGCACGGCGTGGAGTACCTCCTGGTGGCCGGCATCCTCGCCGGACTCATCCAGATCACGCTCGGCGTGCTGCGCGTCCCGCGCCTCATGCGGTTCGTCCCGCGCTCGGTCATGACCGGGTTCGTCAACGCGCTGGCGATCCTCATCTTCCTCGCTCAGGTGCCCTACATCCGCGAGGGCGGCGTGCTCGGGCTCGGCCTGATCGCGGCAGGGCTCCTCGTGATCTACGGGCTGCCGCGACTGGTGAGCAGCATCCCGGCGCCGCTCGTGGCGATCGTGTTGCTGACCGTCGTGGTCGTCGCCGTGGGCATCGACGTCCCCGACGTGGGCGACGAGGGCGAGCTCCCGACCGCGCTGCCGCTCCTGGGCATCCCGTCGGTGCCGTTCACCCTCGAGACGCTGATGATCGTGCTGCCGTACTCGCTGACGCTCGCCGCGGTCGGTCTGCTCGAGTCGCTGATGACCGCCCGTCTGGTCGACGACATCACCGAGACCACGTCGGACAAGGACCGCGAGGCGCGCGGCCAGGGGATCGCGAACACGATCACCGGGTTCTTCGGCGGCATGCCGGGCTGCGCGATGATCGGCCAGACGATGATCAACGTCCGCGTCAGCGGTGCCCGGACGCGCATCTCGACGTTCTGCGCGGGACTCTTCCTGCTGGTCCTGGTGGTCGGGCTGGGGCCGCTCGTGGCGGTCATCCCGATGGCGGCGCTCGTCGCCGTGATGATCCTCGTGTCGCTCTCGACGTTCGACTGGCACTCGATCCAGCCCACGACCCTGCGGCGGATGCCCAACTCCGAGACGCTCGTGATGGGCGTCACGGTCGTCGCGACGGTGGCGACCCACAACCTCGCGATCGGCGTCGCCGGCGGTGTGCTCACCGCCATGGCCACGTTCGCCCGCAAGGTGGCGCACCTCGTCGAGGTCGAGCGTGTCCTGGACCCGGACGGGACGACCGCGTTCTACGCGGTCACCGGTGAGCTGTTCTTCGCCTCCGACCAGGAGCTGATCGAGGCCTTCGACTACGCCGGTGACCCCGGCCGGGTCATCATCGACTTCTCCCGCGCCCATGTCTGGGACGCCTCGGCGGTGGCCGCTCTGGACGCCATCGAGACGCACTACGAGCGTCACGGAACCGTGCTCGAGATCACGGGCCTGAACGACCGCAGCGCCGAGCTGCACGAGACGCTCTCGGGTCAGATGGCGGCGGCGCACTGATGTCCGTCCGGGATCGCGAGGTGCCGGCGCTGCACATCGGCGACGTCGCGGAGCGGGTCGGGCTCTCGCTGCGGACCGTCCGCTACTACGAGGAGCAGGGCCTGTTCGCGCCGGCGGGTCGCACCGAGGGCGGGTTCCGGCTCTACACCGAGGACCAGGTGGAGCGCCTGCTCCTGATCAAGCAGATGAAGCCGCTGGGGTTCACGGTGGCGCAGATGTGCGAGCTGCTCGCGGCCCGGGACGCGCTCGGGGACGCCGACCCGGAGGTGCGGACCGCCGCCCGGGAGCGCCTGGACACGTTCGCCGCCGACGCGGCGAAGCGGTGCGCGGAGCTGCGCACCGAGCTCGCGCGAGCCGAGGAGTTCGCGGCGCGGCTGGCACAGCACGCGTGAGCGGGCGTTCCCGCGGGAACGCGCCGTGCAGGGGGTGCGTCGAATCAGCGACGCTGAGGGTCGCTCGATCGACACGCGCCGGGAGCCGGCGCGGCGCCCGGGGTCCGGGAGCGTGTGCCTGGGAACGGGAAAGGCCCCGGATCCGGGGCCTTTCGAGGTGGGCGATACTGGGCTCGAACCAGTGACCTCCTGCTTGTCGAGCAGGCGCTCTCCCAGCTGAGCTAATCGCCCTGGGGCGCGCAAGGCTAGCAATCCGGCGCGCCGCGTGCCGCGCCGCGCAGGGAGCGGTGCGGACGGTACGCTGTCGCCTGCACCTGGCGACGTGGCGGAGTGGCTACGCAGCGGCCTGCAAAGCCGTGTACACCGGTTCGATTCCGGTCGTCGCCTTGTCCTGGAGGCCGCCGTGTCCACGATCGTCCTGCGCCTCGGCGACATCACCACCGACCACGAGGCGGACGCGATCGTCAACGCCGCCAACGAGCGACTGCTCGGTGGGGGTGGGGTGGACGGCGCGATCCACCGCGCCGCTGGTCCCGGGTTGCTCGACGAGTGCCGCACGGTCGGGGGGTGTCCGACCGGGGAGGCGCGCATCACGGGCGCCGGTCGCCTGCCGGTCCGTCACGTCATCCACGCGGTTGGGCCGGTGTGGCAGGGCGGCGACCGCGGTGAGCCGGAGCTGCTGGCCGACTGCCATCGCGCCGCGTTGCGGATCGCGGCGGCCAACCGGTGCCGCATCGTCGCGTTCCCGGCCATCTCGACCGGGGTCTACGGCTACCCGGTCCAAGCCGCCGCAGAGGTCGCGATCGGCGCGACGCGTGCGGCGCTGCGCGAGCTGCCGGACATCGAGGAGGTCCGGTTCTGGCTGTTCGACGAGCGCGCCCACGCGGTGTTCGCCGCGGCGCTCGACGGCTGACCGGCGCTCAGCTCTGGCCGAGCGCCGCGAGCAGCCGGTCGATGTCGCCGCGGTCGTTCCAGGCTCCGACGGACGCCCGGACCCACGGCAGGCCCGGGAAGGACCGGACGATCACGCGATGGCGGGCGCACCGCTCGACCATCTCGGCCGGGTCGTCGGACCGCCAGCTCACCAGGGTCGTGTGCCCGCGGGGCGCGACGGTGTGGCCGCGATCGGCGAGCTCGCCGGCGAGATCCGAGGCCAGCCCCGCGGCGCGGCTCATCACCGAGTCCCATCCGGCATCGGCGAGGACGTCGTGCGAGGCGCGCCCGGCGATCAGCGCCTCGGCGGACGTCGCGAAGGCATCGTGGGCGCGGGCATCCGGCCACGGGCGGGCGTCGAGCCCCGCCGACGGGTCGGCGAGATGGGGATAGGTGGGCATGTGCGCCATGAGGCGCTCCTGCCAGGCCGGGCTGATCCACAGCATCCCCAGTCCGATCGGACCGCACAGCCACTTCTGGCCGGCGGCCGCGTAGAAGTCGCAGCGCAGCGTCCCCACGTCGACCGGTACCGCGCCGGCGCCCTGCGCGCCGTCCAACAGGAGCGGAACGCCGGCAGGACGGTTCGCAAGCCCCTCGGGCGCCAACTCGCCCGTCGCCCAGTGCACGTGCGAGCAGGCGACGAGCTTGGTGCGGCGCCCGATGTGCTGGTCGATGACCCGCAGTGGCACGACCTTCACGGTGATGCCGCGCAGCCGGCGCGCCGCCGAGAGCGGACCGAGCAGGCCCGGGTGCTCGTCGTCGGCGGTCACGATCTCGTCGCCGGAGCGCAGGTCCAGGCCCGTGAGGACCCGCGCCATGCCCTCGCTGGTGGATGAGGTGATCGCGACGTCCTCGGGGGCTGCGGCCCCCAACCGCTCGGCGTAGCGGGCCCGCAGGCCGTCCCGTGCCTCGACGAGCCGCTCGTAGTACGCGGTGCTGCGTCCCTCCTCCGCAGCGGCCAGCGCGCTGTCGGCACCGGCCTGCAGGGCGGCGGCGGGCAGCGGCCCGCAGGTCCCCGCGTTCAGGTAGGCGGTGGTCTCCAGGACGGGGAAGTGGGCACGAAGCGCGACGGGGGAGGACACCCCGCGAGCATACGAGGGGGTGCCGACCGCACCGCCCGGATCGGTCCCGCCGCCCGCCCGCGCGAACGAGGCGCGGGACCGGCGTAGGTGCTCCTAGCGGCCGCAGACAGGCCAGGGCGCGGCGCCTGCCCGCGCGTAGAGCATCGCGGCGCGGCGATCCTGCTCGACCTCCGGGGCGGCGGCGGGGTCGCCGGAGCCGCCGACGCTGGCCCACGTGCCACGGTCGAACTGGTACTTGCCACGGTACGCGCCACCGCCGCCGATCGCCCGCGGGTTCCCGCCCGACTCGCAGGCGGCGATCCCCGCCAGCGCCGCCGGGATCGCGACCTTCGGCGCGCCACCGGTGCGCTCGAGCGTCCGGATGCTGCGGCGCTCGCGCGCGATCCGCCGTTGGAGCTGCTTGATCGAGCGGCCGTCGAGCCCGGCTCGGTACCCGCGCGCATCGAAGCGGCGATCGCGGAGCTTCGCCACGCGGCGACCCAGCGTGACGGCCCGGTCGGTGAGCGTGGCCCGTGCGTGGTCGGCGAGACCGTCCTCGACGATCCGGCCGGCTGGCACGCCGTAGTGGATGTACTGCAGGCCGTCGTCGTCGGCCGCGAGGGCGACGGTCGTCGGGGCGGCGAGGAACGCGGTGGCGAGCACCGTCCGGGTGACCCGGCCGCGGGTGAGGGGAGAGGGCTTGCGCATGGTGGTGGGCATGTCCTTTCGCGGCCTGTGCGGGCAACGGCGTGCACGGGCGCACGCCGGTCACGGCCGGTCGGGTTGGTCGACCGGGCAGATCGGGAGGGAGCGTCTCCTCGAAGCACCGGCGCAGGCCGGTCAGCACTCACGTCCCGTAGCCGTGCGCAGGCGCGCAAGGGCCGGGCTCTGACCCGTCGAGGTATCGACCGTAACAGACGCGAGCGAACGTCTGTTCGTCTCCGTGCGCCACGTCACACACCCGCACGCGGCCTCGGCAGTCCCTCCAATACGCTGGGGACGATGAAGGTCACGCTCCCCGACGGCACCGAACTCGATCTCGCGGACGGCGCGACCGGCCTCGACGCCGCCGAGGCGATCGGTCCGGGCCTGGCCCGCGCAGCCCTCGCCGTCAAGCAGAACGGCGAGGTGCGCGACCTCGCACGGCCGCTGATCCCCGACAGCGAGCTCGAGATCATCACCCAGCGGTCGGGTCAGGACGCCCTGGACCTCGTCCGGCACGATGCGGCGCACGTGCTCGCCGCGGCCGCGATGGAGCTCTACCCGGGCGTGAAGATCTCGATCGGCCCGCCGATCGAGCAGGGCTTCTACTACGACTTCGAGTTCCCCGAGGGCGTCACGCTGACCGACGCGGACTTCCCCGCGCTCGAGGCCAAGATGCGCGAGCACGTGAAGGCCGACGAGGCGTTCGTGCGGGAGGACGTCAGCGTCGAGGAGGCGATCGAGCGCTTCCGGTCGGAGGACCAGCCCTACAAGGTGGAGCTGATCGAGGACCTCATCACCAACACCGGCGCCGAGACGGTCTCCCTCTACACCAACGGGCCGTTCACCGACCTGTGTCGCGGCCCCCACATGCCGACCACCAAGCGCATCGGCGCGTTCAAGCTCCAGTCGGTCGCCGGGGCCTACTGGCGCGGGGACTCCAGCCGCACGATGCTGACCCGGGTCTACGGCACGGCCTTCTTCGACAAGAAGGAGCTCGCCGCGCACCTCGAGCTGCTCGAGCAGGCCAAGCTGCGCGACCACCGCCGGCTGGGCCGGGAGCTGGGCCTCTACACCTTCAGCGAGGCGGCGCCCGGGTCGGCGTTCTGGACCCCGGCCGGGACCCGCGTGTTCAACGAGCTCGTCGCGCTGTCACGCGAGATGGGGGAGGAGCGCGGCTACACGGAGGTCAAGACCCCGCTGCTCTTCGACGCCGAGCTGTGGAAGAAGTCCGGGCACTGGGACAAGTACCAGGACGACATGTTCCTCACGGCCACCGGCGACGAGCGGCCGATGGGGTTCAAGCCGATGAACTGCCCCGGGCACTTCGAGCTGTTCGGGCACAGTCGCTGGAGCTACAAGGATCTGCCGGTGCGCTACAGCGAGCCGGGCCTGCTGCACCGCAACGAGCTGTCGGGCGCGCTCCACGGGCTGATGCGCGTGCGCCACTTCTGCCAGGACGACGCCCACCTGTTCGTGCGGCCCGATCAGCTCCTGGACGAGATCACGGCCTGCATCGCGTTCGCGCGCGATACGTACGCGCTGTTCGGGTTCACCGACGAGGACATCCGCTACGAGCTGTCGACCCGCCCGGAGAACCGCCTCGGCACCGACGAGTTCTGGGACCAGGCCGAGGGCGTGCTCGCGGACGCGCTGAAGGCCAACGACATCGACTACGAGATCGGGGAGGGCGGCGGCGCGTTCTACGCCCCGAAGATCGACTTCCACTTCACCGACTCGCTGCGGCGCAGCTGGCAGCTGGGGACCGTCCAGCTCGACTACCAGGCGCCCGAGCGCTTCGACCTGACCTACACCGGCGCCGACAACGCCGAGCACCGGCCCGTGATCCTGCACCGGGCGCTCATGGGCTCCTACGAGCGGTTCATCGGCATCCTGCTCGAGCACACCGGCGGAGAGCTGCCGGTGTGGCTGACGCCCACGCAGGCGATCGTGCTGCCGATCGCCGACCGCCACGCCGACCGCGCGCGGGAGATCCGCGACGAGTTGCGGGTCGGCGGGGTGCGTGCCGAGGTCGACGAGCGCACCGAGTCGGTCGGCCGCAAGATCCGCGACGCCGAACTGCGGAAGGTCCCGTACATGCTCGTGGTCGGCGACCGTGAGCTGCAGGAGGGAACGGTCAGCGTCCGGCGCCACCGCGAAGGCGACGAGGGCAGCGAGACCGTGGCCGAGATTGCGTCGCGAATCGCGGCTATCACGCGGGACCGATCCGGGTGAACGGCCAACCCTGCGCTACGGACGGCGCAGGACCGGTTATGCTCCGGCGCGTTGACTGATCACCTTTTCCCCGCCGCGCGCACGAACGCGCGAGCCCAGAACTAGTGCCTGTCCCTCGCAGGTTCGACCGGCGGATGCCGGAGCGGGACACCACCCGCATCAACGAGCGCATCCGCGTGCCCGAGGTCCGTCTGATCGACGAGACCGGCCAGCAGGTCGGCGTGATGCGCACGGACGAGGCACTCCGCTACGCCCAGAGCAAGGATCTCGACCTCGTCGAGGTCGCGCCCGAGGCCAAGCCGCCCGTGTGCCGGGTGCTCGACTACTCGAAGTACAAGTACGAGCAGGCCCAGAAGGCCAAGGCCGCCAAGAAGCACCAGACGCAGATCACGATCCGTGAGATCAAGTTCCGCCCGAAGATCGCCGAGCACGACTACTCGACGAAGAAGGGCCACGTGGAGCGGTTCCTGCGCCACAAGGACAAGGTCAAGGTCACGATCATGTTCCGCGGCCGCGAGGTCACCCACCCCGAGCGCGGCGTGATGATCCTCGACCGGCTCGCGGAGGACCTGAAGGAGCTCTGTGTCATCGAGCAGCGTCCGATCCAGGACGGTCGCAACATGACCATGCTCCTGGGCCCGAGCAAGGCCGTGCTGGCCGGCACGCTCGAGGAGGACGCAGCCGCAGCCGCCGCCGAGGCGGAGGCGCGAGCCAAGCTCGACGCCGAGCTCGAGGCCGAGGCGCCGCAGTCCTCGGAGGTCGAGGCGCCGCAGTCCTCGGAGGTCGAGGCGCCGGAGTCCTCCGACGAGGCTGCCGACGACGGGTCGCCCGACGCCCCGTCCGGAGACGACACGGACTCGCCGCCGGCGGCGTAGCCGCGCCGCACCCCGGCAGCCGGTGCTGCGGGAGTTCTGCCATACTCCCGCGTCGCCCATGCCGAAGCAGAAGACTCATTCCGGCGCGAAGAAGCGCTTCAAGGTGACGGCGAGCGGCAAGGTCAAGGCCCGCCACTCGCACTCGAGCCACATCCTCGAGAAGAAGTCCCCGAAGCGCAAGCGCTCGTTCGCGAACCCCGTGATCCTCAGCGATCACGACGCGCCCCGCGTGAAGAAGCTCCTGGGGGTGGGCAAGTGACCCGCGTCAAGCGCAGCGTCCACGCCAAGAAGAAGCGCCGCTCCACGCTGGAGCGGGCCAAGGGCTTCCGCGGCGAGGCGAACTCCAACTACAAGCGCGCCAAGGAAGCGGTGATGAAGGCGGACGCGTACGCGTACCGCGATCGCCGCAACCGCAAGCGTGACTTCCGCAAGCTGTGGATCACCCGCATCAACGCCGCCGCCCGCCAGGAGGGCATGAGCTACGGCGAGTTCATCCACGGCCTCAAGCTGGCCGAGATCGAGCTCGACCGCAAGGTGCTCGCCGACATCGCCGTGCGCGATCCCGAGACGTTCAAGCGATTCGTCGCCGCCGCCCGCGAGGCGTCGGCTGCTGCGTAGTACGAGCACACCGACAGAACCTTCAAGGGCGTCGCTTCCTCCGGGAACGGCGCCCTTTTTGTTGGCCGACCCCACTCCGATCGTGATCATCACCAGCCCCCACAACGAGACGCTCAAGCAGGTGCGCAAGCTCGCCGCGCGGCGCGAGCGGGACCGCGCGCGGGCGTTCGTCGCGGAGGGGGAGGACCTGCTCGCCGCGGCCGCCGCCTCCGGCTGGGAGCCCAGCGCCCGGCTGTGCGCCGCGGGCAGCGGCCTGCCGGGTACCGAGGTCGAGCAGGACCTCCTGCACGGCATCTCCCAGCTCGGATCCGGCACGCGGACACTGGCGATCTACCCGCAGCGCTGGATGGACGGCCCCGTCGGTGAGCGCATCGTGCACCTGCACGGCGTCCACGACCCGGGGAACGTCGGGACGGTCCTGCGGTCGGCGTACGCCTTCGGCGCCGGCTGCGTGACCTTCGGCCCGGGCACCGCCGATCCGTACGGACCCAAGGCCGTCCGGGCCAGCATGGGGGCGATCTTCACGACGCCGGTGGCACGGGCCGGCGGACCCGCGGACCTCCCGGGAGCGACCGTGGCCCTGGTGGCCCGCGCCGGGGAGCCGCTGGCGCGCGTGGCGGCGTCGGTGGGCGGTGGGCCGGTCAGCCTCCTCGTCGGGGCCGAACGGGAGGGGCTGCCGGAGGACGTGATCGCCGCCTGCGACCACGTCGCGCACATCCCGATCCGGGGCGAGTCCCTCAACGCGGCGATGGCGGCCACCGTGGCCCTCTACGAACTCCAGCGAATCCATATGGTGGCGAGAGATGAGTGACGTGCTGAACCGGATCGAGGAGCTGCGGGCCACGGCGCTGCAGCAGGTGCAGGCCGCCGCGGACACCGCCGCGCTCGAGGAGCTGCGCGTCCGGCACCTGGGGCGCAAGGCCGAACTGCCCAACCTGCTGCGGGGCGTCGCCGACCTGCCACCGGACCAGCGCGGAGCGGTCGGCAAGGCGGCCAACCAGGCCCGTCAGGCCGTCGAGGCGCTCATCGACGAGCGCACGAGCGCCCTGGCCGCCGGTGAGCTCGACGCGCGGCTGGCGGCCGATGCCGTGGACCTGACGCTGCCCGGTACGCCGCCGCGACCCGTCGGGCGACTGCACCTGCTCACCCAGACACGTCGCGAGATCGAGGACGTCTTCCTCGGCCTGGGCTTCCGGGTCGCCGAGGGGCCCGAGGTCGAGTGGGTGCACTACAACTTCGATGCGCTCAACCACGCGCCCGCACATCCCGCTCGCGGCCGCAGCGACACCTTCTACGTCCGGCCGACTGACGGGACCGCACCGCCCGAGCACGGATCGCCGGACGAGATCGTCCTGCGGACGCACACCTCGCCGATGCAGGTGCGGTCGATGGAGGCTCAGGGGCCGCCGATCGCGATCATCGTCCCGGGACGGGTGTACCGGCGCGACAGCGACGCGACGCACACCCCGCAGTTCCACCAGGTCGAGGGCCTGTGGGTCGACGAGGACATCACGCTCGCCGATCTCAAGGGCGTGCTCCTGGCGTTCGCCCGGGCGATCTTCGGGCCGGACCGCGACGTGCGGCTGCGCCCGCACTTCTTCCCGTTCACGGAGCCCAGCGTGGAGGTCGACGTGAGTTGCTTCCAGTGCGCGGGCTCGGGTGAGCTCCGTGGGACGAAGCCGCCGCAGCGCTGCAACCTCTGCAAGGGCACGGGCTGGCTGGAGATCCTCGGCTCCGGCATGGTCGACCCCGACGTCCTGGGCTACGTGCGGGAGTTCGGCTACGGCGACGGCGCCCAGGGCTTCGCCTTCGGCATGGGCATCGAGCGCATAGCGATGCTCAAGCACGGCGTGCCCGATCTCCGCCTGTACTACGACAACGACCTTCGCTTCCTGGAGCAGTTCGGCTGATGCGTCTTCCCCTCTCCTGGCTCCACGACCATGTCGTCCCGGACCTCCCGGTGCGGGAGCTCGCCACGCGACTGGCGATGACCGGCACCGAGGTGGACCGCATCCACCATCACGGCGTGAGCGGGCTCGAGCACTTCGTCGTCGGCAGGGTGCTGACGTGTGAGCGCCATCCCGACGCCGACCGGCTCAGCGTCTGCACCGTGGACGTCGGGGACGCCGAGCCGTCGCAGATCGTCTGCGGTGCCCCGAACGTCGCCGCTGGGCAGACCGTGGCGGTCGGGAAGCCCGGCTCGATCATGCCCGACGGCACCAAGCTGAAGACGGCGAAGCTGCGTGGCGTCGCGAGCGCCGGGATGATCCTCGCCGAGGACGAGGTCGGCATCGGGCAGGACCACGCGGGCATCATGGTGCTCGACGACGGAGACCACCTGGGGGCCGCGCTCGGCGGCGACGCCGGTGCCTCCGACGCCCCGCCGGCGGTCGGGACGCCGCTGCGCGACGTCCTGCCGATCAGCGACGAGGTCCTCGAGCTCGAGATCACGCCCAACCGTCCGGACTGCCTGGGGGTCTACGGCGTCGCGCGCGAGGCCGCCGCGGCGACAGGAGCGCCGCTGGGGCCGGCGCCGTGGGACGCGCCCGAGTGCGCCCCGGCCTACGACGAGCTGCGCACGCAGGAGGCCGGGGATCCGGGACAGGCGGGCGACATCCGCATCCACAACCAGGCGCCGGACCTGTGCCCGCGCATGACGTGGCGGCTCTACGAGAACGTCACGCTCGCGCCGTCGCCCCGGTGGCTGAAGGCGCGCCTGATGGCGGCCGGCCAGCGGCCGATCAACAACGTCGTCGACATCACCAACTACGTGATGCTGCTCACGGGGCAGCCGCTGCACGCCTTCGACGCCGACCGCATCGAGGGGGGGACGCTGATCCTGCGGCGTGCCCGCGAGGGCGAGCAGGTCACGACCCTCGACGAGGTGCAGCGCACGCTCGACGGCCAGATGCTCGTGTTCGAGGACGGCGCGGGTCCGACGTCGATCGCCGGTGTCATGGGCGGCCGGCGCAGCGAGATCTTCGCCGGCGAGGACGGGGCGGCGCCGACGTCCCGCGTCCTCATGGAGGTCGCCACCTGGGACGGACCGAACATCAACCGCACGATGGCGCGGCTCGGGCTGCGCTCGGAGGCTGGCGCGCGGTTCGAGAAGGGGCTGGCTCCCGAGCAGACGCTCCAGGCCCAGGCGGTCGCGCACCGCCTGATGGTCGAGCTGTGCGGGGCCACGCCGGTCGGGGGCACGCTCGACCTCGGCGGTGACGGGCCGCCGCCCGCCCGGATCCGGCTGCGCGATGCCAGCGTCGCGGGGCTGCTCGGTGCCGCGGTCCCGCGCGAGCGCAGCGCCGAGGTGCTGCGCGTCCTGGGGTTCGGGGTCGAGGAGACCGACGACGGGCTCGAGGTCACGGTGCCCGCGTTCCGGCGGCTCGACGTCACCCGCGAGGCGGACCTCATCGAGGAGGTCGCGCGGCTCGAGGCGCTCGACACGCTGCCCGCCACGATCCCCGAGAACCGCACGGGGCACGCGGCCGTCCTCGACCACGCGCAGCGGACCCGGCGACGGGCCGAGGACGCGCTCGTCGGCGCCGGCCTGCACGAGGTCTGTGGATGGTCGTTCACGGAGCCGGCGGTGCTCGACAGGCTCCGGATCCCGGAGGGCCACGCGCTCCGGGAGGTCGTGCGGCTCGAGAACCCGATGAGCGAGGCGCAGTCGATCCTGCGCCCCACCATCCTCGGCTCGCTGCTGGACGCCGCGGCCTACAACCGCGCGCACGGTCAGAGCGACATCGCGATCTTCGAGAGCGGCTCGGTCTACGCGGGACGGCGTGGGGCCGACGGGGCCTGGGCCGGGCAGCGTCTGGCGCCCGCTGACGAGCACCACGCCCTCGGCGTCCTCCTGCACGGCGCGATCGCCCCTGCCTCCTGGAGGGACGGGACCGCGCCGGCCGCCGACGTGTTCGCGGCCAAGGGGGTGCTCGAGACGGTCCTCGGGGCGCTGCGCGTCCCCTTCACGACCGCACCGGCACCCGACGGGGCCTGGCCGTTCCTGCATCCGGGACGCAGCGCCGCGGTGCTCGCCGGGGACCAGCGCATCGGGTTCCTCGGCGAGGTCCATCCCCTCGTCGCGCAGGCCTGGGACCTGGACGGTCTCGTCGCCGCGTTCGCGATCGACCTCGGGAAGGTGACCGCACTGGCGCCCGAGGTGGCGACCTACCGGGACCTCATGACCTTCCCGGCGCTGCGCCAGGACCTGGCGATCGTCGTGCCGGACGACGTTCCGTCGGCGCGCGTGCTCGAGGTCGTGCGTGACGCGGCCGGCAAGCGCCTGGCCGACGCCCGGGTCTTCGACGTCTACCGGGGGGAGCAGCTCGGCGCCGGTCGGGTCTCGCTCGCGGTGCACTGCGAGTTCCGGGCACCGGACCGGACCCTGACCGATGAGGACATCGAGCCGCTGCGGAGCAAGATCATCGCCGCGCTCGCCGAGCAGGTCGGAGGTGAGCTGCGTGGCTGACGGGTCCCACGGTGCGGTCCTCGTCGCGGGTGCGGCCGGGTTCGCGGGTGCGATCGCGGCGTCGTTGCTCCAGCGCCATCCGGCGCTCGAGCTCGGGGCCGTCACCGCCCGCTCCGACGTCGGCAGGCGGCTGTCGGACGTCTACCCCCACCACCGGGTTCCGCTCGTCCTGGAGGAGCTCGACCTCGACCGGCACGCCGAGGGCGTGCGCGCCGCCATCGTGGCCTACCCGCACGGGGCCGCGGCTCCGGTGGTGCAGGGCCTGCGAGCGCGTGGGGTGGAGGTCGTCGTCGATCTGAGCGCCGACTTCCGGCTGCGTGACCTGCAGACCTACGAGCAGTGGTACGTCGAGCACGTGGCGCCCGAGCTCATGGCCGAATCGGTGTACGGCCTGCCCGAGCTGTACCGCGAGGAGCTGCGTGGCGCGTCGGTCGTCGCGAATCCGGGGTGCTTCCCGACGGCGGCCCTGCTGGCCCTCGCCCCGTTGGCGCGGGCGGGCGTGATCGACGACGTGATCATCGACGCCAAGACCGGGGTCTCCGGTGCCGGGCGCGGCGCCTCCTGGCGCACCCACGCCTCCAGGGTGGACGAGAACGTGGACGCCTACGGCATCGACGGCCACCGGCACCTGCCGGAGATCCAGCAGGAGCTGGGTGTGCTCGGCGTCACCGCGGCGGTCACGTTCATCCCGCATCTGCTGCCGCTGGACCAGGGGGAGCTCGTCTCCTGCTACGTCACGCCGAACCGCTCGCTCACCCAGGACGAGGTCGACGAGCTGTTCACGGCCGCCTACGCGAGCGAGCCGTTCGTCGAGCTGACCGACCGCTCGCCCGGCGTGCGCGACGTCCGCGACACGAACCTCGCCCGGATCACCGCTCGCGCGGACGAGCGCACCGGCAAGGTCCTCGTGTTCTGCGCGATCGACAACCTGTACAAGGGGGCCGCGTCCCAGGCGGTCCAGAACCTCAACGTCGCCCTCGGGCTGGACGAGACGGCAGGCCTGACATGAGCGAGTTCTTCGACTCCCGCTGGGTGGAGTGCCCCGACGGGGTCACCGTGGCCCCTGGGGACGGTCTGCCGCAGGGCTTCCGCGCCGCCGGCATCGCCTGTGGCCTGAAGGAGAGCGGCGCCCCCGACCTGGGGCTGCTGGTCTCCGACGCCCCCGACACCGTCAGCGCGGCGCGCTTCACGCGGTCAGGGGTGCTCGCGGCCCCGGTGATCGTCTGCAAGAACCGCACGCGGCTCGACGCGATCCGCGTGGTCGCGGCCAACAGCGGCAACGCCAACGCGGCCACCGGTGGTCGCGGGATGGACGAGGCCGCCCGGATGCAGGGCGCCGCCGCGATGGCCGCGGGGGTCCCCGAGGACCAGGTCGCGGTCGCCTCCACCGGCGTGATCGGCGTGCAGCTCGACGGCCGCAAGGTGGTCAGCGGCATGCTCGCCGTCCGCGAGGAGTTGCGCGGCGACGGGCACGGCGCCTTCGGCGAGGCGATCCGCACGACCGACAAGTTCGCCAAGAGCGCGCGGGTGAAGGTCGCGCTGTCCGGCGGCGAGGTGCTGATCACCGCGCAGGCGAAGGGCGCGGGGATGATCCAGCCGTCGTTCGCGACGATGCTCTGCTTCGTGCAGACCGATGCGGCGCTGGACGCCGAGACGGCGGACCTGCTGCTCGGCGTCTGCGTGAAGCGCAGCTTCGATCGGATCTCGGTGGACGGGCAGCTCTCCACCAACGACACCGCGATCCTGATGGCCTCCGGATCCAGTGGCGTCAGGGTCGCCACGCAGTCGCCGGACGAGGCCGTGTTCGGACAGGCCCTGGATGCCGTGCTGCGCCAGCTCGCGCTGCTGATCGTCCGCGACGGCGAGGGCTCCGAGCGGGTCGGGCGGGTCGTCGTGCGCGGGACGGACCCGCGCGACGTCGAGCGCAGCGCCCGCGCCGTGGCGAACTCCCCGCTCGTGAAGGCCGCCCTGCACGGCGGCGACCCGAACTGGGGCCGGATCGCCCAGGCCGTGGGCCTCGCGATGGCCGATCGCGCGCCGATCGACCTCGACATCACCATCGAGGGCGTCCCGGTCTGCGTGCGCGGCGCGGCGGTGCCGTTCGACGAGGCCGCCCTGGCCGAACGGGTCAGCGGGACCGAGGTCGAGTACGAGGTGCTGCTGCCCACCCACGGGGAGCCTGCGACGGCCGAGACCGAGGTCTTCTTCAGCGACCTCTCCCACGAGTACGTGACGATCAACGCGGAGTACACGACATGAGTCCCGATCAACGGCTGGAGACCGGCGCCAAGGGCGTCGGCACCCTGCTCGAAGCCCTGCCGTACATCCGCGAGTTCCACGGCAAGACGGTGGTCGTCAAGTACGGCGGCGCGGCGATGACCGATCCGGGGCTCAAGGAGGACTTCGCGCGCGACATCGTCCTGCTGAAGTACGTGGGGCTCAACCCGGTGGTCGTGCACGGCGGGGGTCCCGAGATCACCGGCTACATGGAGCGGCTGGGGATGGACGTGCGCTTCGTGGACGGCCTGCGCGTCAGCGACGCCGACACGGTCGAGATCGCCAAGATGGTCCTCGTCGGGAAGGTCAACAAGGACATCGTCCAGCGCATCGGCCGCCACGGCCAGGCCGCGGTCGGTCTCAGCGGGGACGACGGGCGCCTCCTGCGCGTCGCCAAGCAGCACGCCCCCGGCGGCGAGGACCTCGGCTTCGTCGGGCGCATCGAGAAGGTCGACGTGGACGTGCTCAACCACATCGCCCAGGACTACATCCCGGTCATCGCGTCGGTGGGCGCCGATCGCGACGGGCAGTCCTACAACGTCAACGCCGACGAGGTCGCGGGCGCCGTGGCGCGGGCGATGGGCGCCTACAAGGTCATGTTCCTCACCGACGTGGACGGCTGGCTGCGCGACCCGGCCGATCCGACCAGCGTGGTCAGCGAGGCGCGGGCGGACGAGGTCGAGGCGTCGCTGAGTGCGATCAGCGGCGGGATGCGCCCGAAGCTCCAGGCCTGCCTCGACGCGATCCACGGCGGGGTGACGTTCGCCCACATCGTCGACGGGAGGGTCCCGCACTCCCTGCTGCTCGAGCTGTTCACCGACGCCGGCATCGGCACGAAGATCCGGGCGGCCGCATGAGCGGCGCCGACGCGCGTGACCGGTACCTCACGGCCAACTACGCGCGCCAGCCGGTCGTGTTCGTCCGCGGCGAGGGCGCGCGCCTGTGGGACGCGGAGGGACACGAGTACCTCGACCTGCAGACCGGCCTGGCCGTCAACTCGGTGGGGCACTGCCATCCGGCGGTCGTCACGGCGATCCGGGAGCAGGCGGCATCGCTGATCCACGTCGGCAACCTCTTCTACACGGAGCCGATGGTCGCGCTCAGCGAGCGCCTGGCGCTGGCGTCGGGCCTGGGGGACGGTACGAAGGTCTTCTTCACGAACTCCGGGACGGAGGCGGTCGAGGCCGCGCTGAAGTGCGCCCGCAAGCGGCGGCGCGGCGGGACGATCGTGTCCCTGCAGCGGGGATTCCACGGGCGGACCTACGGAGCGCTGAGCGCGACGCCGCAGGAGTCCAAGCAGGCCCCCTTCGCACCGCTGGTCCCGGGCTTCGTCTCCGTCGAGCCCACGGCGGAGGCCATCAGCGGCGTCGTGGACCAGGAGACCGCCGCCGTGATCCTCGAACCCGTGCAGGGGGAGAGCGGCGTCTACGACCTCGGCCCGGACGTGCTCCGGGCCGCCCGGGAGGCGTGCGACGCCCACGGCGCGGCCCTGATCTTCGACGAGATCCAGTGCGGGCTCGGGCGGACCGGTGACCTCTGGGGGTGGCAGCGCTCGGGCGTGGTCCCGGACGCGATGACGGTCGCCAAGGCGCTGGCGGGTGGGCTGCCGATCGGCGCGTTCGTCGCGGGGCCCGGGATGGCCGAGGTCTTCGAACCCGGGGATCACGGCTCGACGTTCGCCGGCGGGCCGGTGCAGTGCGCCGCGGGCCTGGCGGTCATGGACGTGGTGAGCGACGACCTGCTCGCGGGCGTGCGCGAACTGGGCGAGCGGATGACGGCGCGCCTGGCCGAGCTGCCCGGGGTCGTGGCGGTCCGCGGTCGCGGTTTCATGCAGGCGATCGACCTGGACGGCGTCGACGCGATCGCCCTGGTCGGCAGGGCGCTGCGTGAGCAGCGGCTCGTCCTCAACGCGACCGGACCGGGGACCGTCCGCTTGCTGCCCCCGCTCACGATCGGTCCTGCCGTCCTCGACGAGGCGTTGGACCGCCTGGCGACGCTGCTGGCCTGACCTGCTGCGATCTGTCACAGATCGCGCGGCGTTCGGTCCGCAGGCTGATAGAACGTCCCCGTCGCCCCGTCCTCGCCCCGGAGGTCGTCTCATGAAGTCGCTGACCGGAGTCGTCCTCGCCCACAAGCGCGCCGTCGCGATCGGGTGGATGCTGCTGACGCTGATCGGGCTGGCGGCAGCCGGCCCGGCGACAGAGGCCCTCGACCAACGGTTCTCGGTACCCGGCCGTGAGGGCTGGGACACCAGCGAGCGCATTGCCATGGAGTTCGGGAACGGCGGCGACAGCCTGCCTTTCGTGCCGGTCGTGACGTTGCCGCAGGGCACCAGGGCCGGCGATGTCCGCAGCGAGCTGGCCCAGCTCGAGCGCAGGGTGGAGCGGGCGGTCCCCGGCGCCCGCGTCGCCGGGTTCGGATCGACCGGCGACGCCGCGTTCGTCTCCGACGACGGGCGGACGACGTTCATCTACGCGTTCCCCAAGCGCAGCGACGAGCCGTTCGGAGCCAACGCCGACGCGCAGGAGGCTCTCCGCGCCGCGATGCGGTCGGAGACCGTCGCGGGCGCGCCTGTGCGCGTCACCGGGTACGACGCCCTCTTCGAAGCGTCGGGGGAGGACACCCAGGGGACCGGCGTCCTGCTGGAGGCCGTGCTCGGCGGTGTCGGAGCCCTGGTCGTCCTCGTCTTCGTGTTCGGCTCGACGCTGGCACTCGTGCCGATCCTCATGGCGATCAGTTCGATCCTGGTCTCGTTCCTGCTGCTGCTGGGCCTGACGACGGTGGTCGAGATCTCACCGGTCGTGCAGTTCCTGGTCGCCCTCGTCGGCCTGGGCATCTCGATCGACTACGCCCTGCTCGTCGTAGTGCGGTGGCGGGAGGAGATCGAGCGTCACGGTCCCGGCGACGAGGCCGTCGTCGCCGCGATGGGAACCGCCGGGAGAGCGGTGGTGTTCTCGGGGACCACGGTGGCCGTAGGCCTGCTCGCGCTGGTCGTTGTCCCGATGCCGTTCCTGCGCAGCATCGGCTACGGCGGCATGATCATCCCGCTCGTGGCGACCGTCGCCGCGATCACGCTGCTTCCGGTCATCCTCGCGACCGTCGGCCCGCGGATGGACCGTCGGCGCATCCGGCGGCGGGATCGGTCCAACCGCTTCTGGCAGCGCTGGTCGGCGTTCGTCGTGCGGTTCCGCGTCGCGTCCGCGGTCGCCGCGCTCGCGGTGCTCGGGGTGCTCCTCGTGTCCGCGGCCGACATGCATCTCGGCAACTCCGACCCCAACACGATCGCCAAGGGCGGGCCCGCGAAGGACGCCCTCGTCGCGCTCCAGGACGCCGGGATCGGCGCCGGCGCGATCACGCCGACCGAGACGCTCGTGCCTCGGGCCGACGCGGCGGCCGTCGCGGCCGCCCAGGCCCGGGTCACCGACGTGCACGGCGCCAGCGCCCCTCTCGGCGCGGCCTGGGAGCGTGACGGCAACGCGATCGCTGTTGCGGTCCCGCGCTACGGCGACGAACGTCAGGAGGGGCGCGACGCCGTCCAGCAGCTCATCGACGTAGCGCACGCGGCATCGCCCGACGCCCGTGTCGGCGGCAGCGGTCCGCTCAACGCGGACTTCATCGACGCCGCCTACGGCTCCTTCCCGCTCATCATCGGGCTGATCTCCCTCTTGACCTTCGTCCTGCTGGCGCGGGCGTTCCGCTCGCTCGTCCTGCCGGCGAAGGCGATCGTGCTGAACGTCCTGTCCATCGGGGCGGCCTGGGGCGTCATGACCTTGATCTGGCAGAACGGGCACGGCTCGGACGAGATCTGGGGTATCGCGGCGACCGGGTCGATCGCCTCGTGGATACCGTTCATGGTGTTCGCGTTCCTGTACGGCCTGTCCATGGACTACGAGGTCTTCATCCTCGCCCGGATGCGGGAGGAGTACGACCTCACGGGCGACACGAACGAGGCGGTGGTGTTCGGACTGGGGCGCACCGGACGCCTGGTCACGAGCGCGGCGCTGATCCTCTTCCTGGCGTTCGCGGCGATGGCGTCGGGTCCGGGAACCGACATCAAGATCCTGGCCACCGGGCTCGCGGCCGGGATCCTGATCGACGCGACGATCATCCGAGCGCTGCTGGTGCCGGCGGTCGTCTCGATGTTCGGCCGCTGGAACTGGTGGTTGCCCGTGTCCGCCGCCCGGGTCCTGCGGGTCACTCCTTCCCCGACGCCTGTCGTCGAGCCCGCGTAGGAAGGACGGGGCGGCGTCGCCGCGGGTCCCGCACTACTCTTCCCACGCGATGACCGAGCCCCGCACCCGTACCGCCAGCTACCTCGCCGAGCCCGATGAGGTCCATCGCGTCCTGCTGCTCTACTCGGGCGGGCTCGACACGAGCGTCATGCTCAAGTGGATCCAGGACGAGTACGACGCCGAGGTCGTCGCGCTCACGATCAACCTCGGGCAGCCCGGCGAGGACTACGACGTCGTCAAGGGCAAGGCGACGATGCTCGGGGCGGTCGCCGCGGAGGTCGTCGACGCCCGCGAGGAGTTCGCGCGGGACTTCATCGTCCCGGCGATCAAGGCCAACGCCAACTACGGCCTGCACTACCCGCTCTTCACGGCACTGGGCCGCCCGCTGATCGCGAAGATCGCGGTCGACTACGCCCGCAAGCACGGCTGCGACACCATCGCCCACGGCTGCACCGGCAAGGGCAACGACCAGGTCCGGATCGAGGCGACGGTCGCGACGCTCGCGCCGGAGCTGAAGGTCATCGCGCCGGTCCGCGGCTGGATGATGGGCCGCGAGGAGGAGATCGCCTACGCCCGTGAGCACGGCATCCCGATCAAGGGCGGCGCGGAGACGACCCCCTATTCGATCGACGACAACCTGTGGGGCCGCTCCTCGGAGGGCAAGTGGATCGAGGACCTCGACCACGCGCCCGACGACGACGTCTTCCAGCTCGTGACGCGCCCGGAGCTGGCGCCCGACGAGGCGGAGACCGTCACGGTCACCTTCGAGCGGGGCGTCCCCGTGGCGTGGAACGGTGAGCGGATGGAGCTGGTCCCGCTGCTGGAGGCCGCGGCCGATGCGGGCATCAAGCACGGCGTCGGGATCGTCGACCACATCGAGGACCGCATCGTCGGTCTCAAGGTCCGCGACATCTACGAGGTGCCCGCCGCGGAGATCCTGCTGACGGCCCACGCGGAGCTCGAGCGGCTCGTGTGCACGATCCACCAGAACCAGTTCAAGTCCGACCTCGACCGGCAGTGGGGCTACCTCGTCTACGCCGGGCTGTGGTGGGAGCCGCTGCGCACCGACCTCGACGCCTACATGGACTCGGTCAACGAGCAGGTCACCGGGACCATCGGCCTCAAGCTGTTCAAGGGCTCGTGCCGGGCGGTGACCCGCGAGAGCCCCAACGCCGTCTACGACGCCCAGCTCGCCACGTTCGAGACCTCCGGCGGGCTGTTCAGCCAGCAGGCGTCCCCGGGGTTCATCGAGCTGTGGTCCCTGCAGTCGCGTCTGGCGCACCAGTTGCGGCAGCGCGGCGACGGCAGCTGAGCGTCCCCGTGTCGGGAGCGGCTCGCACGGGTACGCTGCCCGTATGAGCCGCTCCGGATACCAGCTGCTGGGCTTCGCCGTGTGGCACGGCGGCAAGTGGTATCTCAAGCGTCGCTACGGGTGGCTCGTGCCTTCCCGTCGGGTGGCAGCGGCCGGTATCGTTGGCGCAGCGATCGCGGCGATCATCGTCGCCGACGCGCGCCGAGATGCCTCGTCCTCGATGCCCTGAGCCCGCCGCGCCGCGCAGGCGCAGAAACCACCGCAACGTGCGGGGTGTTCGGTGCGCCGCCCCCGCCGGGCAACCTAGGCTGACCGGTCCGTGAGCACGATCGGACAGCCGCCCGAGGAACCCGCCGGCCTGCCCGACGACGGGACCAGCGTCGTCGACGCGAAGGTCCTCGCCGAGCGCCGCGCCCGACGCGCGGAGCTGGCGGAGGAGAGCCTGCAGTCGCGCGCCTCCAGCGCCGAGCACGATCGCATGATGCTGGCCACCCGGCTCGCCGAGGCCGAGCACGCCCTGGACCGGGCGCGCCGGGACCGCGACGCCCTCCAGGACGACCTGACCCGTCGCGAGCGCGCGCTGCGCGCGGCCGAGCAGCGCGAGTTCGCCGAGCAGCGCCGCCGTGTCGAGCTGGAGGACGAGGCGGTGCAGGAGCGCCGGGCGCTCCAGGACGAGCTCGACGGGCTCAGGCGTCGGCTCGCCGCTGCCGTGGAGCGGACCGACGAGCTCACCCGGGAGCTGGCCAGCGCCCGCCGCGCGGCCGACGAGGCGACCCAGCTGACCGCCAGCGCGGCGGAGGTGAAGCAGCTGCAGCGCCGTGCGGCGGAGGCGGTGCACGATCTGGACGAGCGCCGCGCGGCCCTCGAGGCGGAGGTCGCCCGGCTGCAGCGGTCCGTCGAGACCTCCGCGCCGCCGCAGGACTCCGATGCGCAGCGCGAGGCGCACCTCGCGGAGATCACGCTGCTGCAGATCGAGCTCGACCGGCGCATCGCGGAGCGGGATGCAGCCCGGGAGCAGGCGCGGGAGGCGCTCGCCGCGCGCGACGAGCTCGAGCAGGAGCTGCTGCGCCGCAAGGTCCTGGAGGGTCAGGCGCGAGACGCGCTCGTGGCGCTGCGCGCGCGGGTCGAGGAGGCCGAGGCCGAGCAGACCGAGCGGGCGCAGCGTGACGCCGCGGTCGAGACCCTGATCGTCGAGCTGGTGGACACCGCCAACGACCTGCGGGCCGGGTACGAGCAGCAACTCCAGGAGCAGGAGCAGGCGCTGCAGGAAGCGTTCGACCGGCAGCTCGAGGACGCGTTGCGGGCCGCGCGCGAGGAGGGCGCCGACGGTCGCGCCGAGCTCACCAGGCGCCTGGCCGAGGTCGAGGCGCGGCTTGCCGCCGAGCGTGCGCGCGTCCGCGACGCCGAGCAGCTCGCCGTGGAGCTCGAGCGGCGGCTGTCGGAGGATCCGCCGGTCTCCGACGCGGAGCCGGACCTCGCCCCGCCGCCGGACCCCGCCCCGCCGCCGGACCGGGGACCGTCCGCGGCCCCGTCGCTCACGGTCCCGGCCGTCACCACGCGCCCGCAGGGCGATGTCGACCCGGAGACCTCCGAGCTCATCTCCGGCCTGCAGCGGGCGGCGGAGCGGCTCCGCGCCCGCGTCGACACCCTCGAC
>NZ_JBFIGP010000030.1:0-24698 GCF_041602235.1 Paraconexibacter sp.
CACCATGCTGCCGCGCGGTCGGGCGGTGCGCCGCCACTTCTTCTTGTAGCGGACGTAGACCCGCACGCGCTTGCCGTTGACGTACACCGACGCCCAGTCGTAGACGACGCCCTTCTTGCGTCGCAGGCGGATCTTGAACAGACGCCGACTCGTGCACTTCTTCGTGCTCGGCATGCTGACCACGCCGTTCTTGCCGAACGCCGGAGGCGTCGAGGCGGCCCCGACCGGCGCGACCGTGGGGGGCGCGGTCGTCGCCCCTGCGGTGCAACCGCCGGCGGACGCGGTGCGCGCGACCAGGTTGTCGATGAAGACCGTCGAGTCCAGCGAGGCGTCGCCCTGGTCGAAGAGGGAGAAGTACAGCGAGTGCGCTCCCGGGGTGACCGTGGACGACGCGTGCAGCAGCACGGTTCCCGCGTCGTAGGTCGTGCCGACGGCGTTCTCCGCCGAGACCGAGGTCGGTCCCGTGGCGTTGATGCTGATCACGTTCCCCGCCGGATCGAACGCGATGTTGTCCGGCGCGGTGATCGCCGAGCCCGCGGTCGTCCACGTGGTCTTGTCGAGCTCTGCGATGAACGCGTCGTTGTAGGAACGCCCGACGTACTCGGGGTACTCCTCGGAGAAGAAGCGGAAGTCGAAGGACACGCAGTTCGCCCCGCTGGGGATGGTGAAGTCGACCTTCAGCACGACGGTGTCGCGGTCGCTGCCGCCCCGGCCCGGTCCTCCGTTGCTCGAGGAGGTGTTGCCGCCCTGCATGGTGCTCGGGGCCTTGGTCACGTCGCCGGTGGACATGACCGCGAACGTCCCGCCGGACGTCGGGAATCCGGACAGCGCGGCGTCGCCGTACCCCACCGGCGCGCCGCTCGGGGGCAGCATCGCGAAGCTGGCCCCGGTGAGCACGAGGCCTCCGGTCTTGCCCCCGTCGGCCATCGCCCCCGCCAACGCGCCGGGAGAGCCGTTGGCCACCACCGCGGCGCCCGCCGGGGGCGCTGCTGTCAGCACGGCAGCAGTTCCGGCGACGCCGAGCAGGACTCGGCCGAATCGAGGTCTCATGCACGCATCGTGAAGGGGCCGCGGCACGACGACCATGGGATCGATCCACGAACCGGTGTGGAGAACTGCGGATCGACACCCGAGCTTCGGTCACCGATACCGGGAGGCCCGTAATTCCCGCGCGCCTCGTCGGTTGTCCCGGCACGACCCCGACCAGGAGGAGCCCCGATGATCGATCAGCAGGCCTACGCCGAGAAGGCCCACGCCGCCGCCCAGGACTTCCTGGGGGATGAACCCGTCCTCGCCGCCATGCACTGCAGCCGCGGAGGGGGCTGGGGCGCCCTCGCCGCCTCCCAGGTGTCGCCGCTCGTGGGCACCCTCATGAGCCGCAAGGACATGCAGCGCGCGGGTGGTCTGCCCCAGATGTTCCTCGTGGCCCTGACGCCCACGCATCTGGTGGCGCTCAAGCTGCCGATGATGAACCTCAACGCCGGCAAGGTGCGCGTCGTCAAGGAGATCGCGCGGTGGAACCGGTCCGGGCTGCGGATCAGCACCGAGGAGGTGTTCCACGGCACGCAGCTGCTCGTGGAGCCCGCCGACGGTCCCCCGGTGGTCATCAAGGGGCCCCCGGGCGAGATCACCAGCAACCTCGTCGGCCTCGCGACCCGGACGGACGTGGCCTGATGCCCGCGCGCATGATCACCACGTGCCTCGTCGGCGTCGCCGTCATCGCCGGCGCCGTGCTCGGCGCCGGCATGCTGCTCGGCCTCGAGGACCCGACCAGGCTGCGACCGGTCGCGGGCCTGGCGTGCATCGGGTTCGTCATGGCGGTGGTGGAGCGCGCCTCGCGGCGCGCCTGAGACAGCCGTGCCGCGCGCCGGCCGCCGTCAGCGCAGGGGCATCCGGCGTGTGGCCCGCAGCCGAGCGGTGTCGCTCCCGTCCGCGGTCGCGCGAACGGTCAGCACCGCACGGCGCACGCCACGCAGCCACCGCAGGCCCTCGCGCGTCAGCGGAACCGACACCATCCGCGCGGGTCCGGGGCGGACCACGAGCCGCCGCGAGGCGACCCACAGCGTCCGCGTGCCGGACCCACGGGTCCGGCGAACCCGCTGCGACGCGCTGAGCTTCACCGTCATCGTGCGTCCCGATGCTCCGACCCGGACGCGCAGCGCGCGGCGTCGCAGCGCCAGGGCGCGCGACCGGCCGCCGGTCCGTCCGAGCCGCAGGCGCTCGCGCACGGCTGCCGGCTTGCCGCAGGTGCCGAGGTGCGCCGCGACGGCGCGGTACATCTGGTTCCACTCCTCCCCCGCGAACTCGGTCCCGAAGGCGTAGGCATCCGGGTCGTCGGCGGGCTTGTCCCCTGGCCGCGTGTCGAGACCGAACGCGTGCGACAGGCGCACCCCCGTCAGGCAGTGGTCGGGCGAGACGGAGATCTTCTGGCCCTGGAAGCCCGAGGCCTGGTAGCTGCCGGGTGTCGGGCCGGCCCACCACTGGTAGGCGTAGCGCCGCCTGGAGACCTCGGTCATCGTCGTGGACTCCCGCGTCCACGCCTCCGGGACGACCTGCACGCCGTCGGGGGTGCGACCACCGTGGCGGAACAGCTCGCCGAACCGCGCCAGGTCGAAGACCCGCGAGTACAGCCCCTGCGACGCGATGGCGTCGCCGACGCGGTCGGTGAGGATGCGAGCGTCGCCCGCCATGCCGGCGGGCTGCCACAGCTTCTCCGAGACGATCTCGTTGAACGGCTTGCCGTAGACGGTCTCCGCCAGCCAGGCCAGCACCTGGGTGTTCCCGCTGTTGTAGGAGAACTTCGTGCCCTGCTCGGCGACCTTGGGGAGCGACTTCAGGAACGCGTTGCGGCCCTGTCCCAGTTGCCCGTCGGTGACGAGGTCGAGCGCGGCCTGGATCCACTGCTCCACCTGGGTGTTGACCACCAGGACGGGCGTGTCCTCGTCCCAGTGCACGCCGGACTCCATCTGCAGCAGGTTCTGGATCGTCACCCCCTCCCAGGCGGTGCCGCGCAGCTCGGTGACGTACCGGTCGATCGGGTCGTCGACGGATCGCACGCGACCCTCGTCGATCGCGATGCCGACCACCGCCGAGATGAAGGACTTCGTGACCGACCACGGCTGGTGGCGGACGTCCGGGGACCAGCCGTTCTCGTAGAAGTCGGCGATGATGCGGCCGTCGTGGACGAAGGCGACGATGTCGGTCTCCGTCGTGCGCAGGAACTGCCTGATGGTCTTGGGCCGACCCTGCCACTCGTAGGTGATCTTCGACAGGTCGAGGTCCTGCCGCGGCAGCGCCGAGGGACGCGGACCGTTCGCGATCGGCGAGGTCGGCAGGAACGCCTCGGGCTTCACGACATCGATCGGGGTCGGCAGGATGATCGAGCCCGACTGCAGGAGGTTGGTGACCGCGGCCACCCAGAAGTCCGGGTCGAGCATCACGTCCGCGCGACCGCTGAGCAGCTCCCCGGCGCCCGGCACGTTGAAGGCCGGGTCGATGGTGCCCGCCGGGTCCGGGTCGTCCCGCAGCGAGGCCCCCGGGATCTGCGCGACCACGGCCCGTGCGACGGCGTCGGGGACCGCGTGGCCCGATGCCCGCGCCTGCGCCGGTGAGGGCACCGCCGCGGCCACCGCGAGGCCCACCGCCACCAGCACTCCGATCCTGCTGCTCATCGTCCGTCCTCCCGACCCGCTCGACCCGTCCAGTGAACGCCATCGTACAGACGGTGGGACGATCGGTCCCGCTCGCGGCCCTCGCGGCGGCCGGGGCATGAGCCGCGCCCGGGCGGGGTAGCCCGTGACCATGACCCTCACCCCAGCCTCGTTCATCCGTCGCAAGGCCACGAAGGCCGTCGTCGCCCACTCGGCACACGGCGCCCTGTCGAAGGCGCGCCGCAAGCCCGCGCGCTCGGTGACGCTCATCGGCGCAGGCGCGATCGTCGGCCTCGTCACCGGCTTCCTCGCGGGCCGCCGCAGGGCTCCAGGCCTGGGCCCGATGTCCCCCGCCCCCGCAGAGGGTCAGGCCGGACACCCGGATCCCGTCGCGCCGCCGACCGCCCCGGGTCCGGCGCCGGGACCCGTCACCGTGGCCGGCGGCTGATCCGGGGCGCCACCGCGCGCGGTCTCGACCTCAGTGCGCGGCGACGTACTCGCTGAGCGCCGCGAGGTCCTGCTCGGCGAGACGCTCGAAGCGCAGGGCGTACTGGCTGCGCGGGTGCAGCCGCATCACGCGGGCGTCCCCGTCGACGGTGCGTCCCTCGTCGAGCATCATGTCGAAGTGCAGCACCTCGTCGACGCGGAGCGGGCGCACGGTCGCGACACGCATGCCCCCCGCTCCGAGATCGACGGTGCGGGCTGCGACCGGCCCGCCGTAGGCACGTTCCAGGCGCACGTCGACGTCCACGGCCACCCGGGGGTTGGTACGGCGGTCGATGGCACTCACCGCACCATCCTCCCCCACCGTCACCCGCCTGGCTAGGGGGACGAACGTCCACCCGTGGGGGCGGTGCGTCAGTCCACCTCGTAGGTGTGCCCGGCGGCCCGCAGCCGGGAGACAAGGGCGTCGCCCATCGCCGTCGCCGGGGTGAGCACGCCGGCGACGTCCGGCAACCGGTCCCCGTCGAACGCCAGGCACAACGCGCTCTCGCCGAGCATCACGGCGGTCGCCGCGTATCCCGGGTCGCCCGGGGCGCCGACGCGGCACACGAGCCGCTTCCCGCTGCTGGTGCGCGCGTGCACGTCGATACGGAAGAACCCCTTTCGGCGGGCCTCCTCGCTCGGGCCTTCCCCCGGGTCGGGGAGGAGCCGGTCCAGCACCTTGCGGGTCGGCGGCAGCGCGAGTCCCGCGACCAGCGCCCCGAGGCCACCGGCGACCGCCGCGGCCTTGACGGGCCCCAGCGGCAGACCCCCCATCAGCATCAGCTCGCGGTAGCGCATCTCGCGCCCGTAGGCGAAGCCCATCAGCGCGTTGGAACGACGTACCACCCGCGTGTTCACCGACCCCATGAAGAAGGGGGCGAGCCACCCGCCCAGCTCCTCGTCGTGCACGATCCCCGACGGATCGCGCTCGTCGCCGAGGTCGGGCTCGGCCGTGCGGTCCGGGCTCAGCCCGTAGGGGTCCAGGAGGATGCGCCGAGCCTTGCGGTCCGCCCGTGCGGCGTCGATCTGGCCGGCGAGCGAGGCGATCGTGCCCCCGCTCGCGCCGCCCTTGACCGCCTTCACGACATAGTCGGTCTGCTGCAGCGACCCCGCATCGCGGTCGCGCGCGGCCTCGTGCAGCAGGAGCACCCCGAGGTCGGACGGGATCGAGTCGAACCCGCAGGTGTGCACGATCCGGGCGCCACTGCCGATCGCCTGCTCGTGCGCGAGGTCGATGCTGTCACGCATGAACAGCACCTCGCCGGTGAGGTCCGCGTAGTGCGTGCCGGCGGCGGCGCAGGCCTCGACCAGCGGCAGGCCGTATCGCTGGTACGGGCCCACCGTGGTGGCGACCACCGTGGTGGAGGAGGCGAGCGACGCCATCTCCCCCGCGTTCAGGCTGTCGGCCTCGATCAGCGGCCACTCCGCGGCCCGCGGTCCCAGCGCGGCACGCGTCTGCTCCAGTCGGGCCCGGGAGCGCCCCGCGAGCGCGATCCGCGCATCGGCCGGCGCCGACTCCGCGAGGTACGCGGCGGTCAGGCGCCCCACGAACCCGGTGGCTCCGAAGAGCACGATGTCATGGTCTCGGCTGGTATCGGTCACCGGACAACCGTACTGCGGCGGCCGTCGCCGGGCTCCCGGGGCAGGCGGGCACCTAGGATCCGGTCGATGAACCTCGATCTGGACGCGCTCCGCTCGGCCTTCGGGCTCGGCGTGGCCGGCAACTTCGCCGGGCATCTCGAGCAGGCGGGCGAAGCGGGCGACTTCGCGTCGGTCGACGCACCCGCCGCTGCTCCGAAGGGCATCTTCCCCTGGTACGCGCCCCGCTCCACGACGTTCCTCTCGCAGTTCCCGCTCTCCAGCGACCGCACGGTGCTCCCGCCGTCGGACACGCCGCTGCACCTGCAGATCGAGCCCGAGGTCGCCGTCCTGTTCCAGGCGAGCTACGACGCGGACGGCGCGGTCGGCGGGTTGACCGCGACCGGCGTCGCTGCCTTCAACGACTGCTCGATCCGCCGACCGGGGGCGGCGAAGATCAGCCACAAGAAGAACTGGGGGCCCGCCTCGAAGGGCCTGGCGAGGACGGGGTTCGCCGTCACGGAGATCGAGCCCGACGGCGCGACCGCCGATCTGCGACTGGCCTGCTTCCTGCGGCGCGGCGAGCGGGTGGACGCCTACGGGGTCGACAGTCCCGTGCCCGGCTACACCTACTACGGCTCGAGGCTCGTCGACTGGCTGGTCGATCGCCTGCGCCGGCAGCACGGCGCGCCGGACACCCCGCTCGAGGACGTCGGCGCGCTCCTGCGCGAGAACGGGTGTCCGCCCCTGCTGGTCGTCGGCATCGGCGCGACCCGCTACACGACGCTGGGCGAGTCGACGTTCCTGGAGGCCGGGGACGCCTCCGTGGTCATCGTGTACGACGCGTCGTGCACCACCCCGGAGGGCGTCGCTCGCGCCGTGGAGCGCCACGAGGAGGACGCGCTGCCTCGGGCGTCGGTCCTGCGACAGACCGTGTCCTAGGCTCCTTCGGCCCGGTCCGCCGGCTCGCGGCCGATCCGGTAGGCCCACACGAGGGCCTCGGCGACCGCCGCGTACAGGTCCGGCGGGATCTCGACGTCCAACTCCAGCTGCGCGAGGGCCTGGTGCAGCGCCGGGTCCTCGCGGACGGGCACGCCGTGGTCGCGGGCGAGCTCGAGGATCCTGTCCGCGACGTGGCCCGCGCCACGGGCCACGACCCGAGGCGCATGGTCGCTGCCCGCCTCGTACCGCAGGGCCGTGACCCGGCGGCCGCCGTCCTCAGGCACGGAGGTCGAGGTCGCGGTGGACGGGGTGCACCGACACGGCCATCGGGCGCCCGGTGGCCGCCGTCAACGCTCCGGACAGCTCGCCGATCGCGGCGAGCACCGCGGCGTGCGGGGCGCCCGCCGTGCACGAGACCGCACAGCTCGCGGCGTCCAGCCGCAGGGTCAGGCGGCCGAGCGTCGGGCTGTCCACCCGTAGCGTGATGGCCTGGGCGGCCGGGCGCGCTCCCGCCTCGTCGTCCTCCCGCGGTGCCTCGACGAACACCTGCGCGGCCAGCCCGCCCGGCAGGACGAACGCGGGCGACGCCGCCGTCTGCGCGGGGGTGGGCGGCGTGGCCGCCGCGGTGTCCGCCCGGGCCGCTACCGCCGAGCCCTCCGGGTCAGCGGCCGCCGGAGCCCTCGCGAGGATCGAGAGCACCGCCTTGTCCGCGGACCTCCCGGTGACGCGCAGGCGCAGGCGCGCACCCTCCTCGACGTCGGGCGGGAGCTCGGCGACGACGGGCACGCCCGCGAGGACCAGCAGCCCGAGCCCCTTGTGGCGCTCCGCGACGACGCCGGTGAGCGACATCCCGGGCCGCAGGACGAGGTCGGGCAGCCCGGGGCACAGGAGGACGGGTTGAAGGGCGACGGTCTGCACGCTCTCGACGGGTACTCGACCGGCACCGGCGAAGCTGAAGGCTCCGGTGCTCTAGCGTGGGGCGAGGATGGACCGTGATCTGCTCGACGAGGCCCAGCGCCTGCTCGCCGACCTGGCGACCGGCCCGCTCCCGACGGGCGACCAGGACACGGGCCGCGTGCTCGGCGACGTCGCTCGCCGGGCCGCGGAGCTGGTCGGCCCGGGCGCCCGAGGCAGCCTGCTCCGCGGCGCGGCTTCGAGCACCGACCCGCACGAGGCCGCCGCGCTCGCGCTCGCCGCCGCGGTGTGCGGCAGCACGATGCTCGAGCTCGCCGACGATCTCGCGACCTTCGCGGCCGTGGCCACCGGCGCGGCCACGGCGGTTCCCAACGTCGCCCTCGCCGAGCCGGGGGCGGGACCCGTGACCGCCCTGCTGGACGGCAGCAGGGCCGGCGTGCCCGCACCGCGTCCGCAGCGGCTGACCGAGGTGTACGTGGCGGGCATGCTGGTGCGTGTCAACAGCCGAGCGGTGTCGCTCGACGACGGCCTGGCGGCGACGGCACGCGTGCAGTCGGCGTGCGCCGCCGTTGACGCGCTCGACCTCGACGAGTTCCTGCGGCACGTCTACCGCGACGCGCTCCACCGGGCCGCGCTCGACGAGCCGGCGGCCCGGGCAGCACTCGCGGCCGGGACGCTTCCCCTGAACGTCCTGCAGAGGATCACCGGCGGCATCCTCGCGGAGGACCGTGCGGTCGCCCGGAAGGGCTGGACACGAGCGGCGGCGGTTCTCCTGGCGGTCTCACACGCGGCGGGGTTGCAGCTGTCCACCGCGGAGGTCCGCGGGACCGCGTCGCGCCTGGCCAGCGATCCCGCGCTGCTCGGTCGGCCCGAGACGACCATCACCGACCTGCTGACCACCGTGCTCGGACTGCAGGCGGCGATCGCGCTCGGCGGCGCCGGGGACGATGCGCCCGTCCGGCACCTGCTGGCGCGGGTCGTCGCGCACATCGCCGCCTGACGTCGACGTCAGGCGGCGGGCGCCCGACCGCCGGTCAGACGATCTCGCTCCCGGGGCGCCCGATGGCGTCCTCGACGATCTCGTCGCGCCGGAGCACCCGTCGCCCGTCACCGTCCAGCACCGTGAAGCGCAGTTGCCGGCCCGCCCGTTCGCACCCGACGACCAGCAGGGCGCCGTCCGGCACCACCCCGGCCAGCGCACCCCCCTGCTGCAGGGCGAGGTCCGATCGTGCGACGACCATCGGCCCGGTGAGGAATCCGCCGTCCGGCGTCTGCACCAGCGCCGCCCAGGACGGGTTGCCGGCCTCGATCAGCAGGGTGCGCGCATGGTCGACGGCGCGCTCGGCGAGACTGCTCTCAGGCCCCATGGCAGTGGAATAGCACGTCAGGCGAGTCCGAGCACGATCATGCTGACGGTCGCCAGCGCCACGCTGATCACCAGCAGACCGCCGGCCATGGTCTGCAGCACGCGGTCCTCGTCGCTGAAGGCCAGCCCGACCAGCCGCTGCTGCGCCCACCGGAAGAGGAGCCCGGCGGCGGCCGCGCTCGCCGCGAACGTCACGAGCGGACCGAGGCTGCCGCCCAGGATCGCGATGCCGAGCACGGTCAGGACCGCGACGATCATCGCGAGGACGAGGTAGATCGCGAGGATCCGGCGGGCGGGCGTGAGTCCCGCCTGTCCACGACCTCCTTCGGGTCCCGCGGCCGGGGCCGGCGACCGTGGCGGGCGTTGACGCTCGGACGGCGGGAGGCGAGAACGGGAACGGCGGCCCATGGGCCGCCAGACTACGCTGCGCGGGTGTCGAACGTGCCCGCCGCCGCCCTGCGTCCCGATGGCCCCACACGGCCGGACCCGGCTCGCGGCGTCGGCGCGACACTGCTCGTCGCGGGCGGTCGGGTGCACGACCTCGACGCACACCTCCGCCGCCTCGCGGAGAGCGCGGGGTCCGCGTTCGGCGTGCGCCCGCCGGGCGATCTCCGGGAGGAGTTGCTGAGGCTCGGCGCGGCCGGGGCGCGGGTCCGCGTCCAGGTGCGCCCGGACGGCAGCACGCGGGTGAGCTCCTTCCCGTTCACGCCGCCCGTGCCGACCGACGTACCGGTGCGTCTGGTGCCCTTCGTGCTGCCGGGTGGGCTGGGGAAGCACTCCTGGAACGACCGCCGTCTGGCCGACGACCTCCGGGCGCGGGCCGGCGACGGGGCCGTGCCCCTGCTCGTGGAGCCCGACGGCGAGGTCCTCGAGGCGGTCGGCGCCGCCGTGCTCCTGATCGAGGGTGACCGGCTCATCGGAGCGCCCCTGGACGACCGACGGCTGCCGGCGGTCAGCGCGTCCCGACTTCCGGTGGTCGCGCGGCAGCCGTTCGATCTCGGTCGGCTCGAGCGCGCGGACCGGGTCGTCATCACGTCCTCGCTGAACGGGGTGCAGGTCGCGGCGTTCTCGGGGGTGTGACCGCGGTTCTCCGGCCGGATCGAGTGAGTAGGCTGGGGGTGTGTTGAACGCCCTGATCGGATTCGACGAGTCGGCCGACGCCGTCGCCGCCCTCCATGCCGCCACCGCGCTCCTGCCGCCGGCCGCGGCGACCGTCCTGCACGTCCGCGGCGTGCCCCACGGGGACGAGTCCCCGGTCGAGGAGGCGCGCGAGGAGGCGGAGTCCCTCGCGATCGCGGATCGCGGCGCGGCCCTCGTCCGATCCGCGGGCTGGCGGGCCGACAGCGCCAGCACCAGCTCCTTCGGCGGCGCCTGGGATCAGATCCTCCGGGTCGCCGACGAGGTCCAGGCCGAGGTGATCGTCCTCGGTGCGCGGGGCCTCAAGGGCCTGCCCGCCGTCCTGGGCAGCGTCTCCGACGCGGTCGTGCACCGCGCGTCGCAGCCGACCCTGGTGGTGCCGTCGCCCGGTGACGGGGAGCAGGTCCCGCTCGACGGACCGGTGCTCGTGGCCTACGACGGAACGCCGGGTGCACGCGCGGCGCTGGACGCCGCGACGACGCTCATCAGCTCCCGGGAGCTGCTGGTGTGCCATGTCGGAGGAGCCGGCGAGCCGGACGCCGACCCCGTCGTGACCGAGGCGATCGACCTCGCGCGCGCCGCAGGCGCACGGGCCCGCGCGGTACCGGCGCTGTCCGGCCATGCGGCTCCCGGCCTCTCGGGCCGCGCGTGGCGCGCCCTCGCGGACACCGCGCAGGAGCACGGGGCCGCGGTCGTGGTCGTGGGTTCGCGCGGTCGCTCAGCGGCGAGCGAGGTCGTGCTCGGCAGCGTAGCGATGGGTGTCCTGCACCACGCGAAGCGGCCCGTGATCGTCGCCCCGCCCGCCGCCTAGAGCAACGCTCGCCGCAGATCTGCCAGCACCTTGGCGAGGTGCGCGCAGAAGCGCGCGGCGGCGGCGCCGTCGATCACGCGGTGGTCGTAGGAGAGCGACAGCGGGAGCATCAGCCGCGGCACGAACTCCGACCCGTCCCAGACCGGTCTCATCGCGCTGCGCACCACCCCGAGGATGGCGACCTGCGGCGGGTTGACGATCGGGGTGAACCCCGTGCCGCCGATCCCGCCGAGCGAGCTGATCGTGAACACGGCGCCGCTCATCTCCTTCGGCGACAGCTTGCCCGCACGGGCCTTGCCCGACAGCTCCGTGAGCTCGCCGGCCAGGGCCAGGATGCCCTTGTGCGGGACGTCGCGCACGACCGGGACGACCAACCCGTTCGGGGTGTCGGCCGCGAAGCCGATGTGCAGGTCGGGCTTGACCACCAGCTCGTCCCCGTCCAGCGACGAGGCGAACCGCGGGAACTCCTGGAGGGTGGCGGCACACGCCTTGAGCAGCAGCGCGACCATCGTCACCTTCACGTCGGACTGCTCGGCGTTCAAGCGCTTGCGGAACGCCTCCAGCTCGGTGATGTCGGCGTCCTCGTGGTGCGTGACGTGCGGGATGGTCTGCCACGCCTGTTGCAGGTTCGTCGCGGCGAACCTCTGGATCTTGGTGAGCGCGACGCGCTGCACCTCGCCCGGGGCTCGGGGCGCCGCCTGCGCCCCGGACGCGGGGGCCGGACCGGCGTCGGCGGTGGCCTGCACGTCCTCCTTCGTGATGCGGCCCTTGCGCCCGCTCCCGTGCACGGTGCTCAGGTCCACGCCGAGGTCGCTGGCCATGCGCCGTGCGACCGGGCTCGCGTAGGCGGGCTCGTCACCGCCGGCGGGCGGCGGCGCCTCCGCCGGAACCTGCTCGCGGGCGTCGCCGTTGGCCGACGGCGTCGGCGCCTGCGCGGCGTCCTTCGCCGGTGCGGCCGGCGGATCAGCCGCATCCGCGTCGCCCTCGGTCGGCTCGAGCATGAGGATCACGCTGCCCTCGGAGACCGTGTCCCCGACGGAGACCTTCAGCTCCTTGACGACGCCGGCCGCCGGAGCGGGGACCTCGAGGGTCGCCTTGTCGGACTCGATCTCCACGAGCGGGTCCTCGACGGCGACCGTGTCACCGACCGCCACGAGGATCGCGACGATCGGGATGTCGGTGAAGTCCCCGATGTCGGGTACTGCGACTTCCATCAGCGACGCCACGGGACCTCCTGGTCGGGATCGATGCCGTACTTGGTGATCGCGGCGGTCGCGTCGTCGGCCCGCCCGAGCGCGGTGAGGGCCGCCACGACGACGTGCTGGCGATCCACCTCGAAGAACCTCCGCAACGCGACCCGGTAGTCGCTGCGACCGAACCCGTCGGTGCCGAGCACGGTGTACGGCGCGGCGATCCAGGGCCGGATCTGCTCGGGGAGCGCCCGGATGTAGTCGGTGGACGCCACGACCGGCGCCGCACCCGGCAGGCACTCCTCGACGTACGCCCGCTGCGGGTCGGCGCCGGGATGCAGGCGGTTGTGGCGCTCGCTCGTCTGCCCGTCGCGGGCCAGCTCGGTGAAGGACGTGACGCTCCAGACCTCGGAGTCCACGTCCCACTCGTCGCGGAGCATCTCCGCCGCGGCCAGGGACTCGCGCAGGATCGTGCCCGAGCCCAGCAGCCGGACGGCCGCCTCGGAGTCCGCCTCGCGCACGCGGTACATCCCCCGCAGGATGCCCTCCTCGGTGCCCTCCGGGAGCGCGGGCTGCGGGTAGTTCTCGTTCATCAGCGTCACGTAGTAGAAGACGTCCTGGCGCTCGGCCACCATCCGCCGCAGCCCGTCCTGGATGATCACCGCGACCTCGTAGCCGTACGCGGGGTCGTACGCGATGCAGTTGGGGATCGTGAGCGCCTGCAGGTGGCTGTGACCGTCCTCGTGCTGCAGGCCCTCGCCGTTCAGCGTGGTGCGTCCGGCGGTCCCCCCGAGCAGGAAGCCGCGCGAGCGGCTGTCGCCCGCCGCCCAGGCGAGGTCACCGATCCGCTGGAACCCGAACATCGAGTAGTAGATGTAGAACGGGACCATCGGGACGCCGTGGTTGGCGTACGACGTCGCGGCCGCGATCCAGGCGGACATCGCGCCGGCCTCGTTGATCCCCTCCTGCAGGATCTGGCCGGCTTTGTCCTCCTTGTAGAACATGAGCTGCTCGGCGTCCTCGGGCTGGTACAGCTGCCCCACCTGGCTGAAGATGCCGAGCTGGCGGAACATGCCCTCCATGCCGAACGTGCGCGACTCGTCGGCGACGATCGGCACCACGTGGCGGCCGATCGCCTTGTCGCGGATGATCGCGGCGAGCACCCGCACGAACGCCATCGTGGTGGAGATCTCGCGTTCACCGCTGCCGTCCAGCACGGTCTGGAACGCCGTCAGGTCGGGGACCTCGAGCGGCTCGGCCGTCACCTTGCGGACGGGCAGGCTGCCGCCCAGCAGCTTGCGACGCTCCCGCAGGTAGGCGATGGCGGCATCGTCCTCGTCGGGCTTGAGGAACGCCTTGCTGCGCACCTCGTCGTCGGACAGGGGCAGGTCGAAGCGGTCGCGGAAGGCCAGCAGCGCGGCGTCGTCCATCTTCTTCTGCTGGTGCGTGATGTTCTGGCCCTCACCGGCCTTGCCCATGCCGTAGCCCTTGACGGTCTTCGCGAGGATCACGGTCGGCTGGCCGGTGTGCGCGACCGCCGCGGCGTACGCGGCGTGGACCTTGTGCGGGTCGTGGCCGCCCCGGTTGAGCGCCCAGATCTCCTCGTCGCTCATGTCCGCGACCATCGCGCGGAGCTCCGGGGAGGTCCCGAAGAAGTGCTCGCGGACGAACGCGCCGTCGCGGGACTTGTAGGCCTGGTAGTCGCCGTCGACCGCCTCCTGCATCCGCTTGCGCAGGTGCCCGTCGGTGTCGGCCTCCAGCAGCGGGTCCCAGCGGGAACCCCAGATGACCTTGATGACGTTCCACCCGGCGCCGCGGAAGTTGGTCTCCAGCTCCTGGATGATCTTGCCGTTGCCGCGCACGGGACCGTCGAGGCGCTGCAGGTTGCAGTTGATGACGAACACGAGGTTGTCGAGACGCTCGCGGCCGGCGAGGGAGATCGCCCCCATCGACTCGGGCTCGTCCATCTCCCCGTCCCCCATGAACGCCCAGACCTTGCGCTTGGAGGTGTCGGTCAAGCCGCGCCCGGTGAGGTACTTCATGAAGTGCGCCTGGTGGATCGCCATCAGGGGCCCGAGGCCCATCGAGACCGTCGGGAACTGCCAGAAGTCCGGCATCAGCCACGGATGGGGGTAGGACGAGAGCCCCGGCTGCGACGGGTCGGTCTCCTGGCGGAAGCGCCGCATCTGGTCCTCGGTCAGCCGGCCCTCGAGGAACGCCCGGGCGTACACGCCCGGCGAGGAGTGACCCTGGATGTAGACGAGATCGCCACCGTGCGCCGGTGACGGCGCGTGCCAGAAGTGGTTGAAGCCGACCTCGTAGAGCGTGGCGGCCGACTGGTAGGACGCGATGTGGCCACCGAGCTCGGACGACTCCGCGTTGGCCTGGAGCACGAGCGCGGTGGCGTTCCAGCGGATCAGCGACCGCAGGTCGTGCTCGATCGCGGGATCGCCGGGCATCTTGGGCTCGGCGGCGGTCGGGATCGTGTTGACGTAGGGCGTGTTGAGGTGGGCCCGCAGCGGGACCCCGGCCTCGTGCGCGGCGCTGCGCACCTCGTCGAGCAGGCGACGGGCGCGCTCGGGGCCGTCGTTGCGGACGACGGCCTGCAGCGACTCGATCCACTCGCGGGTCTCGGCGGGGTCGATGTCCGGTTCTGGCGTGCTCATCCCTACGTCGCACCCTAAGGGGTGGCGAACCTCCGCTGGAGAACTTCCCGCCGGACGGGCGGTTCCCAGGGCTAGGCTGGTCGCATGTCGCACCTTCGCGTCGGACCCGACCACGGCTCGATCACCGTGCACACGTTCCGGGAGGGCAGGGCCCGCCGCGTCGGCCACGATCTCGTCCTCGCCGTCGAGCAGTGGACCGCGACGGTCGCCGTCGACGACGCGGGCGCGATCACCGCGCTGTCGCTCGACATCGACGCGCGGTCCCTGCGGGTCCTCGAGGGCCTGGGAGGCCTCAAGCCGCTGAGCGACAAGGACCGCCGGGACATCCGGGGCACGATCGACGCCGAGGTGCTGGGCGGGCAGCCGATCACGTTCCGGTGCGACGCCGTCGAGCGTGCCGGGGACCGGATGACGATGCCCGGGGAGCTGACGGTCGCCGGACGGACGCGGACCGTGGCCCCACACGTCGCCGCAGGACCCGACGGGCGCGTGAGCGGGACGATCCCGCTGGTCCAGTCCGACTGGGGCATCCGTCCCTACAGCACCATGATGGGGGCGCTCAAGGTCCGTGACGCCGTCGATGTCGTCGTCGATGTCCGGCTGCCCCAGGAGGCATGACGTCCGGTCGGCTCACTCCATCGTGCGCAGGGTCGACGGGACGTCCATGCGCCGCATCCGGCGCAGCGTCGCCAGCGGAGCCGCGGTCACGGCGAGGACGCCCACGGCAAGCGTGATCGCCAGCGACGACGCCTGGAACGCGAGGCGCGTGCTGAGGTCCGGGAACGTGTCGGCCAGCAGCGACGTCACGATCCAGTTGGCGACCGCGGTGCCGAGCGCGAGGCCCACCAGCGTCCCGAGCACGCCGATCACGAGGGACTCGGTCATGGACACCCGCAGCCCGTAGCGGGCGGGCAGACCGAACGCGAACATCGTCGCGTACTCCCTGCGGCGTTCCTCGAGGGAGATGCTGGTGGACGTGAACGCGACGAGTGTCGCGAGCCCGAGCGTGATGAAGACGACGATGCGGATCGCTGCGCCGAACGCGTCGATCGTCGTGCGGAGCGCCTCCACCTCGGCGACGGCCGGCGCGACCGAGGCGATCCCGGGCCGGCCGAACAGCGCGCGCTGCAGCGCGCCGTCCGCCGCCTGCGACCCGGGTCGCAGCGTGACCCGGGGCGCGACTCCCCCCAGGCCGAGCCCCTCCCGGGTGGCGCCGTTGGCGTACACGGCCACGCGCACCGGGTTCGGGTGCAGCCCGATCACGCGGACGGTGCTCCGCCCGTCCGCGAGCCGCCCGCCGTCCCGGCGCGGGTGCTCCAGCTGCACCGTGTCGCCGACCCCGACACCGAGGTCCCGAGCCGCCTTCTCGGCCAGGAGCACCCCCGTGCCGCTGCGCGACCCGTCGGAGGCGACGGGTGCCCAGATGCTCGAGTCGGCGTCGTAGGAGAGCAGGGCGACCGGGAACGAGACGCCCGCGTGGCGCACCCGGCCCTCGACCGCCAGCCCGGGTTCGGCGGCGGCCACGCCGGGCGTCGCCGCGAGGGCCTGCAGGCGCCGGTCCGTCGTGGGGACCGGCGCACTCAGCGCGACCTCCAACCGCTCCGGGGACGAGCGCAGCAGGTCGGTCTCCTGCCGCGCCGCGATGTCGTCGATCGCATCGACCATCCCCAGGACCGCCACGACGGCGGTGATCGTCGCCCCGAGCCCGACGACGGTCATGAGGGTGCGGCGCGGAGTCCGGGCGAGGTTGCGCAGCGGAAGCGCGGCTATCGGGCGACCGGGCAGCCGTCGCAGGCGGCCGACGGCCCCGGCCGACCCCGCGCTCCGGTGCCCGGTGCGGATCGCCTCCACCGGGTCGACGCCCACCGCCCGGTGGATCGGCCACACGCTCGCCAGGACGGGGATCGCGACGCCGAGGATCGCGGCCCCGACGTAGAGACCGACAGGGACGCTCGACGCGTACACCGGCAGGGGCAGGAAGTCGCGCACGAGGCCCCGGATGAGCTCGGAGAGCGCGAGCCCCACGGGCACGCCCAGCGCCGCGCCGAGCGTCCCGATCTGCAGTCCGAGGACCAGCGGTCGACGTGCGAGCAGACCGGGCTCGGCTCCCAGCGCCATGCCGATGCCGATCTCACGCCGCTGCGCCTCGACGACGCGGCTGACGAGGTTGAAGGCCGCGAGGGTCGCTCCGGCGAGGAGGATGAAGGCGAACGCCCAGTAGGTCTTCTGGTCGTTGCGCGCGTCGCGGTACTGGATGCGCGTGGCCCCTTCGTCCGCGCCGAGCGTGACGGTCGTCGCGACCCCGGGCAGCGCGGTGCGCCCCGCGCGACGCACCTCGGTCGCGAGCGTCCGAGGATCGCTGCCCGGCCCGGCGCGCACGACGAGCTCGTTGACCTCGTCGCCTCGTCCGGCGGCGCGCTGCGCGAGCGCCAGCGGCGCGTAGACCACCGCGAGGGCGCTCTCCCCTCCCGTGATGTCGCCGCTGCCCACGATGACGACGTACTGCGGCGTGACCCCGAGGCCGGAGTAGCGGACCGCCCCGACGCCCGCCAGGCGCACCGTGCCGGTCACGGGCAGGCCGTAGTGCCGCGCGAAGTTCCAGTCCAGGACCACCGGTCGGTCCGGCCGCGGCGCGCCGCCCTCGCGGATCGACAGCGCATCGACCGTCCGGCCGCCCGCCGGGGACGGGATCCCGATCACGCGGGCGGGGACGAGCACGGGATCGCCGGCCCGCGACGCATCGATCTGCGAACCCACGACGAGCCGCTCCTCCGCGGCCGCGACCGTGCCGCGCGGAAGCCCGCCCAGGGCGCTCGCGAGCGCTCCCCGCGGCGCGTAGGACCCGTCCGCCAGGTCCAGGCGAACATCGTGCGCGCGCAGCGCGCTCAGGCTCGCGGTGGTGGAGTCCTCACGCCACTGACGCATGCCTCCCAGGCCCGCGAACGCACCGATGCCGACGGCCAGGATGAGCGCGGTGGTGAGCACCTGCGTCCAGTGCGACCGGAGATCACGCCAGTACCACCGCAGCCACAGGCCTCGCACGGCCCGCTCACCACCGTAGGCGCGTCAGGTCCACGGTGCCTCCCGCTGGAGGCCCGTCGGAGACGATCCGTCCACTGGACAGCTCGATCACGCGGTGCGCGGCCCGCGCGATCTCGCGGTTGTGCGTCACGACCAGCACGCAGCGGCCCTCGTGGGCCTGCTGGTGCAGCAGCCCGAGGATCTGGACGCCGGTGGTGAAGTCCAGCTCACCGGTCGGCTCGTCGGCCAGCAGCACCGGGCTCCCGGTCGCCAGCGCGCGGGCGATCGCGACGCGCTGCTGCTCACCTCCGGAGAGCTCGTGCGGGAAGTGCCGGACGCGTTCGGCGAGCCCGACCTGCTCGAGCGTGCTCACCGCGAGCTCATGCCCCCCGTCGACGCCGGCCACGTCGATCCCGAACTCGACGTTCTCCGCCGCGGTCAGGGCCGGGAACAGGTTGAAGGTCTGGAAGATGAAGCCGATCGTCTCCCGCCGGAAGCGGAAGCGCTCCTTGCGTCCGGCGCCGGTGAGGTCCCGTCCGGCGACCAGCAGCCTGCCGCTGGTCGGCGTGTCGAGCGCGCCGATCATGTTCAGCAGCGTGGTCTTGCCGCAACCGGACGGCCCGAGGATGACGGTGAACTCGCCGGGCAGGATCTCCAGCGAGACGTCCGCGAGCGCGGTGACGGTGACCTCGCCGAGGGTGTAGCTGCGGGTGACGTGCTCGAGGGTGACGATCGGGGCCGCCGTCATGCGCGGGCGGCGGGTCGGCGCGCCCCGACGGCCACCTTCGCCTCGAGCAGCTCCTGCAACGACGGCCCCGACGCGGGATCGAGCAGGTTCAGCGCGGGGATGCCGGCGAGTCGCTCCACGAGCGCGATGCCCGCGTCGGTGCTGGTGGCGCGGCCCGAGACCAGGTCCGGGCGGGTCTCGAACGCGGTCATGACGCCGACGACCGCGTACGGGTCGGAGGCGCACAGCACCGTGCACAGCACGTGCGGACCCAGCTCCCGGACGGCGACGGCGCCGTTGTACGGCTCCAGGGGCGAGGCGCCCGCCTCGACGACGACGACGTCCGGGCGCACTCTCGCCAGCCGCGCCATGACCGTGCGCAGGGCCCGGGTGTAGGTGGGCTCGTCGACCACGGTCGAGGGCAGGCCACCGTCGATGAAGTCCGCGATCACGTCGGCCCCCGCGTCGGACATCGCGAGGATGTCGCGGTAGCGGGCCACCCCGGTCAGCTTCGCGCCGCCGACGCGCAGCCCCATCCCCTTGAGGCCGCGGACGATCGCCTTCGCCGCGACCGTCTTCCCCGCGTCCATCGAGGTCCCGATGATCAGGATGACCGGCGGCGGTGGATCGTCCCCGGTCTCGACCCGGACGTAGTCGCTCATCGTCCGCCGCTGACCGTCCCGCGTCACGTGACCGCAGTAGCGCAGGGCCGGCAGCGCCTTCAGGGAGACGGCCTTGCTGGTCAGTCGCCCGAAGATCCCCGCCGGGGTCAGGGAGTGCATGAGCAGATCGCCGCCGACCGCCTCCCAGTCGCCGGTGGCTTCCAGGGTCGCCGCGCGGCGGCCGAGGGCGCCGATGACGACGTCCCCGGCGTTCGCCTCCACCATGCGGCCGTGCGGGTTCTCGACCACGTACGGGACCCCGGGGCCGGGCAGCAGCTCGGCCCCGACGTAGTCGCCCGTCTCCCACTCCGTCCGCGGGAGCGGCTGGAGGTCGAACGGCTCGTCGGCGAAGTCGGCGATGCGGGTGGTGCTGGACAGGACGTAGTGGCTCATGGCGTCCTCGCGGTCGGGTCGGGGGCGGGCAGCATCAGGAGCGCGGCGAGCAGGGCCGCGCGCTGTGGCATGTGGGTCAGGACGACGTGCTCGTCGACCGCGTGGGCGCCGGCCCCCACCGCCCCGAGCCCGTCGAGCGTCGCGGTGTAGAGGCTCGTGGTGTTGCCGTCCGAGGCGCCGCCGACCGCGGCCTGGGAGAGCGCGAACCCGAGCTCGTCCGCGGCCTGCCGTGCGGCGTCCCAGAGCTCGACGTTGCGCTGCGTGGGCTCCAGCGGCGGACGTCCGAACGCCCCCTGGACGGTGACGGTCGCCCCCTCCTGCACCGGGGTGAGGCCATGCAGGGCCTGCTCGATCTCCGCCCCGTCGCGGGCGGTGGGCACGCGGACCTCCACGACGGCCGTGACCTCCGGCGCCACGACGTTGGGTCCCATGCCGCCGTCGATCGTCCCCACGTTCACCGTGATCCCGCGTTCGGGGTCGTTGAGCTCGAAGAGGCGCTGCACCTGATGGGACGCCTCCAGGATCGCGCTCACCCCCGCCTCCGGCGCGAGCCCTGCGTGGCTGGCCTTGCCGGTGATCGTGACGGTGAAGCGACCGATCCCCTTGCGGGACGTCTTGAGCCTGCCCTGGGCCCCGAACGGCGGCTCGAGCACGAACGCGCGGACGGCGCGCTCGGCGAGCCTGACCAGGTGCGGGCGCGACTCGCGGCTGCCGACCTCCTCGTCGCTGTTGATCAGGACCACGGGGGCGACGGCCGGAGCCAGGTCACGCTCGCGCAGCGCGCGCAGCGCGAAGAGCATCTGGACCAGCCCGCCCTTCATGTCGAAGGCACCGGGCCCGGCGAGCTCGTCCCCGGCCCGGGTGGCGGGACGTTCGTCGACCGTCCCGAGCGGCCAGACCGTGTCCATGTGCCCGACCAGCAGCTGGTAGTCCTCCGTGTCCGCGCCCCACCGCGGGTGGGCCTCGAGGTGATCCCCGGACCTCACCCCGGGCAGTCGCAGGACCTCGTAGTCGAGGCCCTCCAGGGTCTCGGCGAGCAGCCGGAACGCCCTGGCGAGCGCGTCGCGATCGCTGGACGGGGATTCGCAGTCGACCAGGCGCTGCAGCGTCTCGGTCATCTCGTCCGCGTGGGACTGCAACCACCCGGCGACGTCCTGCAGCTGCTCCGTGGTCACCGCGTCACCGCCGGAAGTCGGCCGGGAACGGGAACGAGAGGCTCTGCTCCACGCTCGCGAAGCGCCCAGGGTCGAGGTAGGCCAGGACGGGGGCGTCGTGGATGAGGTCGCCGTCGTCGAGCTCGGCGTCGCGCAGCCACGGCTCGGCGACCGCAGCCGCGACGACCCTGCCGACCAGCAGCGTGTTGTCCCCGAAGCCGTCGACCACGCGGTCGAGATCGCACTCCAGCCACGCCGCCGCGCCCTCCACGAGCACGCCGTCCACCTTCTCGGCCGCCCGCGTGCGGAGCGCCGCGAGGCTCGGCTTGAGGTCGTCGGGCCGCCGTCCGCCGGCAGCCATGCTGATCTGCAGGAACTGCTCGGCGCGCGGGAAGCTCACCGTGAACTCCCCCGTGCGCTGTGCGTTGCCCTGCGTGGCGTGGCGGGGACTGCACACGAAGCCGAAGTAGTTCTGCCACCCGAGCGGCATCGCCATGTGCTTGGGGGCGAGGTCCTCGCGCCCGTCGGCTTCGCGCGTCCCGACGATCACGAGCGGCGCGACGCGGAAGAACCGGTCCCAGATCGGTGCGGCGGTCGACAGGCTGACGATGGGTGGGTCGGGGTCGGTCGGCACCCTCCGAACGTAGGTCGCACGGGACGCGGACGCATCCGGGAGAAGTGCCTGACGGTGATGGGACTTCTACGCCCGCTGTCGCGTGAGTCCTCCGGCTTGCCGGCTTTACACGCGGCGGCTATCGTGTCCAACATGTCCACCGCTACGCCCCCTGTGTCAACCGAAGCACTCGAGGTCCCGACGTGGACCGACGGCAAGCGCTACGCCTGGCTGCTGGGCCTGATCGTCCCGATCGCCCCGTTCATCGCCCTGGGGCTCTACGAGGCGACCGACCTCGCCGTCGTCTGGTTCTTCGCTCCCCTGCTGGTCTTCGGTGTCATGCCGCTACTGGACACGCTCATCGGGACGGACGCCGAGAACCCGCCGGACAGCGTCCTGAAGTGGCTGGAGCACGACCGCTACTACCGCTGGTGCACCTACGCGTTCATCCCGCTGCAGTACGCCGCGCTCGTGCTGGCCGCGGCGCTCTGGGCGTCCGGGGACCTCGGTGTCCTCGCGACGGTCGGCCTCACCTGGACCATCGGCATCGTCAACGGCATCGGCATCAACACCGCGCACGAGCTCGGCCACAAGCGGGCCCGCCTGGAGCGGTGGCTGAGCAAGGTCGCGCTCGCGCCGACCGGCTACGGGCACTTCTTCATCGAGCACAACCGCGGGCACCACGTACGGGTCGCGACCCCCGAGGACCCGGCCTCGTCGCGCATGGGCGAGAGCTTCTGGGCGTTCCTCCCGCGCACGGTCGCCGGGTCACTGACCTCCAGCTGGGAGCTGGAGGCGCAGCGACTACGCCGGACGGGCAGCGGCCCCCTCACGATCAAGAACGACATCCTGAACGCCTGGCTCATGACGGTCGTGCTCTTCGGCGCGCTCACCATCGCCTTCGGTCCCGTCGTGCTGCCCTACCTGCTCGTCCAGGCCGTGCTGGGCTTCTCGCTGCTGGAGGTCGTCAACTACCTCGAGCACTACGGCCTGCTGCGCGACAAGCGCGAGGACGGCCGGTACGTCCGCACAGCCCCCGAGCACAGCTGGAACGCCAACAACGTCGCCTCCAACGTGTTCCTCTACCACCTGCAGCGGCACAGCGACCACCACGCCAACCCGATCCGCCGCTACCAGGCGTTGCGGCACTTCGACGAGGCGCCGCAGCTCCCGACCGGATACGCCGGGATGATCGTCCTCGCGTCCGTCCCCCCGCTGTGGCGCCGCGTCATGGACCCGAGGGTGGTCGCCCACTACGGTGGCGACGTGACGCGCGCCAACCTCCACCCGCGCAAGCGCGAGCGCATCCTTGCCCGGTACGGGGCGGGCGCCACGTGAGCGCCTGGCGCTGCCCGGGCTGCGGGTACGAGTACGACGAGGCGACGGGCAACCCTCGGGAGGGCTTCCCCCCCGGCACGCCCTGGAGCGCGGTGCCCGACGACTGGGCGTGCCCCGACTGCGCGGTCCGCGAGAAGGTCGACTTCGAGCCGGTCGACGCGTCCGCGTGACCCCGCCCGTCCCCTACCCCGTCGCGGCGAAGGCGCTGCTGCGCGAGACGACGTTCGCCGCGGTGCGCGAGCTCCTGGTCGATCGCGACTGGGGCGCGGTGAAGATGGCCGAGATCGCCGCCGGGGCCGGCGTCAGCCGCCAGACGCTCTACAACGAGTTCGGGTCGAGGGAGGCGCTCGCCCAGGCGTTCATCCTGGCGGAGGTCGAGCTGTTCGTCTCGGCGGTGCGCGGCGCGGTCACCGCCAACGCCGACAACCCGACCGCCGCGCTCAGCGCGGCCTTCCAGGTGTTCCTCGAGGCGGCCGAGCACGATCCGCTCGTGCGCGCGATCGTGGCCGGCGACGGCACCGACGGGCTCCTCGCCCTGGTCACGACCCACGGCGAGCCGGTGCTGGAGCGGGCCACCGCCCAGCTGTGCGCCGTGCTCCAGGAGTACTGGCCCGCGGCCTCCGCGACGGATGCGCGGCTGCTGGCGGACGCCGTCGTGCGCCTGGCGATCAGCTACGCCGCGCTGCCGGGCGGCCCCTCAGGCGTGACGGCGGCGTCCGTCGGAGAGCTGCTCGGGCCCTTCATCGAGCGCGCGCTGCGCTGAGGCCTCGCGGGTCAGAGCGCGGCCTTGATCGCCTGCTCGAAGGCGGCGAAGCCGAAGGACCCCTCGAGCCGGGCCGCGATCGTGCCGTCCTTGCGGATGGTGAACAGCCATGGCTCCGTCGGCAGGTTGAAGGCCTGCAGCGGCGGACGCAGGCCCTTGTTCAGCTCGTTGTCGACGTAGACCTCCTGGTGGATGAAGGTCATCCGGTCCCCGTAGGACTTCTTGAGCTGCAGGGCGATGTCGGCCACCGGACCGCACACCCGCGACTGGCAGAGCTGCGGGGTGGCGAACAGCAGGGCCACCGGTTCCTTCCCGACGACGTCCTTCAGGCTCACCTCGTGCATGTCGGAGGGCGGCAGCCGCGTGTCGATCTTGGAGAGGTCTCCCCCGGCCGACGCCGCGGTGTCGGTCTCGACCGCGGGAGCCTTCTCGCCGGGCGCAGGCACCGGATCGTCCTTCGGGTCGACCACCGTGATCTCGGCCGTCGCGCCGACGAGGTCGGCCTTGACCTTGCTCACCACGAGCACCTTGTAGGTCCCGGGCCTCGCCTCCAGGGTCGCGGCGTAGACGGCCGCGAAGGGATCCTTCTCGCTGGCGGCCTGGCGGCTGCGGAACGGAGGATCGGTGACGAGCAGGTCGGCCGGCGCGGGGAACGGACCGGCCGCCTTGCCGTTCTCGGAGCGGGCGAGGTACACGACGGTGGGTGCGTAGACGAAGGCGTTCTCACCGTCGAGCACGCCGAAGCCCAGCCGCGGGGACGGGGCGGGCAGGATGCTCGTGGCCAGGCCGACCGAGGTTCCGGTCCCGTTCAGGCCGTCGGCCACCTGGCGCAGGGTCCGGCCCTCGGTCGCCGGGAAGTCGGCAGGGTCGACCTTCGTCGCCCGCGCGAGCTCCTGGCGGAGCTCCGCGGACGCCGGGCCCCGGGGCGCGGGGCTCTCGCCCGACCCCGTGGTCGTGTCGTCGCCGCCCCCGCAGCCGGCGAGCAGCAGCAGGGGCAGGACGAGGAACAGGCGACGGACGGCGGGCATCCGCACATGATCGCGATTCGCGCCGTCGAGCACGCTTTCCCCGTCGTGTAGCCTCGTTGGTCCGGCGGGCCGCCTACTCGACCGGGACCCTTCGGGGTCCGACCGCGCAACGCACCGGGCCTCGTGTCCGGTGGACAGTCCGGTGGTCGGGAGTGTCACGCCGCCCAGGCAGACACAGATCATCAGTCCTGGGACGTTTGTAGTTCGAGGTGGCCATCGTCGGGCGGTAGGGGCGGGTCCTTCGCGGCCCGCCCGCCC
>NZ_JBFIGP010000031.1:0-24675 GCF_041602235.1 Paraconexibacter sp.
AGCGCTACCCCGACGTGCAGGGCCACCGCACCCCGGCACTCGCCGAGGCGGTGGACATCGTGCCGACGTGCCTGGAGCTCGCCGGTGTGAAGGACCCGACCTCGAGCCACCCGTGGCTGCGCGGTCGCTCCCTCGTCCCGGCCCTGGAGGACCCGGCGGGCGCCCGGGGCAAGGACTTCACGATGAGCACCTGCGACGAGGTGTGGTCACCGCAGGACTTCGCCGGCAGCGGGCAGGCCTGGAAGCGCCACGTTCGCGCCGCGCTGTCCGGGCACTTCAAGATCGCGCGCTACGTCGCGATGACCGGCAAGCCGCAGACCGAGCGTCCCGACGAGCAGGAGTACGAGCTGTACGACCTCAGCGAGGATCCGTACGAGCTGCGCAATCTCGCCAACGACCCCGCCCACAGGTCGCTGCGCGACGACCTGCTCGCCCGGCTGCACGATCTGGAGAAGGAGCGGTTCGGGCCGGTCCAGGTGCCGTTGTCGGGGCAACCTTCGACGATCGAGGCGCTGCGCCCCGATCCGTACGGTCGCCCCGAGACGCCGCTGGCCGAGCGCCCGTCGAGCCCGTCCCCGGTCGAGGGGCTTCCGGGCGCCTACGTCCAGCTGCCGATCGGCGACCCGCACCTGGAACGGCGCGTCTACGAGGCCGGAGGCGAGGAGCGCCTGCCGCAGACCGCCGACGAGTCACGCGCCATGGCCGAGGCCCGGGCGCGACACCGGGCGGCCATGCTCTGCGAGCTCGGCCCCGCGCCGAAGACCGGGGCCCGGCGATGACCGCAGCCCCGACCCGCCGCGGCTTCCTCGCCGGTGCCGCTGCGGGCGCCGCCCTACCGCTGCTGGGCGGCGCACCCGCCCCTGCCGCCACCACCGTCACCGAGACCGCCGGGCCGCTGCAGGCCCGACGCCCCACCGTCCGGCGCGGCCGCGCGATCGCGGCGAGCCGCGACGGCAAGCGGCTGGTCGTCGCCCACGACCGCCGGCGCACCATCGCGATCCACGCCACGAAGGGCTCCTCGGCACCGCGCATCGTGGACGTGGGCGGACAGCCCATGGAGGTCGCGATCTCCCCGAACGGGCGTCTCGCCGCGGTCACCACCGCGTTCTCCGACGAGCCCGGTCTCGCGATCGTCGACCTGCGCAGCGCCGCGGTGCACACGCGCGCGGACGTCGGCCCCGACCCGTTCGGCGTCGCGTTCACGGCGGCAGGCACCACCCTCGTCGTGAGCGGCGGGGAGCAGGAGGGCGCCCTGCACGTCCTCGACGCGAGGACGTTCGCCGTGACCGCGCGGCACGCGGTCGGCATCGTGCCGCGAGCCGTGGTCACCGTGCCCGGGAGCGCCACCGCGTGGGTCGCGCTGAACGGCGAGGACCACCTCTTCCGCGTGCACCTGCGCACCGGTCGCGTGACGCGCAAGCTGCGGACGCCGTGGTTGCCGGACCGGCTCGCGCTCTCACCCGACGGCGAGCGCATCCTCGTGACGCACGGCGGACCGGACGCCGACCGCGTCAGCGAGATCGTGATCGCCAGCGGCCGCGTGCACCAGCATCAGGCCGGGGCGCTGCCCAGCGGCGTCGGCTGGAGCGCCCGGGGACGGCGCGTCGTGGCGCTGGCCGGCACCGGCGAGATCGTCGTGCTCGGGCGCGGGCGCAAGCGCACCCGTCGAGCGGTCGGCGGCGAACCGCGCGGGCTCGCCATCGCCGGGGAGCGAGCGTGGACCGTCGACAACCTCACCGGCACCGTGAAGGGAGCGCGGCTGTGAGCCGCCCGTCCCCCACCGATCGACGGACGTTCCTGTCCGGCGCGGCGCGCGTCGCCGCCACCGCCGGCATCGCGAGCGTCGGTGGCGGGCTGGCCGGCGCCGCCGCGAGCGCCGCGGCCCCCGCAGGCCGGCGTCCCAACGTCCTGATCCTGATGACCGACCAGGAGCGCCATCAGGATCGCCTGCCCGAGGACCTGCCGCTGCCGGTCCGCTGCTGGCTCGACGAGAACGGCACGCGGATCGACCGCTTCCACACCTCCTCGATGGCCTGCTCGCCCTCGCGCGCCACCTTCTGGACCGGCATGTACGCGCCGCAGCAGGGCATCTACGGGACGTTCGTGCTCGGCACGCAGTTCACGATGGACCCGTCGATCCCGACCATCGGCGACCTCTTCAAGGAGGTCGGCTACCGGACCGCCTTCTTCGGCAAGTGGCACCTGTCCTTCCCCGGTGAACCGCCCACCAACGCCGAGGCCGCGCTGGACACCGCGCAGAACAACCCGCTCGGTGGCTACGGCTTCGACGACTCCGCCATCTCGCCGCCGGCGGACGTGGGGGGCTACAACGACGGCTACACCAACGACCCGGTGTGGACCGGCCAGGCCGTCTCGTGGCTGCGCGAGCACGCCAAGGACGAGCAGCCCTGGCTGTGCGTGCTGAGCCTGCTCAACCCGCACGACATCCAGTTCTACCCGCGCGGGTTCCGAGCGGACTTCAAGCGGCCCGACTACGAGCCACAGCTCGACCGGTCCTTCTACGCGGAGCCGACCCTGGACGACAAGCCGTCGAGCCAGAAGCGCTTCCGCGAGGTCGCCGCCGTGGTCGCCGGCACGCCGAAGGGCACGCAGGACGACCCCGAGTACTTCCGCGGTCAGCTCAACGTCTACTACGACCTGATCGTCGGGACCGACGAGATGCTCGGCGCCGCGGTGCGGGAGGTCATGGACGCGGGCGTCCTGGACGACACGGTGATCGTCCGCACCTCGGATCACGGAGAGCTCGGCTCGGCGCACCGCCTGCAGAACAAGGGCATCACGATGTACGACGAGCAGAACCGGATCCCGTTCACGGTCGTCTACCCCAAGCGCTTCCCGCGCGGACGGCGCTCCGCGGCGCTCGGCGAGGCCGTCGACCTCGTGCCGACGCTGCTCGACGTCGCGGGAGCCGGCGACCCGGTCGCCCGCTGGCCGTGGCTGCGCGGCGTCAGCCTCGTGCCGGCGCTGGAGAACCCGGATGCCCGCGGCCCGCGGGACTCGATCCTGTTCCGCACCGACGAGTACCCGATCACCAACGTGGGCACTGCGGTCCCGACGGCCAGCCACGTCCGGGCGATCTTCGACGGCCGTTACAAGTTCGCCCGCTACGTCGCCGTCGCCGACCAGCACTTCGCCGGCCGCGAGCTGCTCGACAGCCAGGAGCTCGAGCTCTACGACACCTGGAACGACCCGGACGAGATCCGCAACCTGGCCAACGACCCCGGCTACCTCACCCTCACGCGGGAGATGCTCGCGTGGCTGTACGAGCGCGAGGAGGTGAAGTTCCGGTCGGTGGTCCTGCCCGCCTACGGCGAACGTCCGCTCGTCACCCACATGTACGAGCCGCCGAGCACGAACGCGTCGGCCAACACCATCCCCAACCCATGGGTCGGCGCGCAGCCCGGCAACTACGTGACGGTCCCTGCCGCGCAGCCCAACCCGGCCCGCTTCCTCTACGAGGGCGGTCTGCCCGACCCGATCGGCGGAGCCGAAGCCAATGCGGCGCACGCCGCCGACCTCGCGCGCTTCTTCTGCGCGCTGACCCCGACCGCCTGACGCGCGCCGCGCCGAGAGACCCCACGCCATGCTGACCCGATACCTCCCGCTCGCCGTCGCCGGTCTGTGCGCGCTGGCACCCGTCCCGGCGCTCGCCCAGCAGCCGGCGATCCCGATCCCGGGACCGCTCGACGGGCCGCTGCCCGAGTTCACGGGCGAGCCCGCGGCCGCCCAGCCGCTGCCCGGGCCGTACCCGCCCGCCAACCCGGCGCTCGCCCCCGACGGACGGAGCGGCAGCGGCCTCGCGGCCGGGAACGGGGCGGCGTCACCGATGCGCGGCCCGCTCGGGAACGGCACGACGCGCTCGAGCACCCTCGCGTTCGGGACCTGCGCCTCGCTGGCCTTCGACGCGAAGGACCGGCTGCTGGCGGTGTGCAACGGCGTCGTGGGACCGGCGCTGCGGCTGTTCGACCCCACGTCGCTGGCCACGCTCTCCTCGGTCACGCTGCCCCCGCGCCAGGGTCCCGACCGCGGTGACCTCGCGGGCGGCACGCACTTCCTGGTCCGGGCCGACGGCACGCTGCTCGTGCCCACGAACGCCCGCACCCTGCTGACGGTCGCGGCCGACGGCGACACCCTGGAGCAGACCGGGTCGCGCGACCTGTCCGGCGTCCTCGCGAAGGGCGAGCGTCCGTTCGCGATCGCCGCCGGGTACGACGGCCACGACTGGCTGACCGGCAACCAGGGGTCCGTCGTCACCCTGCCGCGCGACGGCGGCCCGCCGCGCCGCCTCGACCTGCGCGAGCCGATCGCCGAGGATCTCGCGACCGACCCGTCCGGGGCCTACGTCGTCACCCGCGACGCGCTGTACCGCCTGCAGGCACGCGGCGACGGGACACCACGGGTGGTGTGGCGCCAGACGCTGCCCTCGACCCTGACCGACGCGAAGGCCGGTCGTGTCCACCCCGGGCCCGGCACGCCCCCGGTGATCGTCGCGGGAGGCTACGTCGCCGTCGCCGACGGGCTCAACCCGCCGCGCGTCACCGTGGCGCGGATCTCCGGCCGCGCGTCACGCCGCCTCGCGTGCGCCGTGCCCGTGTTCACCCCCGGCAAGGCGAGCGTGGAGGCGCACCTCGTCGTCGCGGGACGCTCGATCGTCGTCGCCAACGCCTACGGGTACGAGAACCCCGGCACCACCGAGCTGGGCGGCACGACCGTCGGCGGGCTGGCGCGGGTCGTCGTCGGCAAGCGCGGCTGCCGCGTGGCCTGGACCAGCGACGAGATCTCGCCGTCGGCGCAGGCCGTCGTCTCGCGCGCGACCGGGCTCTACTACACCCTCGTGAAGCCCCCGGGGGTACCCGACGCCTGGAACCTCGCCGCGATCGACTGGCGGACGGGGACACCACGCTTCGCGGCACTCGCCGGCGAAGGCCTCGGTCACAACAGCGAGGGTGGAGCGATCGCGCTTGGTCCAGACGGCGCGGCGTACGCCGGCACGTTCGGCGGCGTCGTGCGGTTCGCCGACGCGCCGTAGGCGCACGCTCCACCCTCGCACGAGGTCACCCGACCGGTCGCGCCAGCCGGCGCATCACCGGGCGTTGTGCACCGCACACAGCCCGCCACCTGCCGGGTTCGTCCGCCGCGGACGTTGTCCGGAGCCGCGCGATGAGCGAGGCTGGCCACCATGGCCACCGTCACCCAGCTCCGTCCGACGACCGTGGATCCCGTCGTGCTGCTCGTGGATGCACGCACGCCGACGGAGCACGATCTCGTGGGCGCGTGGGCCCGCGAGCACCATCCCGGCGCGGAGATCGTCGACCGCAACGATCCGGCGCTCGGTCGACGCCTCGAGCGCGGCGACGACCCGCTCGTCGTCCCCGTCCGGGTCACGTGGCTGCCGCGCGAGCGCGACGGTGACCGCAGGGTGCGGGCCTCGGACCTGCTGGCGCTGACCAACCCTCACCGGCCGTGGTCGCGACTGCAGCCGCGGATCGCCCGGCGCGAGCCCGACCGGGCGCGCGTGACCGCCGGCGAGCCGGCGCACGCCATGGAACTGCGCCAGCGGTTCCGCTCGGAGGCGGGACGGGCGGCCAGCGGCGAGGCGTTCGCCGCGTTCGTCGCCCGCCAGGCGACGCTGGCGTGCGAGCGGGCCGAGCGCCAGGTGATCGGTGACCGCTACAAGGTGCCGCGTCTGGTGGCCGAGCAGATCACGGCGTCGGCGACGTTCCGCGAGAAGGTCGCGACCCTCGCCGAGCGGCTCGACCGTCCCTACGAGGAGGTCCTCTCGAACGCCACGAGCTGCCTGCAGGAGGTCGCGGCCGTCCAGAGCCGTCTGGCGATCGACACGTGGCGGGTCTTGATGCGGCCCATGCACGCCAAGGCCTGGGACGTCGACGTGGACGTCGAGAGCCTGGAGCGGCTGCGCGAGATCAACCGGCGAAGCCCGCTGGTCTTCCTGCCCTCCCACCGCTCCTACTCCGACCCGCTGGTCCTCGCGCAGGTGCTGCACGACCACGACTTCCCCCGCAACCACCTGCTGGGCGGAGCGAACATGGCGTTCTGGCCGCTGGGCCCCCTGGGCAAGCGCGCCGGGATCATCTTCATCCGGCGGACCTTCGGTGACGACGCCGTCTACAAGCTCGCCGTGCAGGAGTACCTCGCGCACCTGGCGGCCAAGCGCTTCAACATCGAGTGGTACCTGGAGGGCGGACGCACCCGCACCGGCAAGCTGCGACCGCCGAAGTTCGGCCTGCTCGCCTACCTCGCCCGGGCGCTCGACGACCCGCGGGTGGACGACGTCACGCTCGTACCCGTCTCGCTGGTCTACGACCAACTGCAGGAGGTCGGGATGATGGCCGCCGAGCAGGCGGGCGCCAAGAAGCAGTCCGAGGGCCTGAAGTGGCTCGCCGACTACGTCCGCGCGCAGAGCACCAACGCGGGCACCGTGCAGGTGCGCTTCGGCGACCCGTTCTCGCTGCGGAACGCCCTGGAGGAGGCCGGGGAGGGCCACGCTCAGCTCGAGAAGGTGGCGTTCCGGATCTGCGACGGCATCAACCGCGCGACGCCGCTGGCGTCGACCTCGCTCGTCACGCTCGCCCTGCTGGGCACCCGCGATCGCGCCCTGACCCTCGACCAGGTGGCACGGGTCGTCGAGCCCCTGCTGATCCACGTGCAGCGCCGCGGCATCCCCGGCCCGGTGGCCGAGCTGCGACGCCCGGCCGCGGTGCGCGCCGTGCTCGACGCACTGGTGAGCGCGGGCGTGGTCGAGTGCTTCGACGGCGGCACGGAGCCCGTGTGGTCGATCGCGCAGGGCCGCCACCACGTCGCCGCCTTCTACCGCAACGGCGCGCTGCACCACGTGATCATCCGGGCGATCGTCGAGCTCGTCCTGCTGCGACTGGCCGCCGAGCCGCGGGACGGCGACCCGATCGAGGCGGCGCAGGCCGATGCGCTCGCCCTGCGCGACCTCCTCAAGTTCGAGTTCTTCTTCCGCGACAAGGACGGGTTCCTGCAGGAGATCGCCGAGGAGCTCGAGTACATCGATCCGCAGTGGCGTGAGCAGGTGACCGACCGGTCGGGTGCCGCGCAGCTGCTCTCGGGCCGCACCACGCTGGTCGCGCACCGGGCCCTGCGGTCCTTCCTGGACGCCCAGCTCGTGGTGGCCGAGCAGCTCGCCGAGACCCCCAGCCGGCAGGCGATCGAGCCCGCCGCCTTCTCCGAGCGGTGCCTGGGGGTCGGGCAGCAGATGCTGCTGCAGGGCCGGCTGCACGGTGCGGAGTCGGTGTCGAAGGAGCTGTTCGACGCCGCCCTGCGCCTGGCCGCCAACCGCGACCTCGTCGACCCGGGCCGCGACGACATCCGGCGCGCGCGGGAGGCGTACCGCGACGAGGTGCAGGACGTGGTCGAGCGCCTGATCCGCATCGGCGAGCTCGACTCCGCGCTGCTCGAGGGGGTGCTCGACGATGAGTCTCGATGAGCGGCTCGCTGCGATCGCAGCGGCCCCCGACGGGCCGCAGGTCGGCGCGTTCTTCGACTACGACGGCACCGTCATCAGCGGCTACAGCGCCCAGGCGTTCTACCGCCATCGGATGCTCGGTCTCGACATCGGCCCGATCGAGCTGGCGCGCACGCTGCTGATGAGCGCCCAGGGCATCGAGTCCCCCGAGGACTTCGCCGCGTTCCTGGAACTGTCGCTCGGCGCCTGGAAGGGCCGCCCGATCGAGGAGATCGAGGAGCTCGGCAACTCGCTGTTCAAGCACGACATCGCCAGCCGCCTGCACCCCGAGGCGTGGGCGCTGGTGCGCGCGCACCAGGCCAAGGGGCACACGGTCGCTCTCGCCTCCTCGGCCACGCGGTTCCAGGTCGAGCCGATGGCCCGCGAGCTGGAGGTCGAGCACGTCCTGTGCACGCCGGTCGAGGTGATCGACGGCATCGTCACCGGCAGGACCTCGGGACCACCGCTGTGGGCGGGCGGGAAGGCCCGCGCCGTCCTCGAGCTCGCCGAGACCGAGAGCATCGACCTCGACGCGTCCTTCGCGTACTCCAACGGCGGCGAGGACATCGAGTTCCTCGACACGGTCGCCCATCCCGTCGCGGTGGCCCCCCACAAGCTGCTGCGGGCCGAGGCCGAGCGCCGCGGCTGGCCGATCCTCGAGTGCGTCTCGCGCGGGGGGACGCCCGGGATCAAGGAGGTCGCGCGCACCGCGGGCTTCTACGGGGCGTTCGCCGCCGCGTTCGGTGCGGGCGTGGGCCTCTCGCTGCTGAACCGACGCCGCGACACGCTGCTGGAGATCACGGGCGGGGTGGGCGCCGACGTGGGGCTCGCGCTGGCCGGCATCGACGTGAAGGTCGTGCGCGGCCACGAGCACCTGTGGTCGGCGCGGCCGTGCGTCTTCGTGTTCAACCACCAGAGCAAGCTCGACCCGATCCTCGTGATGAAGCTGCTGCGCGGCGGCTTCACCGGCGTGGCCAAGAAGGAGGCCAAGAACGTGCCGGGCTTCGGGCAGCTCTTCCAGCTCGCGGGCGTCGCGTTCGTCGACCGCGGCAACACCGAGCAGGCCAAGCAGGCCATGGCGCCGGCCGTCGAGAAGGTCCGGTCCGGGATGTCCCTGGTGATCGCGCCCGAGGGCACGCGCTCCGCGACGCCCCGGCTGGGCCGGTTCAAGAAGGGCCCGTTCCACATCGCCATGCAGGCCGAGGTGCCGATGGTGCCGATCGTCATCCGCAACGCCGGCGAGGTGATGTGGCGTGGGGCGCAGACACTCCGTCCCGGGACCGTCGAGGTGACCGTCCTTCCGCCCGTGGACACGTCCTCCTGGACGGTGGAGACGATCACCGACCACGTCGACGACGTGCGCGGCATGTTCCTCGACACGCTCGCCGACTGGCCCACCGGACCCCGACTGGAGCTGCACGCATGAGCCGCCCGATCCAGGTCGCCGTGCTGGGAGGTGGATCGTGGGGCACCACGGTCGCCTCGCTGGCGGCGCTCAACACGCCGACGCTGCTCTGGGCCCGCAACCCGGAGACGGCCGCGGAGATCAACGAGCAGCACACGAACTCGCGCTACCTCGACGACCGCGAGCTGCCCGGATCGCTGCGCGCGACCTCCGACCTGCGCGAGGCCGCCGAGTACGCCGATGTTCTCGTCGTCGGCGTCCCGTCGCACGGCATCCGCGAGGCCCTGGCCGAGGCCGCCCCCCATGTGCGTCCGTGGGTGCCCGTCCTGTCGCTCGCCAAGGGCCTGGAGCAGGGCACGCGGCTGCGGCCGACCGAGGTGATCGCCGAGGCCCTGCCCGGGCACCCCGTGGGCCTGCTGGCCGGCCCGAACCTCGCGCGGGAGGTGCTCGACGGCATGGCCGCGGCCGCCGTCGTGGCGGTGCCGGACGCCGCGGTCGCCTGCTCGCTGCAGCCGCTGTTCTCCGGGCGGCGCTTCCGCGTCTACCGCAACCAGGACCTGCTCGGCAGCGAGATGGGCGGGGTCCTGAAGAACATCATCGCGATCGCCGCCGGCATGGCCGAGGGCCTCGGTGTCGGGGACAACACCCGCGCGATGGTCCTCACCCGCGGGCTGTCGGAGATCACGCGCCTGGGCGTGGCGATGGGCGCGGAGGAGCGCACGTTCGCCGGCCTGACGGGCCTGGGCGATCTCATGGCGACCTGCATGAGCCCGCTGTCGCGCAACCGCCGCGTGGGCGAGGAGCTCGCCCGGGACAAGCCGCTGGACCAGATCATCCAGGAGATGGGCCAGGTCGCCGAGGGCGTCAAGACCGCCCGGACGGTGATGGAGCTCGCCCTGGAGCACGACGTCGTCATGCCGATCGCGGCCGAGGTCGACGCGGTCGTCAACGAGGGCCGCCACCCGCGTGAGGCCTACCGCGGCCTGCAGCGCCCGGCGGCCGAACACGAATACCACGAGGTGGCGTAGATGCCCGACCAGCCCGGAACCTGGGGACAGGCCCGCGAGATGAACGCGCTCGAGGCGCTGATGTGGCGCGCAGAGGGCGACCCGCGCCTGCGCTCCACCATCTGCTCGCTCGAGCTGCTCGACTGCACCCCGGACTGGGATCGGTTCGTCGCCGCGGTGGACTGGGCGACGCGGCTCGTGCCGCGGTTCCGCCAGCGGGTCGTGGAGCCCGCGCTCGGGCTGGGCAACCCGGCCTGGGTCGTGGACCGCGACTTCGATCTGCACTACCACGTCCGTCGCGTCCGCCTGGCCGGTAACGGGGACTGGTGGGAGACGCTGCGCGTCGCGGAGCAGATCGCCATGACCCCGTTCGACCGGTCGCGGTCGCCGTGGGAGGCGGTCCTGATCGAGGGCCTGCCGGACGGCAAGGCCGCGTTCCTGCTGAAGCTCCATCACGCGACGACCGACGGCCTCGGCGCCGTCCAGCTGCTGTCGATGCTGCACTCGACGACGCGCGAGCCGAACCTCGGCAAGCCCCAGCCGCTGCCGCCCGAGGCCGAACGCACGACCCCGACCGACGTGCTCGTCCGGCAGGTCGCGCGTGACGCCGCCGGCGTGCCCGGTGCGATCCGAGGCGCGCTCGGCAGGCTCGGCGGCCTGCGTCGTCCCGACCGCGCCGCCCGCGAGACCGCGCGGTTCGCCCGGTCGCTGCAGCGGGTCCTCGCCGACCCCGACGCCAAGGGCTCCCCGCTGCTCGCCGACCGCAGCCTCTCCTGGCGCTTCGCGACGCTCGACGTGCCGTTCGCGCCGCTGCGCGCCGCGTCCAAGACCGTCGGCGGCTCCGTCAACGACGCGTTCCTCGCCGCGGTCCTCGGCGGCTACCGCCGCTACCACGAAGCGTTCGGGCAGCCCGTGGACCGGATCCCGATCGCCATCCCGATCAGCGTCCGCAAGGCCGACGACGCCGAGGGCGGCAACGCGTTCGCCGGCGCGCGGTTCGCGGCGCCCGTGAGCATCGAGGACCCGACCGAGCGGATGCAGGCGATCGGCGCGATGGTGCGCAAGGCCCGCGAGGAGCCGGCGATCGCCGCCCTGGGCCTCGTGGCTCCGGCGCTCTCCCGCCTGCCCGCCCCGCTGATCTCGCAGATCGCGGGCAACATGACCAAGGCCAACGACCTGCAGGCCTCCAACGTCCCCGGCATCCGCGAGGACCGCTACGTCGCCGGAGCCCGCATCGAGAAGGCCTACCCGTTCGGCCCGCTGCCGGGCTGCGCCGCGATGGTCACGCTCGTCTCCCACCTCGACGGCTGCTGCATCGGCATCAACCTCGATCCCGCCGCGATCACCGACGAGGAGCTGTTCGTCCGATGCCTGCGGGAGGGCTTCGACGAGGTCCTCGCGCTGGCAGCGCCTCCCGCCACCCCCGACCCCGAGCCGACCCCCGTCCAGGAGACCGTATGAGCACCACCGAGATCGCCATCGCCGGCACGCGCGGCACCGTCCACGTGCACGTGTGGCCCAACGACGACGCCCGTTACGTCCTGCTGCTCGCGCACGGCTACGGCGAGCACGCCGGCCGCTACGACCACGTCGCCCGGGCGCTCGTGGCGCACGGCGCCGCCGTCTACGCCCCCGACCACCACGGCCACGGCCGGTCCGAGGGCGAGCGGGCACTCGTCGAGAACATCGAGCACGCGGTGAGCGACCTCGACCAGGTCGCGGACATCGCCCAGGCGGCCTACCCGGGGCTGCCGGTCGTGCTCCTGGGCCACTCGATGGGCGGGATCATCGCGACCCGCTACGCCCAGCAGCACCGCGAGAGGCTGAGCGCCCTGGCGCTCTCCGGCCCGGCCATCGGCGGCAACCCGAACTTCGAGCAGCTGCTCGGCATGGACCCGATCCCGGAGATCCCGATCGACCCGGCCACGCTCTCCCGTGACCCGGCCGTCGGCGAGGCCTACGCCGCCGACGAGCTCGTCTACCACGGACCGTTCAAGCGCGAGACGCTGATGGCGATGTTCCGGGCGATCGAGAACATCGCCACGGACGGCACGCTCGGGTCGCTGCCCGTCGTCTGGATCCACGGCGACCAGGATCAGCTCGCACCGCTGGACGTGACCCGCCAGGCGATCGAGAAGATCCGCGGCGAGGAGCTCGAGGAGCACATCTACGTCGGCGCGCAGCACGAGGTGCTCAACGAGATCAACAAGCACGAGGTGATCGAGGCGATCACCTCCTTCGTGGACAGATGGCTGCCTGACAACGACGACGACGCCTGACAGGATCGGCGCATGGCTCGACTCGGCATCCTCACCGGCGGCGGCGACTGCCCCGGCCTCAACGCGGTCATCCGTGCCGTCGTGCGCAAGGCGGCGCGCGACGGGAACGACGTGGTCGGCTTCGAGTACGGCTGGGCGGGCGTCCTGGCCGGCGAGGCCCGGCCGCTGACGATCGAGACGACCGCGGGCATCCTGCCGCGTGGCGGCACGATCCTCGGCTCGTCGCGGACCAACCCCTACAAGAAGGGCGAGAGCGGGACCGACGCCGTCCGCGAGGGCATGGCCAAGTTCGACGTGGACGTCCTCGTGCCGATCGGCGGCGAGGACACGCTCGGGGTCGCCGCACGCCTCGACGCCGACGGCGTCCCGGTCATCGGCGTCCCCAAGACGATCGACAACGACCTCGCGGGCACGGACTACACGTTCGGCTTCCAGACCGCGGTGCAGATCGCGACCGACGCGATCGACCGCCTGCACACCACGGCCGAGTCGCACAACCGGGTCATGATCCTCGAGGTGATGGGACGCCACGCGGGATGGATCGCGGCGCACTCCGGGATGGCGGGCGGAGCGGACGTGATCCTGGTGCCCGAGCGGCCGTTCGACATCGACGAGGTCTGTGAGGCCCTGCGCCGGCGCCACGCGCGCGGACGCACGTTCTCCATCGTGGTCGTCTCCGAGGGCGCGACGCCCAAGGAAGGCACGATGAGCACGCACGGCTCGGGTGCGACCGACGCCTTCGGCCACGTCCGGCTCGGCGGCATCGCCGTGGAGCTCGAGCGGGAGATCGAGGCCCGCACGGGGTACGAGTCGCGCATGACGATCCTCGGCCACGTGCAGCGCGGGGGCACCCCGACCGCGTTCGACCGGGTGCTGGCCACGCGCTTCGGCGTCGCGGCGGCGACCGCGGCGGGCGAGGGTCGCAGCGGGGTCATGGTGGCGCTCAAGGGCGCCGAGATCGAGGAGGTCCCGATCAGCGACGCGCTGTCGGAGATCAAGCTGCTCGACGACGCGTTCTTCGAGACCGCCGAGGTGTTCTTCGGCTGAGCGCGAGGGCTGGGCCGGCGCGCCGCTCAGGCCTCGCGGCTGCGCCCGCCTTCGCATCCCTCCACGCACCGCGGCACCTTGCCCGCGAGCTGCAGGACGCGTCGCATCACGCGATGGGGGCGGTCCGACGTGGCCCCGAACATGTTCGGGCACCCCCCGGGGATCACGTCGATGCCGTGCTCGTGCGCGACGTCGACGGCCTCGGCCGACAGGCTGCCCGGGCCCAGCCCGCGGTGCAGCCACACGCGCGGCACGCTCGCCGCAGCACAGTCCTCGACGACCGCCGCGGACACGTCCGCGGGTGTCACCACGACGGCGCCGTCGACGGCCTCGGGGAGCGCGCGCACCGAGGCGTAGCACGGGTCGCCCTCCACCTCGGTGGCCGCCGGGTTCACCGCGAAGACCCGGTGGCCGGTCTCGCGCAGGCGCCGGTAGATGAGATTGGCGGGCTGCCTGGGATCGCGCGACACGCCCACGACCGCGAGGCGCTCCTGGGCCAGGAACTCGGTCGCCGCCGACGCCAGGGGGATGGTGCTCATGGCACGGCAGTGTCCGTGACCGCAGGGGGTCGTTCATCCGCGACGGTCCCGCGAACGGCTGCGGAGATCTACGGGGAGCGCGGCAGCCGGCCGCGCCGGCCCTCCGCGATACTTCCAGGGATGAGCGGACGCCCGGCGGAGCAGGCCATCGACGACGTGACGCGCTGGCTGGGCATGCGCTTCACGGCCAGCGGCGTCACGGAGCTCGACGTGCGCCCCGAGCTGTTCAACCCGGCGGGGCTCGTCTCCGGTCCCGTGGTGATGGCCCTGGTCGACTACGCCATGGCGACCGCGCTGTGGGTCGAGGTGACCGAGACCGAGGACATCGCGACGACCAACATCTCGATCAACTACATCCGCTCCGCGCGGGCCGGGATCATCCGGGCGACGGGGGAGCTCGACCGTCGCAACAGCCGGTCCGCGTCGCTGCGGGCGGAGGTCCGCCACGAGGACGGCACGCTGCTGGCCACCGCGGTCGGCTCGTTCGCGATCTTCGCCCGCCGGATGCCCGGCGCGGCGGTCTGACCGTCGGCCAGCGGGTCCTGGGTCCCCGGTCCCTCTCGAAAGGGGGATCAATCCACCGCCGGGGGCCGATGCGCGAACGCTGTCGCACCACCTAGGCTGTGCCGGCGTGATGTCGCTCGCGACGTGCGCCAGACAGCACCCTCCCTCATCCCACGGTGCGGTGGTGGTTCGAACAGGGGCCACCACCTCACCGCGGGTGCACTACATGAGGTGCTCCATCGCCTCCATCGGGTCGCTGAAGAGCATCAGCGCGTCGTCGGTGGCGACGAGACGTCCGTAGTGGGTCGACATCTCGTGCTGGATCGCGTAGCCGTCGATCTCGAAGCCGAGCTCCTCGCTGACCTCGTCGAACTCGATGACGAGCCGGTCCTTCGCGCGGACGTCCCAGAACGCCGGCTGGGCGATGACCTCGACGCCCGGGCGACGGCGCATCACGGCGGCGACCGCGTCGCCCTCCTCGCTGCGCGACATCACGATGCCGACGTAGTCGTAGGCCCCGGAGTCGTCGGCGGCGGCCTCCTCGGCGGTCGGGAAGCCCTGATCGGAGCTCATCACGCGACCTCCGCCGTCACGAGGTCCTCGACGCCGCAGCGCGCGTGGAAGGTGGCCGCGTCGCGGGCCACGCGGCGTACCGACTCGTCGAGGTCCAGGCCCCCCGGGATCTCCTGCGCGTAGCCGTCGGCGAGCACGGCGAGCGCCTCGCGCGCCTGCGGGAGCCAGTCGTCCAACCACCCCTCGATGGTGTCGCGGTTGTGCGCGCCGTGCTCCTCGTCGGCGAGCAGCTGCCCGATGAGCGCGGCGGTCCAGTCGGCGATCCAGTCCCACTCGAGCTGGCCGGTGCGCGCGATCGACGGCGTGACGGTGTCCCCGTTAGCGGACGCCGCCCGGATCCCCAGCTCACGCCGCAGGAACACGCCGACGGTGGGCTCGAAGCAGAGGTTCACCGCGACGAGCACCTCCATCCAGTCCTGCGTGGCCCGCAGCCGCTCGAGCAGGCGGCGCGTCGGCTGCCAGATCGGGTCCTCCAGGAACCGCTCCTGCGCGGCATCGATCGAGAAGTCCCCGAAGTGCGGTTCGAGGTCCATCCCGTACAGCACGATCGCCTGGGCGAGCCGCTGCTTGAGCGACGCCTGGAAGGTGACCGCGTGGGCCAGCGAGTCCGACAGGCAGTCCCGGGCGATCACCGCGGTCGTCAGCCACAGCCCCTGCTCGACGTAGGCGGGGATCTGCAGGTTGGTGCGCAGGAACTCGACCCACTCCGGGGAGAAGTCCTCGTACAGGCGGTCCGACGCGGCGCCGCCGACGGCCCCCTCGATCTGCTTCTCGTAGCTCGTCCCCACCTGGTAGAAGGTCCGCTCCCACTTGGCTCCCGGGTCGCGGAACGCGTACCAGTCGCCGCAGCGGATCGCGGTCGAGCGGTCGTCCCAGGTGCCGCGCCCGTCCTCGAAGGAGACGAGCCAGTCGCGCTGCATGTGGCGGTGCGGGGACGGCTGCGTGTCGCACGTCACGTCCTCGTACAGCGAGGCACGCCGCTTCGCGGGCGTGAAGTACTGGAAGCTGCGCAGCTCGTCGGCGCCGCGGGTCTGCTCGGGGTCCCGGGAGAGCTTCTTGGCGGGGGGCGTGCTCATGTGGTGCTCCTGTCGCTGACCGCGGTGGTGAACTTGTCGTAGTGGACCTGCTGGGCGTCGAGCCCGCGACCATCGACCAGCAGGTCGATCGCGGCGTCGACGAGCGGGGGTGGGCCGCAGAGGTAGGCCTCGACGTCGGCGGCGAGGCCGCCGTCGAGGAACGCCTGTCCGACGGCCTCGTGGACGAACCCCTCGGGACCGTCCCAGGCGCAGTCGGGCGTCGCGTCGGACAGCACGGCGGTGAACGCGAAGTCCGGCAGGCGCTCGCCGAGCGCGGCGATCTCGTCGAGATGGAACAGGTCGGCGCGGGTCCTCGCCCCGTAGAAGAAGCGCACTGGCCGATCACAGCCCTCCGTCGCCATCTGGCGCAGGATGCCGAGCTGCGGGGCCATCCCCGAGCCGCCGGCGACCATCAGGATCGGACGATCGGTGCTCCGCAGCCGGAACGCGCCGTAAGGGCCGGTGAAGCCGAGCTCCGTCCCCGGGCCGATCTCCCCGGACTCGAGCATCCCCGCGATCCGCCCGCCGTCGTAGCGCTTGATCATCAGCTCGAGCGTGCTGCCGTCGGGCAGGTTGGCGAGCGAGAACGAGCGGCGCTCGGCCCCGTCCGTGCCGGGGACGTGGACGTCGACGTACGCGCCGGGGGAGAACGCGAAGTCCTGGGGCTCGGTGACGCGCAGCACGAGCCGGGTGATGTCGTGGGTGAGCGCCTCGACGGACTCCACCACCGCGCGGCCGTCGCGCAGCTCGTGGTCCATCTTGTAGCCGTCGGGGTCGAAGTGCAGCAGCTCGATGACGAGGTCCTCGTCGGGCATCGCCCGGCACAGGAGCGAGTACCCGTTCGCCTCCTCGGACTCCGAGAGCGCGAACGTCGAGTACTTCTTCAGGGAGACCTCACCCTCGAGCAGGTAGCACTTGCAGGCGGAGCACTGCCCCTCCTTGCACCCGTACACGAGGTTGAACCCCTGGCGGAACGCCGCGTCGAGGACCGTCTCGTCCTCGTCGCAGTCGATCTCCTCGCCGATCGGTTCCAGGACGACGCGAGCCATGCCCTAGAGCAGGGTCGCGTCGCCGACCATGTCGGCCAGCAGCGGGTCGTCACCGAACGTGTGCACGCCGGGGACGTGATGGTTGCCGGTGGGCAGGCCCAGGCGCTTGGCGGTGTTGATGTTCGGGGACTCGATCGTGACGTCGGCGGCCTTGAGATCTGCGAGCGTCCAGCGCTTGTCGTCGTGCAGGTGCGGCTGGGCGATGCAGGTGTGCCCGTCCTCGCGCACGAACCCGAGGTGCCGCACGACCTCGCTGAGCTCCCAGCCGTGGTAGCGGTCGAACCAGTTGCGGTCGCCGGTGTAGCGGCCGGGGTTGGACTCGTCCAGCCAGCAGCACTCCTTGGAGCAGTAGAAGCGCGTCTTGTTGTCGACCACCCGGTGGACCTGGTCCTCGTCGACGACGCCGGGCATCTGGCAGGTCCAGCACATCGGCGGCGCGTCGGCCAGGAAGCCCGACAGCAGCAGCGACTTCTCGGCCGGGTCCGTCAGCTCGGCGAACGCCTCCCAGAAGAAGCCGTACTCGTCGTACCAACCCGGGTACTTGCGCTCGAACCACTCGAAGTCCTTCTCGGTGAGCGGATCGAAGCGCCAGAAGTGCAGCGGCCAGGACGCGAAGCCGAACATCGCGACCTTGTGGTGCAGGCCCTTGACGATCCGCTCGCGGGCACGCTCGAACATGTCCGGCGGCACGTTGAGGCCGAGCTGGCCGAGCTTCAGCACGTACGCGCGGTACCAGTCGTCGCGGATCCAGCGGTCCCACTTGTCCAGGAAGGACTCGTTGTCGGTGCGCTCGGTGGAGAAGTACTCCATGACCGCGGCGCTGAAGACGTCCAGGAACGCGTGGTTGATCCAGAACGCCTGCTGCAGGTCGCGCTCGATCAGCGGCGCGTTGCGGTCGTCCTGCAGGACGGTGAGCAGGGTGGCGTACCCGTTGGAGATGTGCCGCGCCTCGTCGGACTGCACCGAGAGGTAGGTGGTCGGCAGCGTGAAGTCGCCGTTGCGGGCCGCCACGTCGGGCAGGGCGACGAACGCCACGTTCGTGAACGCCGTCTCGGCCACGACCTGCAGGGTGAAGGCGCACTGGATCGGGTCGCCGACGATGAAGTGGCTGAGCATGTTCATGCCGGCGCTCGTGATGAAGTCGCGCTGCATGCCCTGGCCGCCGATGTGCCAGCCGGCCGGGTCCGGCGAGTGCTTGCCGTACCAGCGGGCGAGGCTCATCTGCATGCCCGTGTGGCGGACCTCGTCCACCATCTGCACGTGGTAGCCGTTGCGCAGCTCCGGGTTGGGGATCGCGTCGATGAGCATCGACATGCACCGGGCCGCCCCGACCTCGGCGTAGTTCGTGACCTGCACGAACGGCTTCATGATCTCCAGCCACCGCTCGGACGCCTTGTTCGGCATGTCCGCCCGCACCGCCGCGTCGAACCCGCCGTAGACGCGCTCGTCCTTCTCCAGCTCCATCGGCAGGTACTCCCGCATGATGTGCTTCATCGGGTCCTTGGCCTTCTTGGGCAGCTGGTACCGCGTCGGGTAGCGGACCGCAGGGTCGTGGTACGTCGGATCCCATCCGAGCTGGGAGATGCGCTCGTGGGTCTGCGTGATGCTGCGGCGGCGCGGCTTGGTAGCGGACATGCGAACGATCCTCTTCGACGCACCCTCGCGCGCGCATCGGCCATCGGCGGACTCTTTGTCCGACCTTCGGTGGAGAGAGCCTCCCCCGAAAGTCCCTGGCCCGCCATCGCGCCCGCTACCGTAGACCGATGCGGGAGGACCGGGTCGGCCACGGCAGTTCCCTGCGCCGGGTCCAGGAGGCGCTCGCCCGGCTGCGCTCGATGGAGTCCTGCCGCCAGATGATCGACACGGCGACGTCGGAGCTGTGCCGGACGTTCGGGTTCGATCGCGCGGTGATGTTCCGCGTGTCGGGGTCGGAGCTCGTCGGTCTCAGCGTGCACATCCCCAAGGACCCGGCGTGGGCGCAGGAGCTCCTGGAGCTCACCGATCGCGTGCACCTGCCCCTCAAGCACATGCTGTTCGAGACCGAGATGCTGCGGCGGCGACGCGGCATGATGCTGCTGGACGCACCGAACGACCCCCGCGCGTTCAAGCCGCTGGTCGACGGCTTCCGCACCCGCTCCTACGTCGCCGCGCCGATCATGCCCTCGGATCGCGTGATCGGGTTCCTGCACGCCGACCACTACTACGAAGGCCGCGATGTGGACGACCACGACCTCGACGTCCTCGGGGCCTACGCGGAGGGCTTCGGCTTCGCGTTCGAGCGCACGAGCCTGCTGGAGCGGGTCCGGGCCCAGCGCGAGCACGCCACGCGCCTCATGAGCACCACCAGCGCGCTGATGGACGACGTCTGCCACTCCGAGGTGCAGCTCGTCGACGAGCACCACGAGATGACCACGGCGCTGCACACACCCTCGGCCCCGGTGGTCGTGGCCCCGGACTCACGGCTGGCCTCGCTGCTCACCCGCCGCGAGCTCGAGGTGCTGCAGCTCATGGCCGACGGCCACACCAACGGCGGCATCGCCACCCGCCTGGTCATCAGCGAGGGCACGGTGAAGTCGCACGTCGGGCACGTGCTGCGCAAGATGCGCGCGGCGAACCGCGCCGAAGCCGTGTCGCGGTACCTGCGCATGGCGCAGCGTCCGGAAGTGGTCTGAGCCGCGGCGTGGCCGGCGGTTCCGCCGGGTCGGGCCGGCGGCCCGGTCTACGGCGCCATCTCCGGGAAGTCGGGATCGATGATGCGCTGATCGATGATCTCGTTCGCCCGGTCGGCCGGGATGTCGGAGCCCGAGCGGGTGACCTGCAGGACGCGGCCGCTCGCACGCAACCCGGTGAGCGGCGAGTTCGTCACGGCCTTGCCGCTCGGCGACAGCTCGGCGATCCGGCCGTCGATCACGGTGAAGATCGTGCCCCGCTCGCCGAACGCCAGGCCCCCGGTGCCCTTGAGGGCGCCGATCGTCCCGCGACCGACCTTGCGGTCGGCCAGCCCGACCCTCCCGACCTTCTGGGTGGCTCCGCGCCGCAGGTACAGGCGGCCCTTGTTGTCCACCGTGGCCGACATGGGCCCGGAGCCCTCGAACAGGGCCTTGGACAGCCGCTGGGCGGACCCGATCTGCGTGAGCGTCTCGGGGTTCACCTTGCGCAGGTTGCGATCCGTGGTCACGACCACGAGCCGTCCCTTGCCCAGTCCGTCGCCCGGATCGAACGACATCGCGCCGACCGCCGAGGACAGCTTCATGCGCTTGGCGTCGCCCTTCTCGCTGCCGGGGTCGAACTGCACCAGCTCGTTCTTGCCGGCCACGAACACGCGCCCACCCGTGGGGTCGATGTCGAGCTGCGTGGCACCCGTCGGCGCATCGCCGAGCACCCGGGTCTCCCGGGTTCCGACGCCGATCACGCGGACCGAGCCGTCGCCCTTGCGGATGTACGCGATCTCGCCGGTGGCGGGCAGGAACGCGGCGTCGAGCACCGGCTGGGACCGCGTGCCGACCGTGAACTTCTTGGGCTTCAACTCCGACGGCGCGGAGACGCCCCGGTTGTTGAAGGAGACGCCGGGGAAGACCTGGACGCTGGAACCGTTGGTCATGACCGCGATCACCGGGTAGGCGACGAGCAGCGAGTCCCAGATCCTGGTGTTGCCGGAGGCGTTGACGTCGCCGTAGCGCCAGCGGAAGATCCCCTGGTTCGGGTTGAACACGCGCGTGAGCTCGACGCTCTTGCCCTCGGTGGCCGACTGGCGGTAGCGGTCCTTGTCCCCGCCCTCGGCCGGGTCGGCGTTGCTGGCCGGGTCCGAGACCACCAGCGTCGCGGACTTCGACAGCGGGCCGTTGCCGCGGACCTCTCTCACGGTGACCGCGTGCCCTCCGGGCCGCGAACCCCAGGTGGCCGTGTTGGAGAAGGCGCCGCCCGGGGTTTCCGAGTAGGAGGAGAACGCCCCGTAGACGATCGACGCGGTCCCGCCGGCAGCGAGGATGTTCGCCACCTGCTTCGGGCCGGCGAACCCCGGGGACGACGTCGTGATCGACATGTACACCTTCGGGAAAAGGGGGCGGACGGCGTTGAAGTACTTCAGGACGGTTCCCCAGTTCGTGCCGCACCCTGCGTCACCGGTCACGACGTCCTTGCCGAGCGTCTTGATCGCCAGCGTCGCCGCGTTGTAGGCGGCGACCTCGGCGCCCGGGTAGGGCTGCTGGTTCAGGTAGTTCGCCGGCGCGACGTCGGGCCGCGGGAGGTAGCCGGCGCGGGCGTCCCACGCGAAGGCGCGGGGGACGTTGCCCTGGACGCCCTTGCCGACGTAGTAGCCGAGCAGGTTGGTGAAGCTCGTCGGGACGCAGTGGCAGCCTCCGTTGCCCTGGAGCGCGAGGGAGAGGTTGACCGGCCCGATCTGCAGGTTGTTGACGTTGATCGTGCGGCCATCGCCCTGGAGGATCCCGGCGGTGCGTCGCTGGTCGTAGTCGGGCATCCCGCACAGCCGGCTGACGAAGGAGTTCGCGTTGGAGGTGAACTGCGGGGTGCAGCCGGCCTGAGCGCCGGCGGGACTCGTGCCGAGCAGGGCGCCTCCGGCACCCAGGACGATCGTCGTGCAGGCGCCCAGCGCCACCCTGCGCAGCCGTGTGCTCATCGGTGCACCGTATCCGCGGGCAGCGAGCACGTCATCGGGGTAGACCCTGAAATCCTGGCGCGCGTCCGACGGGACCGGACCGGCGCGGCGGCTACCCTCGGGGAGTGATCCGAGCCGTTCCCGCCGTGGCGGGCCTCACCTTCCTCCTCGCCTTCGCGGTGGCCGATCTGACCGGCGTCCGACCGCTGGGCGGCCTCGTCCTCGTCGCCGGCGGCGCCTGGTGCGCCTGGACCGCGCGTCCGGCGATCGGCTCGGCACGGACCGCCGTCCTGCTGCTCGTGGCCCTGGCGGCCTTCGTGCTGTCGCACCCGCTGGGCGACGTGCTCGGCGCCTGGCCCGCCGTGGTGGTGGCGGCCGCGGGGGTCACGCTCGTGGCGACCGCGCTCGTGGCGCCGCGGGCGACCGTCCCCGCCTGAGCAGGTGACCGCGCGTGATCCTCGGGCCGTAGGCTTGCGGCCATGAGCGAGGAGACGACGGGCGACCAGGTCGCGCTGATCACCGGTGCGGCGAGCGGCCTGGGCCGTGCGGTCGCGACGGCGCTGGCGGCCCGCGGGACCAAGGTGATGGTCGCCGACATCGACGAGGACGGTGGGCGCGCCGTCGCGGAGGAGCTGGACGCGACGTTCGTGGCGTGCGACGTGAGCGACCTGGATGCGAACGTCGCGGCGGTCAGGGCGACCGAGGTGACCTACGGCGGCCTGGACCTCGTCTACCTGAACGCCGGGGTCGCCACCGGCTTCGGGCTCGGCGAGGACTTCGACGTGGACCGCTACCGGCGTGTCATGGGCGTGAACCTCGACGGCGTGGTGTTCGGCGTGCACGCGGCACTGCCGGCCCTGCGCAGGCGCGGCGGCGGGGCGATCGTCGCGACCGCCTCGCTGGCGGGCCTCACGGCCGTGCCGTTCGATCCGCTCTACGCCGCCAACAAGCACGCGGTCGTGGGCCTCGTGCGATCGCTGGGACCGCTCGACCAGGAGGGCATCCGCGTGAACGCGGTCTGCCCCGGGTTCGCCGAGTCGAAGATCATCGAGCCGATCCGTGAGGGGCTCGCGCAGGCGGGGCTGCCGATCATCCCCGCCGAGCAGGTCGCCGACACCGTCCTCACCCTGTTCGACGGTGAGATGAGCGGCGAGTGCTGGTTCGTGCAGGCCGGCCGCGATAGCGCGCCGTTCGGCTTCCGGGGCATTCCCGGCCCGCGCACCTGACGCTCTTTGTCGCAGGACACCAACTCTGCCCGGGCGGTTGCCGCCGAACCTCCTACGAGTGGGTGCGGCCGGCGGCATAGGGTCGGTCCTCCAAGCACGTCCCAGGAGGAGCGATGGCAGAGCTGGAGGGCAAACGAGCCCTGATCACAGGCGCCGCGACCGGGCTCGGTCGCGCGATCGCCGAACTGTTCGTGGAACGCGGGGCGACCGTGTTCCTGACGGACATCAACGAGGAGGGTGTCGCGGCCACCGCCGACGAGCTCGGCGCCGCCGGCTCCTGCAAGTGCGACGTGGCGTCGTCCGCCGACCAGGAGGCGCAGTTCGCCGCCGCGGTCGAGGCGATGGGCGGGCTGGACCTCGTCGTCAACAACGCGGGCATCGAGATCGCGTCCATCCTGGTCGAGCAGTCCGAGGAGGACTTCGACCGGATGATGGACATCAACGTCAAGGGCGTCTGGCTCGGCATGAAGCACGCGACGCCGCACCTGGTCGCCGGTGGCGGCGGGACGATCGTGAACATGTCCTCGGTGGCCGGGGTCGGGGGCGCACCGCTGCTCGGCTCCTACTGCGCCTCGAAAGCCGCGGTCATCCAGCTCACCCGCGTCGCCGCCGTCGAGCTGCGGGCGCACAACATCCGCGTCAACGCGGTCTGCCCGGCGTTCATCGACACCGCCATGGTGGACCGCCTGGTCGCCCCGGTCGAGGCGCTCACCGGCCTGCCGTTCGAGGACCTCACGGCCCTCAAGCAGGGCCGACGGGGTACCCCCGCGGAGGTCGCCGAGATGACGGCCTTCCTGGCGTCCGACGACGCATCCTGGACCACCGGGTCCCACTACGTCCTGGACAACGCACTGACTGCGGGGTTGCTCTGATGGCTCAGCTCGAGAACAAGGTCGCCATCGTCACCGGCGCCGGGCAGGGCATCGGCAAGGCCGTCTCCGAGGCGCTCGCCGCCGAGGGTGCGACGGTCGTCGTCTCGGACATCAACGCTGACGCCGCAGCATCGGTCGCGCAGGCGATCGGTGGCAGCTCGTTCGCCGCGGACGCCAGCAGCGAGGCCGACGTGCAGGCACTCGTCAAGCATGCGGTCGACACGCACGGGGGCCTCGACATCATGGTCGCCAACGCGGGCATCGCCCACATGGCGCCCCTGGTCGGCCAGAGCCTCGAGGAGTGGCGCAAGGTCACCGCGATCAACCTCGACGGCGTGTTCCTCGCCACGCGCTACGGCGCGCCGGTGATCGCCGAGGGTGGCGGCGGCACGATCGTCAACATCGCGTCGATCACCGCGCAGGCGGCGGCGCCGCTGATCGGCAGCTACGCGGCGGCCAAGGCGGCCGTCGTCTCGTTGACGCAGACCGCGGCGATCGAGCTGCGTGACGCCGGCGTCCGGGTCAACGCGATCTGCCCCGGCTTCATCGACACGCAGCTGGTCAACGACCGCAAGGCGGACTTCGAGGCGCTCGGCCTGCCGATGCCCTTCGACGATCTCATCGCCGCCAAGCAGGGCCGCTACGGCACGCCCGAGGAGGTCGGCAAGCTCGCCGTCTTCCTCGCGGGGCCGCGGTCCTCGTTCTCCTCCGGTTCGGCCTACGTGCTGGACGGTGGCGCGCGGGCGTCGGTGCTCTAGACCCCTCGGGAACCCGTGACGTGATCTCGCCTGCGTCTGAGACGGCGCGGGCGAGGTCCGTGATGGGGTGGTGCCGGCGCGCGTGGCATGCTGCGTCGGTCGATGGACTCCTCGACCCGTATGGCTCGCAGCGCCACGCCCACGATCACCACGCTGCGCCCGCGATTGCCCGACGGCCTGAGCACGACGGTGCACGTCGCAGCGCTCCCTCTCGA
>NZ_JBFIGP010000032.1:0-24295 GCF_041602235.1 Paraconexibacter sp.
AGGGTATCGAGGGTCGCGCCCCGAACGTCGCCCGCCCGTGCCCGCCGGTGATGGCTACCGGCGCACGACCCTGATCCTCGCCGCGTCGCGGCCGGTCCTCGCGACGCGGATGCCCGCCCCGCGCGGCGGGAGGGTGCGGAGGCGGAAGCGCATCGTCCCGGTCGGGGCTCGCTTGGAGATCCTGACGCGCGCGGTGAACCTGCCGCGGGCGTCGACGCGGACGGTCCGAACCCGCTTCCACCGCTTCGCTCGGTAGACGTCGAGCATCACGACCTTGTCGCCGGTGCGCGCGAAGTCGCCCGACAGGGTCCCGCGCAGGACGGCGGCCCGACCCCGCCGCACGCGAGTCCGGACGGCCTTGACCCGGATACGCGGACGCAGGTATCGCCCCCTGCGAGACGAGGGCGTCGACCCCCTCGGTGACGAGCGGGGCGTCCGCTCCGCCGAGGCCGTCGAGGACGACGGCGCCACCAACGCGGCCGGCCCGACCGGTGCGGCGTTCGGGTCCGTCGTGGCCGGTCGGGAGCTGTCCGCGACGGTCGGCGCCGGACCGGGGGGAACGGTCGGCACGTCGATCAGCTTCCCGATCTGCTCGCTGCTCAGGGCGACGTCGTACAGCCGCACCTCGTCGATGAGGCCGCTGTAGAACTCCCCGGACCAGACCCCGTTGCCGCCGATGCGCAGCACGCCCGTGGAGGACGGCGCAGCCGATGCGGCGACGCTGTCGACCATGAGGCCGTTGACCCACAGCCGCAGCCGCGACCCGTCGAACGTGGCGGCCAGGTGCGTCCACACGCCGGGCTGGATCTGCTGCGGTGCGTACGCGGTCGTCTCGTCGGTGCTCGCGTTCGGGCGCTTCTGACCGCCGCCGTTCGTCGTGTAGAGGGAGTAGGCCGATGAGCCTCCGCGCTCGCGCAGGAGCACCGTGTCGTAGGTGCCGACCTGATCGGGCTTGACCCACGCGGCCATCGTCATCCGGCCGCTGAAGTCGAGTTCCGGGGCCACCCCGACGGTCACCCAGTCGTCGACACCGTCGAAGGACAGCGCGCCCGCGATCCGGCCGTCGGGCGCCGGTGTCGCACCGCGGACGACGCCGTGCAGCCCGTTGCCGGAGGCGTCCGGCGTCACGCTGCCCGGCCCCACCTCGTCGAGGGACCACCGGGCGACCGGGAGCGGCCCCGCGTCGGGCACCGCCGCGTCGCGGTCGGCGGCCAGCTGCGCCTCCGTGAGCGCTCGGTCGTACACGCGCACGTCGTCGATCACCCCGCGGAAGTTCTCGTTCGTCCACACGGCGTTGCCGCCGATCCGCAGCACCCCATCGGACGGCGCGGCCGACGCGACCGGCGTCGTGGACGCCAAGCGCCCGTCGAGGTAGAGCTTGAGGTGGGTGCCGTCGGCGACCATCGCGAGGTTGACCCACCGGTCACGCGCGATCGTGTCCGGGGCGTACGTCGCGACGTCGCCGAACGTCGCGTGCGGTTGCCGCCCGGCGCTGTCGGTGGCGTACAGCGAGTACGAGGCGCGGCCCGGCGCCTCCTTCAGGACGACCGTGTTGTAGCCGCCGGCCGCCGCGTCGAGCTGCACCCAGGCGGAGAGGGTGCCCGTCGTCGTGAGGTCCAGGGCTCCTGCGTCCGCGATCGTGACCAGGTCGTCGACCCCGTCGAACCGCAGCGCCTTCCCGTGGTAGCCGGCGCTCGTCCAGGCCACCCCGCCGGAGAGCTCCCCGTCGAGGCCGTTGCCGGAGGAGTCGCGCGCGACCATGCCGCGTCCCTCGTCGAACCCGTACTGGGCGACGGGCTTCGGCGCCGCGGTCGACGGCGGCGGGGTCGGGACGCCGACGGCCATGTCGGCCGCGATCTCGGTCCCGGTCAGCGCCCGCGCGTAGAGCCGGACGTCGTCGATCGTCCCGTCGAAGAACTCGTCCGACCACACGCTCGTCCCACCGATGCGCAGGGGGTCGGAGGTCCGCTGGACCGCGGTGACCACCGGCGCGCGGTTGACGGCGACACCGTCGATCCACAGGATCGCCTCGGACCCGTCGGACGTCAGCGCGAGGTGGACCCAGTCGCCGGTGCCGACGGCCGACGGGGAGAACACCGCGGCGTCCCCGGCGAAGGCGCTCGGCCGACGCGCGTCGCCCGAGGTGGCGTACAACGCGTAGGCGAGCGTGCCGGGCGCCTCCTTGATCAGCACGTTGTCGTAGCGGCCGAGCGCCTCGGGACGCACCCACGCCGAGAGGGTCATCCGCCCCGTCAGGTCCAGGGCGTCGTCGTCGGCGACCGTCACCCAGTCGTCGATCCCGTCGAACCGCAGGGCACCCCCGTGCCGACCGCCGGTGACCCACGTCCCGCCGCGCAGGACGCCGTCGTGCTCGGCGCCGGAGGAGTCGCGGGCGACCCCGCCCGAGGCGTCGTCGAAGCCGTAGGCCGCCACCGGAGCGATCGGTCCGAGGTCCTCGTACGCCGCGGTGAGGGTGACGTCCTGCGCGGGGACGACGTAGGCGCTGCGCTCGCGCGCGCCGCCGTCGCTCCAGCCCGTGAACCGGTAGCGACGCCCCTCGCGGTCGAAGCCCGCGGGGGCGGAGATCGCCACCGTCGAGCCGATCGGGAACTGCCCCGCCCACGGGCTCGTCCGCACCGTGCCGGCGATCGTCAGCGCAACGCCCTCGGGCGTGCTGGCGAACGTGAGGGTCGTGGCGGTGCGTGCGACCGGCGCGGACAGCGTCGCGGTCGAGGAGGCCCACCGGTCGCGGGCGATCGCGAGATACCGGTAGGTCCCGGTCTCGGCGGCACCCGCGTCCTGGCACGAGGTCCCGGCGCTCACCGCGACCGAGCAGACCTCGGTGACCCCGGCGTCGTCGGGGGTGAACGGGTCGGGACCGTCGTGACGCAGCACCCGTACCGAGGTGAGGCGGGGGTCATCGGCCGGCAGGGACCAGGAGATCCGGACGCCGCCGGTCTCGCGCGCGGCAGTCACCGCCGCCGGCGCCGCCGGGCGGCGCAGATCCTCGACGACGTTGGCCACGAACCGCTGCATACGGGCGTCGACCGACACCCCGGGTGGGCGGGTCGGGTAGGCGTCCAGCGTCCACGGGAGCTGCAGGGTGCCCGCCGCGAAGATCCGTGCTCCCGACGGCGCGACCGAGCGCACGAGGTCGGCGCCGGGTTCGGACCGCGCCGTGCCGTCGTAGGAGAAGAACCTCGTCGCGGTGCCCGCCGAGCACCCGGGAACGATGGTGTCCCACTCGTAGCCGACGACGCCGGGCACGGAGTCCCCCGCGGTGAACCCGGTTCCCGCGAGCCACGGATCCCCCAGCGAGGCCGCGTCGAACGCGTACCCGCGCAGGGTGTAGTTGGTGGTGTCGTGGCCGCCGTACTGGACGCCGATCAGCTTGCACTCGGCTCGGCCCAGGTTGCGGAACAGCGTCGTGCGCTCGCGCGACACGGGCCACGGGTCGGGCTCGTACTTGTAGATCGCGAAGGTCCGGTAGTCGTCCTCGTAGCGGATCTGCCAGTAGCCGATGTTGGCGCCGACGAACATGACGTTCGTCCCGCGGGCGACCGCCGTGTCGAAGCCGTCGCGCGTGGCGCTGTCCCAGTACTCCTGGTGACCCTCGACGACGACGTTGCGGTGCTGCAGCAGCACCGCCGGGTCCCGCGCGACGTCGATGTCGCTGACGTAGTCGATCGGGTAGCCCTGCCGTTCGAGCCAGCGGACCATCGCGTGGTTCGTGTAGCCCGGGCCGGTCGTGTGCAGGCGGGGGTCGGGCGCCTGGGGGCGGTCGTAGCTGAGCTTGACCGCGGGCGCCGGGGTGCTGTTGTAGGTGTAGGAGCTGCGGCCACCCCAGTTGTTGTAGGCGACCTGCGTCGAGCTCTCGGCGACCTTGAGGATCGCGGACCGCGCTGCGCCCGGGGCCGGTCGCACGACGAACGGCACGCGGACGGACCTGCTCTCGCCGGGCCCGCCGGCGAGCACGATCTCGGCGAGGTACTCGCCGCTGACCCCGTCCGACGGCACGGTCCACGTGTCGGTGACGTCCCAGCCCGCGGCGAGGAGCCCCGTACTCGCGTCCGGCGTGCCGGGCGGGGACTGTGCGACCGCCGGCCGTGTCGCGGTGCACCCCACGGGCAGGCAGGCGACACGACGGCCTCCCGCGCCGCCGTACCAGCCCAGCCGGTGGATCTCGATCCGATAGGCCGCCGTGGCCTTCACGGCGAGCGACAGCGGCTGCCCGGCGCCCACGCTCGTGGCCAGCGCGTACGCCTCGAGGTCGGCGGGGGCGGCATCGACGCCCTGCCAGAAGGCGTCGCCGGGCAGGGCGTTCTCCTGTTGCACCGGGTGGGGCGGGGTGCTCTGGGCCTGCGCGGGGAACGGCGCGACGAGGCACGCGAGGATCCCCAACAGGGGGAGGACGGACGCGGAGGAGGGGCGGGGGGTGATCATGTGGGACAACTCGCTTCGACTCCCGGTCGCGGCGCTCGGGCCCCCCGGGCCGATCCGCGACCTGCAACACACGACGTTCCTGCTGTCCCTGACGCCGACCGTCCACAGCACGGACCAGCGCCGAGCGATCGTACCCGAGCCGTGCTCGCAACGCGAGATCCGCTCCTCGGAGCCACGACCTACGCGCCTGCCGCAGAGAGCCGCCGGCGTGCGCGAGCACCGATACACGATCGATACCGAGGCGATCCCGAACTGCGACACGGCCTCCCGATAGTGCTCCCATCACGCAAACCGCAGCACCAAGGGAGACCACAATGCCCCGCAACAACCGCCGTACCGTCGCCGCCCTCGCCACCGTCCTCGCCTCCGTGGGCGTCGCGGTCGGATCAGGCGCGAGCTTCTCGTCGCAGACCGCCAACCCGGCCAACACCTTCTCGTCCGGAACGCTGGTGCAGTCCAACTCCAAGAACGGCCTGGCGATCGTCACCGGCGCCAACATGAAGCCCGGCGACGTCAAGACCGGCGAGGTCACGATCACCAACACCGGCACCCTGGGCGGCACCTTCGTCCTCTCGGAGAAGAACGCGGTCAACGGCTTCACGTCCGGCTCGATGACCCTGAAGATCGACGACCTGACCGCCAACAAGAGCGTCTACTCCGGCGATCTCGGCAAGGTCGCCACGTCCGGCATCGCCCTCGGCGACTTCGCCCCCAACGAGGCCCACACGTACAAGTTCACGGTGAAGCTCGAGAGCTCGGCCCCGAACGCCGACCAGGGCAAGAGCGCCACGGCCGACTACCAGTGGGACGCGACCGTCACCCCGTAGCGCCGCCTGAAGCACCGCTGCACCCAGAACCGCCGGTGGACCGATCCGGTGCGCGGCGAGCGGGGACCCCGAACAGGGGTCCCCGCTTCGTCGTCCCGGGGCTGATACCCGGCTGATACCGAACCGCTTCCGAACTGCTCCCCACGCCTCCGATCCTCATCCCATGGCCGCCACCGTCACCCTCCTGAGACGCCTCGCAGGTACCGCCGTCCTGGCCGTCTGCGTGGGGCTCGCCGGCCTCATGCTCGTCCCCGCCCTGCTGGGCTACGAGCGCTACGTGATCGTCTCCGGCTCGATGACGGGGACGATCGACACGGGCTCGATCGTCTACGCCAAGGCGGTCCCGACCGAGAGCCTCGTCGTCGGTGACGTCATCACCTACGCCCCGCCGGCCGGGGCGAGCCCGACGGAGCTCGTCACCCACCGCATCGCGTCGATCACGCCCGGCCCGCGCGGCGAGCGGGTGTACGTGACCAAGGGCGATCACAACCCCGCCGTCGACCCGTGGACGTTCACCCTCACCGCACCGACACAGGCCCGTGAGCAGTTCCACGTCCCGTACGTCGGCTACGTGTTCGCCGCGCTCTCGGTCCGCGAGATCCGGATGGCCGTCATCGGCGGCCCGGCGCTCCTGATCGCGCTCCTGACGCTCGCCGGCCTGGTCCGCGATTCGCGCCGCGACGCCGCCGGTCCCGTGCCGGGGACGGACACGCCGACCGCGCAGCCCCTGGACCGGGACGTCGTCGCCCCCGTGGTCGCGCACCTCTGACGCCGTGCAACGCCGCTCGCACATCCGCTCGCTCCTGGCTCTCACCGCGCTCTGCGCGGCGCTGGTCGTCGGGGCAGCGACGTCGGGCGCCGTCTACACCTCCACCTCGACCAACCGCGGCAACGCCTTCACGGCCGCGACGGACTGGGTGCCCCCGTCCGTCTCGCTGACCAACCCGGGCACGCCGCTGCGCGGGAGCGTCATCCTGACCGCCGCCGCCACGGACTCGGGGTCGGGCGTGGCCTCGGTCCGCCTGCAGCGCTCGCCGGCCGGGACCACGACCTGGACGGACGTGTGCACCCGCACCGCGGCGCCGTACACGTGCTCCTGGAACACCGCTTCGGTCACCGACGGGCGCTACGACCTGCGCGCCGTGGCCGTTGACGCCGCCGGCAACACCGCCACCTCGACGATCGTCGCCGACCGCCTCGTCGACAACACGGCCCCGACGCCGGTCCTCGTCGATCCGGGCGAGGCCATCCGCGGCACCGTGACCCTGGCCCAGGCGAGCACCGACACCGGGTCCGGTGTCGCCTCGGTGCGCTACGAGTGGTCCCCCGCGCTGTCCGGTGCGTGGACCGCGATCTGCACCAGCACCGCCGCCCCGTTCTCGTGCGCGTTCGCGACGGCGACCGCAGCGACCCCCAACGGCGACTACGACCTGCGGATCACCGTCACGGACGCCGCTGGGAACGGCTCGACCGCGGTCATCGAGGGGGTGCTCATCGACAACACCGCTCCGACCGTGACCATGACCAACCCGGGCTCTCCGCTCAGCGGCGTCGTGGACCTCACCGCGACGGCGGCCGACGAGGACTCCGGGATCGCGACCGTCGCGATCCAGCGCGCGCCCGCCGGCGGGACGACCTGGACCACGGTGTGCACCGCGAGCGTCGCGCCCTACCGCTGCCGCTTCGACACCACCACGGTCGCCGACGGTCTCTACGACGTGCGGGCGGTCGCGAGCGACGTCGCCGGCAACACCACCACCTCCGCGACGATCGCCAACCGCCGTGTGGACAACAGCGTCTCCTCGGTCTCCGTGAACGACCCGGGGGACTTCCTGCGCGGGACCGTGACCCTGACGGCGAACGCCAACTCCAACGTGGGGGTCGCCTCCGTGCGCATCCAGCGCGCACCGACGGGCAAGACGACCTGGACCGACATCTGCACCGACACGACCGCGCCGTACGAGTGCACCCTGAACACGGCCGCCGGCGCGACGCCGGACGGCAGCTACGACTTCCGCGCGATCATGGTCAACGGGACCGGCGCGACGACCACGTCGTCCACGGTCGTCGGCCGCATGATCGACAACACCCCCGTGCGCGGCCACGACATCGATGCGATCAACGGCACCGGGACGCTCGGCCGCCCCGACAGCGGTGACACGCTCCTGCTGACCTACACCGAGGCCATGCGGCCGACCTCGCTGCTCACCGGCTGGACGGGGCTGACGCCGATGCCGGTCTACCTGCGGTTCCGTGACGGCAAGCTCGACGGCGGCTCGTCGTCGTCCGACGTCCTGCAGTTCAGCGCCGACCCGGCCGGCCTCGTCCCGACCGGCCTGGGCTCCGTCGCGTTGCTGACCGACTCGGTGAAGAAGAGCAAGACCGTGGTGCTCGCCGGTACCGCCGTCCTCACCTCGGTCACCGTCAACGGCGTCGCCGCGAGCCGCGTGACGATCACGCTCGGGGCGGTGGTCTCCGGCGCGGGCGACCTGTCCACCCGGACGAACAAGACCGCGATGGCCTGGACCCCGACCGCGGCGGCCTTGGACCTCGCGGGCAACCCCTGCTCGACCTCCCCGGTGACCGAGTCCGGTGTGCTGGACGCCAACTTCTGATGACGACGAATCCGCACCCACGCACGCGCGCCCTGGTCGTCCTCGCCTGGGGCTGCGCGGTCGTCGTCGCCACGGCCGGCGTCGGTGACGCGGACCGAGGCCTGCGCGCGCTCATCGACGACGGCCCGCTCGGCCCACTGGTCCCCGGCCAGGGCGGCCAGGTGGTCCGTCCGCCGGTCGAGGCCGCCTCGCCCAGCACGCGCTCGGCGGCGCCCGGCGGCGACGCCCTCCCCCCGTCCACGGACGGCGGCTCGCGCCGAGCGACCACGAACACGGCTGCCAGCACGAAGGCCGCCGTCACGCTGATCGCTGCGGCGGGACCGCGGCGCCGGCACGTGCCGGGTACGTCGGGCGACGCGGAGCCGGTTGGCGGCGCCGGTGCGGCCGGGACGCTGTCGCTCGACGACGGGACCCCTGGAGCCCTCCCACGGATCGAGACCTCAGGTGTCCGCCCGGGCACCAGCGAGACGATGCGGGTGCGCGTGGTCAACAGCGGCGCGGCGCCGGCCCGCCTCGTCGCCGGACCCGCCGGGTTGACGGACCGTCCCGGATCCCTGGGCGGACGGTTGTCGCAGCGGCTTATCCTGCGCATCACCGATGTCGACGGCACCGTGCGCACCGCCTCGCCCCTCGCTGCCGCGGGTCCCACCGCGCTGCCGGTCGTCCCGGCCCGCGCAAGCCGGACGTGGCTCGTGACGCTCGCGTTCCCCGACGGCGGGCCGCCCCCGTCACCGACGAGCGGGGACAACGTCTACCAGGGCGCGGACGTCACCTTCCGGCTGGCGCTCACGGAGATCCGGTGATGCTGCCGGACCAGTCGGAGGCACGCCGCCTGCTCGCGCTGGACGACCTCGAGATCCTCGACACCGCCCCCGAGGAGCGCTTCGATCGCATCACCCGCATGGCCGCCCAGGTCCTGGACGCGCCGAACGCGATGATCACGTTGGTGGACCGCGACCGCCAGTGGGCGAAGTCGTTCGCGGGACCACCCGAGGGCAGGGTCCCGGAGGTCCCGCGAAAGCAGTCGTTCTGTCGCTTCACGCTGGTCGACGACCGCCCGCTGGTCGTCCCGGACGCCCGTGTGGACGAGCGGTTCGCGGACAACCCGCTCGTCACCGGACCGCCCGGCATCGTGTTCTACGCCGGGGCGCCGATCCACGCTCGTGACGGCTCGCCGGTCGGAGCGCTCTGCGTCACCGACTCGACGCCACGAGAGCTCACCCCGGAGCAGCGCGAGGTGCTCGAGCAGCTCGCCCACTGGGTGGACCTCGAGCTGGGCATGCAGCGGGAGCGGGAGGAGCTGGCCCGGATGCAGCGTCGCTTCGTGGGCATCGCCTCCCACGAGCTCCGCACGCCGCTCACGACCCTCAAGGGTCAGGTCGAGGAGCTGCTCGACCCGCTGGACGACGACGAGGAGCATCGCCGCGAGGCGACGGAGGCGATCGACCGCTCGACCGCGAGGCTCGTCGATCTCGTCGAGGACGTGCTGCTCGGCTCGCGCGCCGAGACGGCGGACACCGCGCTGGCCCCCGAGCAGTTCAATCTCACAGAGCTCGTCCGGGACGTGCTGCACGAGCTCGGCGAGCGTGCCGAGGGCGTCGTCCAGCACGGCGACGAGCCGGTCCGGATCGTCGCCGACCGCCGCCGGGTCAGGACCGCGGTACGCGGGCTGCTGCGCGACGTGCTGGAACCACGAGGAGGTACGGTCGCGCTCACCGTGCGCCGCGAAGCAGACACCGCGCTCCTGGTCCTCGAGGCTCCGGTCGCACCCGCCGGCGTCGGACTCGCCATCGCGCGCGCGGTCGTCGTGCTGCACAAGGGCCGGCTCGACGTGCGCCACGGCCCGCAGAGCTGCGGCGCCACGCTGGCCCTCCCGGTCGCCGGACCCTCCACGGACGACCTGGACTCCTAGGTGCGCGCGCTTCGCCTCGACCGCCTCGTCCGGAGGGTGGTGATCATCGAGGCGCTCGTCGCCGCGCTGCTGGTCACCGTCAGCGTCGGCGTGGTCGTGTCCGGCCAGAAGGTCGAGCAGCGGTCCGACGAGGTCAGCGAGACCCTCCTGGACCTGCAGGCGGTGCGCGGCGAGGTCCTCTCGGCCGAGACGGGCCTCCGGGGCTACATCCTGTCGGGTCGCCTGGCGTTCCTGCAGCCGTACCTCGCCGGAGAGCGTCGCGTCGAGCAGGGCGTCCGGCGCGTCACGGAGCGGATGCCCGCCGAGCATCGCGCGGAGGCTCGCGACCTCGGAACGCGCTTCGCCCGCTGGCGCACGACGTTCGCGGAGCCGGTGCTCGCCCGGATCGCCGCGGGCGACCGGTCCGGGGCCCAGCCCATGATCGTGGCGGGCGTCGGGAAGGCCCAGATCGACGCCATCCGCGGACGCATCGCCGACCTCTCGGCCCGGGAGCGTGAGCGCCTGCGCGACGAGCAGGACCGCGCGGGTCTCGTGCAGGCGGTCGGCCTGTCGGTGATCGCCCTGCTCAGCCTCACCGCCGTCGCCGTGGGGTTCCTGCTGCTGCGCGTCCTCCGCCGGCAGGTCGTGCATCCGGTCGAAGGTCTCGCCACGGCCAGCGGCGCGTTCGGGGCCGGGGATCTCGCGGCCCGCGCCCCGGTCGCCGGCGTCATGGAGGCGCGCGTCGCCGCCGAGGCCTTCAACGAGATGGCCGGTCGGCTCGGCCGGACGGTCGCCGACCTGCGTGAGCTCGACGAGCTGAAGAGCCGCTTCGTGTCGACGGTCTCGCACGAGCTCCGCACGCCGCTCACCTCGATCATGGGCTTCGCGGACGAGCTGACCGAGGAGGCCGGCACGCTCAGTGAGAGCCAGCGCGAGGCGGTCGAGGTGATCGTCCGCAACGCCGGCCACCTGGAGGCCATCATCAACGACCTGCTGCTGCTGTCGAGCCTCGAGTCGGGGCGCGTGCAGCTGACCCGCGATGCGCTCGACGTGGGCGCGCTCGCCACGGAGCTGTGCCGCGAGCTCGAACCCCAGGCGCGTGAGCGCGGGATCACGCTGAGGACCGAGCTGGGCCCGCGCCTGGCAGTGCGGGGCGACCGTCAGCGCCTGCGTCAGGCCCTCGCCAACCTCGTGAACAACGCGATCAAGTTCAGCCCCGGGGACGCCGAGGTCGTGGTCCGCGCGACGCGCTCCGCGGAGGACGTCGTGATCGCGGTACGCGACAGCGGTCCCGGCATCCCGGAGACGGAGCACGCGCAGCTCGGGCACAGGTTCTTCCGGGCCTCGACGGCGACCGGGGTCTCGGGTACGGGGCTCGGGCTGGCGATCACGCGCGAGATCGTGGAGCGCCACCACGGGCGGCTCGAGATCGAGAGCGAGCTCGGCCGGGGATCCACCTTCCGCCTCGTGCTCCCGGTCACCGCACGCGACGAGCGGGATCCGGCCCCACCTCAGCTCCGCGCTGCCACGTAGCGGTAGCCGAACCCGCGCACCGTCTCGATCGTCTCGCCTGCGACCCGGCCGTCGAGCCGCTTGCGCAGCCGGCCCACGATGAGCTTGACCTGCTCGCGCTGGATGTACGGGTCGCCCCACACCAGGTCGATGATCTGGTCGGTGCTGAGCACCTGGTTGGGGTTCCGGACGAAGGCCGCGAGCAGCCGGAACTCCGTCGGCGTCAGGCGCAGCTCCTCGCCGCCGACCACGACCGTGCGCTGACGATGGTCCACGGTGAGCGCCGCGTCGCTGTACACGTCCAGGCCCTCGTCGCGACCGTCGGCGGTCGTCGTGAGCGCCGCCCGGCGCAGCAGCGCATCGACCCGGGCCGCGAGCTCCTGCCGCCCGAACGGCTTGGACACGAAGTCGTCGGCGCCGCTGCGCAGCCCGCGCACCCGGTCGAGCTCGTCCCCTTGGGCGGTCAGCATCAGCACCGGCACGTCGCTCAGCTCACGCACGCGCTCGAGCACCTGCCAGCCGTCCATCCCGGGCAGGCCGATGTCGAGCACGACCACGTCGGGGCGCTGCTCGAAGAACGCGCGCAGTCCCGCCTCGCCGTCCGCGCACAGGCGCACGTCGTGACCGGAGCGCTCCATGAGCCGGGTCACGAGCCGGCCGACGTCCGGGTCGTCCTCGATCACCAGCACCAGGGTCATGCCGCGGAAATCTACGTCCTCCTCCGGCAGGACCCCCCACCAGCCCGACGTGCGAGGATCGCGCCATGGCCTCGACATGCTTCGTCACCGGCGGCACCGGCTTCCTCGGCCGGTTCGTGATCAGGGAGCTGCTGGAGCGCGGCGCGACGGTCCACGCGCTCGTCCGCCCGCAGTCCCGTGACCGGCTCCTGCGGATCGCCCAGGATCTCGGCGCGGACGACTCCCGCCTGATCCCCGTGCCCGGCGACATCTCGCGTGACGGGCTCACGCTCGACGCGTTCGGCGCGCCCATCGAGCACCTCGTGCACCTCGCCGCGATCTACGACATGGACGCCGATGCGCGCGAGCTCGCCGAGGCGAACGTGGAGGGGACGCGGCGCGTCCTGGACTTCGCGGCCTCCCACGACGCCGGCACGTTCCACATGATCTCCTCGGTCGCGGCAGCGGGCACCTACGAGGGATCGTTCCCCGAGGCGGACCCCCGCCACGGGCAGGTGTTCACCCATCCGTACCACGCGTCGAAGTTCGAGAGCGAGGTCCTGGTCCGGGACACCGCCGCGATGCCGTTCCGGATCTACCGCCCGGGCGCGGTCGTCGGGACGACCGACACCGGGGAGACCGACAAGCTCGACGGCGTCTACGCGCTCTTCCCGCTCGCGGCCGCGCTCAGGAGCATGCCCTCGCTGGCGGTGGTGCCCGTGCCCCGGATGGGCCGCCTCCCCACGGTCCCCGTGGACCGCTGCGCCGAGGCGATCGCCCACATCGCGCTCACCGACGACCCCAGCCACGGCGACACGTTCGGGCTCACGGCGACCGAGGACGAGCGGGTCCACGAGATCCTCGCCGCGCTGTGCGCCCACGCGGGGGGTCCGCGGGTCGTTCCGGCCCTGCCGGAGATCACCGGCTCGATCGCGTTCTGGGCCGGGCAGATCGCCGGACGCCTGCCGGTGGTGGGCGGCGTGCGGGACAAGACCCTGACCGCGATCGGCGTGTCGCCGGGCCTGATCGACGCGGCACCCTTCCGCTGCCACTTCGAGACCACGAGGACCCGGGCCGCCCTGGCGGGCTCGGGCATCGTGATCCCCCCGCTGGTCGATTACCTCCCTGCCCTCTGGGAGGGCTGGAAGCGGATCCGCAGGCAGGCCGCCTGACATGCGCGGAGACGCCGACCTGCCCTTGCTCGTGGGTTGCGAGTTCGTCGTGGAGACCTCCCAGCCGACGGTGGCGATCATGCAGGTCGCCCCCGCGCCCGACCCGCGCGTGCGGCTCGACATCGAGCAGTGGGAGACGCACTCGGACCACCACAGCTACGTCGACCACTACGGCAACCGCTGCGAGCGGTTGACGATCCCGGTCGGTGTCTCGCGACTCGCCTACCGGTCCGAGCTGTGCCTGTCGCGCCCGGACGACGTCATCGCTCCGGACGCGCGGGAGGTCCCGATCGACGAGCTGCCGGACGAGGTCCTCGCGTACGTGTTGCCGAGCCGCTTCGTGCTGCCCGACGAGCTCGGCCAGGAGGCCTGGGACCTGTTCGGGAGCCTGCCCTCCGGGTGGTCGCGCGTGCAGGCGATCGTCGACCACGTCCACGGACATCTCGAATGGGTCAGCGGCGCGTCGAACCCGTGGACGACGGCCGTCGACGCCAACCGCGCCGGCCAGGGCGTGTGCCGGGATTTCGCCCACCTGGCGATCACGTACTGCCGGGCGCTCAACATCCCGGCCCGGTACGCCTTCGGCTATCTGCCGGCGGTCGACGTCCCCCCGCCCGCGGAGGGCATGGACTTCGCCGCCTGGTTCGAGGTCTACCTCGCGGACGGCTGGCACACGTTCGACGCCCGCAACAACGAGCCCCGGTCGGGGCGGGTCGTCGTCGGACGTGGCCGCGACGCGACGGATGTCGCGCTGCTCACGTCCTTCGGTCCGGTGACCCTCACGAACTTCAGCGTCACCGCCGAGGAGCGGCCCAGCAGCTGACCCGCCGGGCGCTACCAGTGCGTGCCGCGCGTCAGGTTCGCGAACGCGACACCGGTCGCGTTGGGCGTCCCGTCCTCATCGGTCCCGGGGGACGCCGCCGGCTCCGCGGGCACGTCGGCCTTCGCGGCACGCGAGTCGGGGAACATCTTGAACCCGCGGTTGCGCACGAGGTCCATCGTGTCCGGCGAGAGCGTGTCGATGAACGCGGCCGCGCTGCCGAAGGGCGGGCCGAGGCGGCGAGGCCGGTGGATGACGGCTCGGGCCACCAGCGCTCCCGCCTGCTCCGGGGTCAGCGCCGGGAACCGCTCGTACATCTTGGTCGGCGCGATCATCGGCGTGCGCACCAGCGGCATGTGGATGGTCGTGAACCGCACGTTCTCGTCGCGGACCTCGGCCTGCAGCGCGTCACACAGCGTGTCCAGCGCGGCCTTCGAGGCGATGTAGGCGCCGAAGCGCGGCGTGCGGGTCTGCACACCGGCCGACGAGATGTTGATGATGTGCCCGCCGTGGGCCTCGCGCATCCCCGGAAGGAACCGGAGGATCAGCCGGACCGCGGCGAAGTAGTTGAGCTGCATGGTGCGCTCGTAGTCGTGGAACCGGTCGTAGGACAGCGCGACCGACCGGCGGATCGACCGGCCGGCGTTGTTGACCAGGACGTCGACCTTGCCGTGATCGGCGAGGACTCCGGCGGCCACCTCGTCGAGCGCGTCGAAGTCCGAGAGGTCGCAGCGTCGCGGATCGGCGGTCCCGCCCGCCTGCTCGATCTCGACGGCCAGCTCCTGGAGCTTGTCGAGCGACCGGGCGAGCAGCACGACCGTGCCGCCGGCCGCCCCGATCTGGCGCGCCGCCTCCTGCCCGATACCCGACGACGAGCCGGTGACCACGATCACCCGGTCGCGCACGGCCTGCTCCAGGGACCCGGGGCCACGGAGGAGATCCATCGGGCGGAGCACGACGGGCCGGTTGGACAGATCGTTGACGAGGCCGACGGGCTTCGCGGCGAGCGCCGCAAGCTCCTTCAGACCCGGGATCGCGGGGAGACCAGCCATGCCCCGAGCCTAGCGCGTGAACACCGACGTTCGCTCGACGGACCGAACAGCCGCTCGGTCGCTACCCTTCCCCGATGCCCGAGATCACTCCCGCGCTCTACCGCGCCGGCCACGGGGAGCCCGTCGTTCTCCTGCACGGCTTCACCGGTACCTGGCACCACTGGCGTCCCGTCCTGGCCGACCTGGTAGGCCGCTACGAGGTCATCGCCCCCACGCTCGCCGGCCACGCCGGTGGGCCGCTGTTCGAGGCCGACGACCTCAGCCTCGAGGCTGCCGCCGACCACCTCGCCGGTCACCTCGACGACCTCGGCGTGCAGTCCGCCCACCTCGTGGGCAACAGCATGGGCGGCGCCCTGGCGATCGAGCTCGCCAAGCGCGGTCGCGCCCGCAGCGTCGTGGCGCTCGCGCCCGGCGGCGGCTGGGAGCCGGGCCACGCGGAGTCCCAGCGCCTCGCGAGGTTCTTCACCCGCACGATCAAGCTCTCGCGGGCCGCCGCCCCCCGGGCCCCCAAGCTGCTGGCCCGGCCGGGAGCCCGCAAGCTGGCCTTCCGCGACATCATGCGCCACGGCGAGCTCGTGCAGCCCGCCGACGCCGTCGATCTCGTGCGCGAGTCCCTGCAGTGCGCGGTGAGCGAGCGGGTCATCTCGGCGCTGGAGGCGGGGACCCCGGTCCTCTCGGGCCTCGACGCCGTCCGCGCCCCGGTGCTGCTGGCCTGGCCGCAGTACGACCGCATCCTGCCGATGCCCCTGCACTCCCCCAGACTGCGCCGGGAGATCCCCGGCAACGAGTTCCGGGTCCTGCCCGGCTGCGGGCACGTGCCGATGTGGGACGACCCGCGCCTGATCGTCCGGACGATCAGCGAGTGGGTCGACCGTCACGCGACGGCCGAGGGTCAGCCGACCACCCTCGCGGCCAGCACGGCGTAGCGCAGGCCGCGGGTCTTCAACCGCACGGCGTGGGCCACGTTGCCCTCGACCGTGCGGACCTTGCCGCCCTTGGGCGTTCCGCGGACCAGCGCCACGTGCGACGCGCGGAGTCCAGCGCGGAAGCGGAAGAACAGGAGATCGCCCTTGCGCACCCGCCCGATCGCGATGGCGCGCAGCCCACGCCGGCGGGCCACCGCGTCGGCGTACGAGCGGTCGGGATCGATCAGGCGCACGCTGAGCCGCACCCCCGCCCGCCGGAACGCCTGGTGGATGAGCGCGCCGCACCACGGCCGGCAGGGCGGCACGCGCAGGCCCATGTCCCGGACCCAGCGGTCGATCCGGGGCGAGCAGTTCGTCGTGCCGCGTTCCCGGTGGGGTGCCTGTGCGACCGCCCACGACACGGCCCGCTCCCGGGCGCGATGGAGGTCCTTCGCGTCCGCGGTACCGGCGAACGCGCCCGGCAGCGTCACCAGGACGGCGCAGGCGGCGGTGGCAGATCGGCGGCGCATCACCACCGACGCTAGCGCGTCCGGCGCTCCCGGAAGAACGTCCGCAGCAACTCGGCGCACTCGTCGGCCAGCACCCCGGCGACCACCTCCGGACGGTGGTTCAGACGCGGCTCGGCCAGGACGGCGAGCACGCTCCCGGCCGCCCCGGCCTTCGGATCCGTGCAGCCGTAGACCACCCGGGGCACCCTGCTCAGGACGATCGCGCCCGCGCACATCGCGCACGGCTCGAGCGTGACGTACAGCGTGGCGGCGAGCACACGCCAGGAGCCGACGCTCTGCGCGGCGCGCCGCAGCGCCAGGATCTCGGCGTGGGCGGTGGGATCCGCCTGGAGTTCGCGCTCGTTGTGCCCGCGGCCGAGGATGCGGCTGTCGTCGGCGAGCACCACGGCACCGATGGGAACGTCGTCGTGGGCGAGTGCCGATCGGGCCTCGTCGAGCGCGAGGCGCATGCCGATCGCATGGTCTTGTGCATGGCCCACGCCGGTCACCTGATGCGTCATCATCGCTGAAGGCGCACAACTCCGGCCCACGCGCGTTGTTGGAGGGGTGTCAGCAGGTCCATGCCACCCATCACGATGCCCTCCCACACCAGCAGCCACGCCGCCCGAGCGGTGCTCGTCGGGGTGGGCGTGTGGCTCGCGATCGGCGCCGCCCCGGCCCACGCGGTCGAGGTCGTGCCCGGCGAGGTCGTGGTCGGCGAGATCCCGGCCGGACAGACGGTGGGCGACGGTCCTCGCGCGGTGAGCAGCGCCCGCAGACGCGCCCGTCACCGCGTGGTCCGCGTGCGCGACATCGACAAGGCGATCCGGGCCATCAGGCAGCGCGACAACGTCGTCTACGCCGTGCCCAACGTCAAGGCCCGTGCCGCGGGATACATCCCCAACGACCCGGGGCGCGGCAAGACGCCCGGCGGCTGGCGGGACGTCCAGTGGAACTTCATCGGCCCGTTCTCCGTCAACGCGCCCGAGGCGTGGTCGAACCTCGCCGCGGTCAAGCGCTACGGCGGTCGCGGCGTGACCGTCGCGGTGCTCGACACCGGGGTCGCCTACCGGGCGCGCAAGCCGTTCCTCAAGTCCCCGGACCTGCAGACCCGGCAGTTCGTGCGCGGCTACGACTTCGTCGACCGCGACCCCTACCCGAACGACAGCAACGGCCACGGCACGCACGTCGCGTCGACGATCGCCGAGCAGACGAACAACGGGTACGGCCTGACCGGTCTCGCCTACGGCGCGAGGATCATGCCCGTGCGCGTCCTCGACGACCAGGGCGAAGGCGACGCGAGCGACATCGCCGACGGGGTCCGCTTCGCCGCGCGCAAGGGGGCCGACGTCATCAACCTCAGCCTCGAGTTCTCCAGCGACGTGACCGCGCGCCAGATCCCGGAGCTGATCGACGCGATCCGCTACGCCCACGCGAAGGGCGCGATCATCGTCGGAGCGTCGGGCAACGAAGGGCACCGCGCCATCGCCTATCCCGCCCGGGCCGCCAACGTGATCTCGGTCGGCGCCACGACCGAGCGCGGGTGCCTCTCGGACTTCTCGAACGTCGGCAGCGGGCTCGACATCGTCGCCCCGGGCGGCGGTGCGGACGCCGCGTACGCCGACGACCCGAACTGCCGGCCGGACCAGGCCGCGGGTCGCGACATCTTCCAGATCACCCTCAAGGGCAAGAGCCGGCGCACGTTCGGGCTGCCCGGCGACTACCAGGGCACCTCGATGGCCGCGCCCCACGTCTCGGCAACGGCCGCCCTCGTGCTGTCCTCCCGCGTCCTGGGACGCAACCCGAGTCCCTCGAAGGTCGAGAAGCACCTCGAGGCGACGGCGACGGACCTCGGCGCACCGGGCCACGACAGCCGCTACGGAGCGGGCCTGCTGAACGCCGGCAAGGCGACGAGGCCGATCCTGCCGCCGCCCGTCGCGACGCCGTCGCGCTGACCCGGGGCGCCCGGTCACGGCACGGGCACCCGTCCGCCTCCGGGTCCGCTCCGCGGACGCCGCGACGCCCGCCGCGGACCGGAGTTCCGAGGCGGGCGTCGGGATACCCGGTCACGCGAGACGGCCGGGTGGGTCACGGCTGGGGAGACCGTGACCGGGTGGTCACGGCTGGGGAGACCGTGACCGGGTGGGGTACGACGGGGTGGGGTTGGGACGTTCGCTGCTCTGCGGGCTACCGCGACGTGGCGCGGCGACGGCGCTGCAACACGACCGCGCCTCCCATGAGGAGCAGACCGAAGCCTCCGATGATCAGGGGCTCGGCGCCGGTGAAGGCGAGCTGGCTCGGGGTCGTGCCGGTCGCAGCCGCGGTTGCCGCCGGGGCGGCGCTCTGCTGCGTGCCGGCAACGCCACCCGAGGCACGGGTCGGTGCGACCTCGCTGGTGCCCTTGCTGGTCGTGGTCGGCTTGGTCGACTGGGCCTCGGTCGTCGACGTCGGGGTCGTGACCGTGGGGACGGTCGAGGTGTAGTCGCTGAGGTCGTCCTGCGCAACGGCCGGTGCGGCCATCGCGAGCACCGCTGTGGTTGCGGTGAGGGCGATGCGACGGATCTGGTGTGTGGTCATGAGCATGATGGTCTCCTCCCTGCCAGGAGCATGGGGTTGGGCGAATCGCGGACGCGGACGCCGAGATCGGTTGGTGGGTTCTCAGACCGCGAGGGCGGATGCCCCGGAGCGGGTGAAACGGGAGAGCTTTCGTTCGGCACGGAGGGACGCCTCGGTGAGGGACTCGGAGGTGCGCACCGCGGCGACCGCCGCGGTCAGCGTCACGGCGCGCCCGCAGCGGGACCGCAGCCGATCGACGAAGGCGAAGGCCTCGTCCAGGCCGGACGAGGGCATGAGCAGGCCGACGCGACCCTCGGGAAGCGGGACGAGCACGTCGTCCGCGGCCAGCTCGTTGCGCCACTGCGGGACGATGAACGCGCTGTCGAGCTCGATGCCTCCGCGACGGCGCCGCAGGCCTCCACGGCGGGGGTCGACGCGGAGCACGACGACGCTCACCGGCTCGTCGCGCTGGTGAGCACCCCGGGCGGTGAGCTGGGCGGACATCGGCCAGCCGTCCTCGCGAACGGGCCGCTGGAGGGCGACGACGCCTGCGGTGGGTTGCGGAGCCGACTCCCGCTGGGGGAAGGCGATCGTGACTCCCTGCCGAGCCATTGCTTCCATGCAGGGAATCTTCCGCGATCCTGGGGGTACCAAACCTCCTGAAACAGAAGGGTTCGGGAGCCTGTTGCCGGGTCCCCCTGTCGATGGCTGCGGCTCGTCCGATCGGAGGACCCGGTGGGCCCGATCGGCTCGCCGCCCGCGTCAGATGGTCCGGACGATCAGGACGCTGCAGGGTGCGTGGTGGCTCACCTTGTTCGGCACCGAGCCCAGGAGGAACCGCTTGGCTCCGGTCATGCCCTTGTTCCCGACCACGATGAGATCGGAATCGAGCTCCTCGGCGACGTCGAGGATCGCGTCGGCCGGATCGCCCTGCCGCGCGTGCACCCGGACGTCGACGACGCCCTTCTCCCGGGCGTCCTCGGCGGCCTTCTCGAGTGTCGCATCGACGTCCTCGCGCGGCGTGATCATCCACTGCAGGTCGCCGGGGACCTGCTGCTGCTCCTCGCGCAGGCGCTGCCCCGAGACGGGCTCGTACGCGCTGACGATCTCGAGGCGCGCCCCGAGCTGGGCGGCGAGGGCGACGGCGCGCCCCACGGCCTTCTGTGCGGTATCGGACCCATCGGTACCGACGACGATCGACGTGAACATGGTCCAACCCTAACCGCAAGCCCGTAGCGCGCGGGTGATGTCCCGCACACCCGGCGGATGTGACACCCTGAGCCCTCTTCTGCGCCCCCTGCTTCCGTGATCGACCTCCACTGCCACATCCTTCCCGGCGTCGACGACGGACCCGCCACCATGGAGGACGCGGTCGCGCTCGCGCGTGCCCACGTGGAGGCCGGCACCAGCACGGTCGTCGCGACGTCACACGTCTCCTGGGACTACCAGGACAACGGCCCTGCGAACCTGCTGCCGGCCGTCGAGGCCCTGCGGGCCCGGCTCGCGGAGGAAGACGTCCCGCTGGAGGTCCTGCCCGGCGCCGAGATCGCGATGACGAGGGTCGACGCCCTCGACAACGGCGATCTCGCCGCGCTGAAGCTCGGCGGCAGTGCCTGGCTGCTCATCGAGTGCCCCTTCTCGCCCAGCGCCGCGGCGTTCGCCCCGGTCCTCGACGTCCTGCAGGCGCGCGGGCACCGGATCGTCCTGGCCCACCCGGAGCGCTGCCCCGCGTTCCACCGTGAGCCCGAGCGCCTGTCCGCGTACGTGTCGCAGGGCATGCTCACCTCGCTGACCGCCGGCGCCTTCGTCGGGAGCTTCGGCCGCGAGGTGGAGAAGGTCGCCCGCGAGTTCCTGGCCGAGGGGCTCGTGCACAGCGTCGCCAGCGACGCACACGATCTGCGACGCCGCCCGCCCGGCATCCGCGAGCACCTGCTCGCGGCCGGGCTCGACCCGGCGCTGACCGAGTGGCTCGGCCGGGACGTGCCCGCCGCGATCCTGGGCGGCGACCGCATCCCCATGGCGCCCGTGACCTTCCCGAAGCCGAGCCGGGGCGGGGTCCTCGGACGGCTGCGGGCCAGGACCGGCAGCGGCCGCTGACGCGTGAGACGGTCGGCTCGCCGCGGGTCAGGCGAGCTTGGTGATCGCGATGATGATGCTGGCGAGCACGAACACGACGATCAGTGCCTGCATCCAGAGCCAGAAGGGGGACACGCGCGGGATCGTAACGGGACGCCGCGTTGCGACCGACGTAGACTCGCCGCGTGGAGCAGAGCGCCCAGCCAGACTCGGACCGTGACCGAGGGCGAGCCCGCCTCTCCGCCTGCTTGATCGTCCGCGACGAGGAGCGACGCCTGCCCGACGCGCTGGCCAGCGTGGCGTTCTGCGACGAGGTCGTGGTCGTCGACTCGGGCTCGACCGATCGGACCGTCGCCATCGCGCGCGACGCGGGGGCCACGGTCGTCGAGCACCCCTGGTCGGGGTTCGGAGCCCAACGCAACGTCGCCATCGATCACGCCACGGGTGACTGGATCCTGGAGGTGGACGCCGACGAGACGATCACGCCGGAGTTGGCGTGCGAGATCCGCGCCTTCCTCGACGACCCCTCCCTGAGCGGCGCGCACCCGTTGGTGGCGCTGCCGATGCGCCACCGGTTCCTCGGCGGCTGGCTGGAGCAGTCGGCGAAGTACCCGGGCTACCGGTACAGGCTCTTCCGCCGTACGGCCTACCGCCACGACGAGGCCCGCGCCGTCCACGAGGGTCTCGTCGCGTCGACCACGGTGTGGGCCATGCGCGGCGACATGACGCACGAGCTCGCATCGACGTGGCGGGAGGCGCGGGAGGACGCCTGGCGCTACGCGCGGCTGGAGGCCTCCCACTTCCAGCTGCGTCCGACGCCAGGAGCGGTGCTGCGCGGTGCGCTGCTGCGGCCGGCTGCGAAGGCCGTGTACCGCCTCGTGGCCGACGGCGCGTGGCGCGACGGCTGGCGCGGCGTCGTGAAGGTCGGGATCGACACCGCGGTCGACGTCGCCGTGTGGGTCCTGGCGGCGCGTCGCGGAGCCGGCACGGCAGACCGGTCGCGCGGCCACTACAGCGTCCAGCCGCCCCCGGGCGGACCGGTGCGGCTCGTGGGACTCGCGACCACGCCCGCCGGGTCGGCGGCGATGGCGTCGTGGCTGCTGGAGGCCTCTGCCGCCGGCGCCGACGTCGTCCTGCTGAGCAGCAGCGCCGACACGCTCGTGCCCTCGCCGCCACGCGACGGCTCGCTCGTCCACGCGGACCGGCTGCGCGTGGTGCCGCTGCCCTCCACCGGCCTCTTCGGACTCGCCCGCGCCCTGGACCGGGAGCGCCAGGTGCGGCGCATCGACGCGGTCGTCTGCGACGAGCGCGGACTGCGCACCCGCGCGCAGATGGTCCTGCGGAGCGTCGTCCGAGGGGCCAGGATCCTGGGGACGACCGCCCCGGCCGCGACCAGTGCCACGAGGCTGCACGACGAGACGCGCGACCCGGTGCCGGCGTGAGGTCGGTCGTCGTCACCACCGGCACGCCGACGCTCGGAACCGGTCGCGCGCTGCGCACCTACGGGATCGTGGCTGCGCTGGCCCGGTCCGGTCCCGTCGACGTCGTGCACACCGTGCACGGCGCCCCGGAGCCCGACGCCGCGTTCCGCGCGCTCGAGCACGTGCGCTACCACCCGGTCGTCCCGTCTCGCGGCGTGGGCCGCGCGGTCAGCTACGCCGCCGCACGGCTGCGCGGCACGCCGAAGGACTTCGCTCGCGGGATCTCGCGGGAGCTCGTCGCGCGGACGGTGGAGCTGACCGACGGCGACGAACATGTCCGCCTGGTCGCCGACGGCCCGATCGAGGCGCAGGCCCTGCGTCGGCTGGGGTCCCGCGTGATCTACAACGCGCACAACCTCGAGTCGCAGTTGCGTGCGGACATCGGCGACAGCGGGTCGCGCCGCTCGCTCGAGCGGTTCGAACGGCGGCTGCTGCGCCGATGCGGCGAGGCGTGGATGGCCAGCCGCGCGGACCTCGAGGGCGCGCGCGCCCTGTGCCCGACGGCGACGCTCCGCTACATGCCCAACGTGGTCGACGTCGAGGCCATCCGGCCCCGGATCGCCGAACCCCCACCCGGCACGCCGCCGCGAGTGCTGTTCCTGGCCAGCTGGTCCTACGCCCCGAACGCCGAGGCCGGAGCGTTCCTGGTTCGGGACGTCCTGCCCCGGCTGCAGGCCGTCGTCCCCGACGTGCGCCTCGTCCTCGCGGGCGGCGGCGCGGCGCAGGCGCTCGGTCTGGACGCCGGCGATCCGCCGCCGGGGGTCGAGCTGCCCGGATTCGTGCCCGACCTGGACCCGCTGTACGACGCGGCGACATGCGTCGTGGTTCCGCTGCTCACGGGCAGCGGGTCCCCGCTCAAGCTCATCGAGGCCCTCGCGCACGGGGTACCGGTCATCACCACGCCGCGTGGCGCGGCGGGGGTGGACGGCGACGCGGGACACGACTACCTCGTGGCGGACGGGGCCCAGGGAGTGACCGACGCGCTGACCGGGGTGCTGCGCGGCGGCTCGCCGTGGCTGGGCCCGGCGGGCCGTGCGCTCGCGGAGAACAGGTACTCGCTTGCCGCGCTTGCGCATAGGATCGCGGAATGCGGGGACTCCTCATCGTGAACGCCGATGACTGGGGAGCCGCGCTCGCCGCCACCACCGCCATCCTGACCGCCTTCCGCGCCGGCGCCGTCACGTCGACCAGCGCGATGGTGTTCATGGCCGACAGCGAGCGCGCCGCCGAGGTGGCACGCGAGGAATCCGTCCCCACCGGCCTGCACCTGAACCTCTCGCAGCGCTTCGACGGGGAGACGGTGCCCGCGAAGGCACAGGACCACCATGAGCGCGCGCTGACGCAGTTCCGCGACCCAGCCCGCGCACGCTGGCGGTTCACCCGGGCAGCGCATCGTGCTGCGACCCTCACCATCCGTGACCAGCTCGCCGAGTTCCGCCGGATCTACGGGCGACCGCCGACGCACGTGGACTCCCACCACCACGTCCACGTCTCGCCGAGCGTGTTCCTGTCCCCGGCCCTGACCCCGGGAAGCCGGGTCCGGCAGACCCGCAGCCCGGCGCCTCACGCCCCGCGCGTCTGGGCGGGCCCGCGGGTCGCCCGCCGCGTCAAGCACCGGCTGCTGTCCTCCAGGTTCCACACGACGCAGCGGTTCTGGGCGATCGACGACGTGCATCCAGCCCGCGGCGGGTCCGGCTTCGACCGCGCCGCGTCGATCGTGCATCGCGAGCCGGTGGAGATCATGTGCCACCCGTCGTTC
>NZ_JBFIGP010000033.1:0-23991 GCF_041602235.1 Paraconexibacter sp.
GCCCGGACTCGTTCATGAAGGTCTGCGGCTCCAGGAGCCCGACGCGGACGAGCGTCGAGCCCGGATGACCGATCCTGCCCTCGCGATAGCGGCCGGAGAACTTCGCCTTGGGCTTGGACATGCCCCACCGCTCGGCCAGCAGCTCGGCGACCTCGAACCCCACGTTGTGCGGGGTCCGCGCGTAGCGGTCCCCCGGGTTCCCGAGACCGACGATCAGCCAGTCGACGGGCGATGACGCGGCGCCGCGAAGGCGCACGCGCTACTCGCCGGCGTCGTCGCCGGAGCCGGCGTCGTCGCCCGCCTCGGCCTCGGCCTCGTCGCCGCCCTCGCCGATGACCTCGGTCTCGCCCTCGATGGCGTCCTCGTCCTCGACGACGAGACGCGGCGGCGTGATCGTGGCGATGATGGTCTCCTCCGGGTCGTCCAGGAAGGTGACCCCGGACGGCGCCTCGATGGCGGAGAGCGCGAGCGTGTCGTTGACGTCCATGCCGGACACGTCGACCGTGATGACGTCCGGGATGTCGACCGGACGGGCCTCGACGTTCAGCTCGGAGGCGAGCTGCTGCAGGATGCCGCCCTCGCGCACGCCGACGGAGTCCTCGCTGCCCGTGAGCTCGACGAGCACCGGGGCGTGGATCGACTTGCTGAGATCGACGCGCAGGAAGTCCACGTGCACGATCTCGCCGCGGACGGGATGCCGCTGTGCGTCCTTGAGGATCGCGGGCTCCGCGCTACCGCCGTCGACCACGACCTCGAACACCGCGCCCGTCTCCGCCAGAGCGTGGCGCAGGTCGCGCTCGCCCACCTGGAAGCTGATCGGCTCGGCTCCGCCACCGTAGACCACCCCGGGCACGAAGCCCTCGCGGCGCAGTCGGCGCGTGCCGCGGGAGTGTCCCGGTGTGCGGGTGGAAACGTCGAGCTTGGTCGCTTCGTTCTTGGCCATGATGATCTGTCTCTGTGGGGGCACGGACGCGCGGATGCGCAGTCCGAAACGGCGAGGAAGGGTAGCGGAAGGTTCGCCCCCGACGCGTTGCGGTCGAGCAGGGCGCGGCGCTACCGCGCCGGACCGCTGCCGAACTGGTCGGTGCCGCGGTACATCCGCTGGACCTCGAAGAACGCGGGCTTGCGCACCCCGTCGAAGGTGATCAGGCCCTTCTCGTGGATCGGGGAGTTGGGGCGCGGGTTGCCGCCGTCCCAGTTCGGCCGCACCCGGAACTCCTTCAGGGCCCAGTAGACGGCGCCCGAGAGCCACGGCTTCGTCGCGTAGACGCCGAGGTGGTAGTTCACGAAGTCCGACTGGAACTCGAACGTGCCCTTCTCCTCGACCGGCCCGCTGCGGTTGGCCTCCGCCCCGAACTCGCTGATCACGATCGCCTTCTTCGGATAGCACGCGCGCACCGAGTCGAGGTACTCGGGCAGCAGCGTGCGATCGGCGATCTGGCCGTTGGGTCCCGGATACCAGCCGAAGTACTCGTTGACCCCGATGACGTCGAGCGGGTCGTACTCCCGCTGGCAGCCGGCGGCCGGGTACCCGGCCACGGCGTAGCCCACGGGCCGCGTGGGATCGAGCCGCTTGGCCGCCCGCGCCGCCCGCGCCAGGTAGTAGCCCTGGACCGCGCCCGGCCGGGCGCTCAGCTCGTTGCCGACCGACCAGACGATCACCGACGGGTGGTTCTGGTTCGTGAGGATGTTCGACTCGAGCTCGCGCGCCGCGAGCTCGCGGACGAGCTTCTGCTTGAGGTACTGCGTCTTGACGGCGTACACCGGGATCTCCGACCAGATCAGCAGGCCCTTCTGGTCGGCGAGCTCGTGGATCCTCGGGTGCAGCGGGTAGTGGGCGCGCAGCAGTGTCGCCCCGGACTCCTGGGTCTCCTGCACCATCAGGCGCCGCGCCGCGTCGTCGATCGCGAAGCCCAGGGTCCTGTGGTCCTCGTGCACCCCCATGCCCCGGAAGTTCAGCGGCTTGCCGTTGAGCAGCAGGCGCCCGGCCCCGTTGACGCGGATCGAGCGCACACCGGTCTCGAGGTCGTACCCGGCCACGGTCTTCTTCCCGATCCTCGCTCGCACGGGAGCCGCGTAGAGATAGGGGCGCGTCGGAGACCACAGTCGCGGCTTCTTCACCCGGATCGTGCGGGTGAACGCCGCGAAGCGCTTGGCGCCGATCGACTTCGTGCCGAGGTCGACCTTGCGGGAGCCGAACCGGCTGGTCAGCCGCACCTTGACGGCGCTCGTCCCGTAGTTGCGCAGCACCACCCGGTACTGCACGTCGGCCGCGCAGGTGGTGCAACGCAGCACCGGACGCACCTGCACCGTCGAGAAGTCGATCCGGTCGATCCGCCGCAGGTAGACCTCGCGCAGGATGCCGCCGTAGTTCCACCACCCACCGGTCGGCGTCCCCGTGGCGGACAGCCCGGACGGCGGGAAGTCCGTGGGGTAGCGGCGGTTGTCCACCCGGATCACCAGGCGGTTGGTGCCGGAGCGCTTCAGGAGACCGGACGGCAGCCGGATCTCGAACGGGAGGTAGGCGCCGCGGTTGGTGCCGACCGGCTTGCCGTTGAGCCAGACCCGCGAGCGGTAGTTCACCGACTCGAACCGGATCACGTAGCTGAAGCGCTTGGACCTGGAGGGGAGCCGGAAGTCCTTGCGGTACCACCCGACGGTGCCCGACATGGACTCGACGGACTCGTCGGTGGCGTTCCAGGCGCTGGGGACCGTCGTCACCGACCAGCCGGTGGTCGCCGTCTGCTTCTGGAACCCCTCCTTCAGCCCGACCTCGGCCTGATCGAGACGGAACAGCCAGGTCCCCGCGAGGAGGTACCGGTTGGTCGGCCCCTGCTCGTAGAGCTTCCCCTGCTTGGGCGTCTCGACCCGCGGCGCCGGCGCCGCGGGCGGCGGCGTGGTGACGGCAGGATCGGTCTGCGCGACCGCGCCAGGAGCGGCTGCGGCGAACGCGGCGAGGACGGCGGCGATGACGGGAGAGCGGCGCATGGGTTCGCTGGCAGACGACACGTGGTGCACCCCCGAGTTGCGCTACCCCGGGCAGGAGGACTCGCGTTCGATCGGGGCGCTGAGGGCCAGCACGCTAATCGATCGCCCGGAGAGCACGTTCCCGCCACGGCGCACCGTCGCGCACTGCACGGTGGGTATGCCACGGTCCAGCACCGTCCAGACCACCCGGGTCTGACCGGTCGCCGACCCGAAGGCGTAGGCGGTCTCCGACTGCACGTTGAGGATCTTCAGCTCGCCCGCCAGACGCAGCCGGGCCGTGTTGCGCCGGACCTGCGCGGTACAGGCCGGGGATGCCCGGCACGACGGGTCCATCGCCGCGAGCATCCGCTGCGCATCGCCGTCCACCTGGGCCCGCAGGACCCCGAGCAGCTCGTCGCGCTCACGCCCCTCGGTGGACAGCCACCGGGCGAGCAGGCCCGAGATCACGAGGAAGACGATCGTGGCGAGGACGATCAGCGGCAGACGGCGACGCATCGGCCGCGGAGCCTAGACCGCGGCGCACCTCCGCCGCGCCGACCCCTCACCCCGCCTGCGGCAGGTCGTCCAGGCCGCTGATCTCCAGGAAGCGGCGTACCGACTGCTCCTGGTGCTCGAGCTGGCCGGCCAGGCGGTGGGCGTGCTCGGCCGCCCGACCACGGAAATCCTCCAGGCACCGCTCGGGATCGTCCGGGAGCGGATAGACGTGGGCGACGTCCTGCTGCGCGCACGCGATGCCGAGCGGGGGCCTGCCCTCGGCGAGCGTGCGAGCACCGCAGACCGGGGCGATCATCAACTGCTGCTCGGGCTCCACGAGCGCGACCGGCATGAGGCGGTGCGCCGGGAGGCGCAGCGGGAGATCGACCGCGCGGTTGACCCCGATCGGCGCGTCGGCGATGGACGCCAGCGCGTCCTTCCACACCGCGAGCACCGTGTCGGCTGCGACGAGGGCGTCCCGTAGCGCCCGCGCCTGCTCGGCGTAGAGGTCCTGGGCGTCGGCCGCATCCTGGGCCTCGGCGAGGTCGAGGTCGCACGGGACCCGCAAGAGCGCGCTGGGCGCCACGGCGCTGCCCGCCCCGACCTGGCCCGGGGTGACGTACGTCTGCACGGTCCCGAGATCCAGGCGACCGTGGAAGATCACCGTCATCGCCTCCGACAGCGCCAGTCCGTCGACGCGCAGTGCGAGCGCGGCGGACGCATCCGGGTCCAGCAGCGCGCGTCGCAGGAGCTCCTCGGCGCCGGCCGCGTCCCCGTGCTCGTGCTCGTGCTCGTCCATCGTCGCCTCCTCGTCCGTCGTGTGCCGCCTCTCGATGGTGAAGGCGACCCTGCACCATGGTTATCGACCACCAGGACGGCTTGCGCAAGTCCGAGGTGGACCGCCGGGCCTTGCGGGTAGGGTCCCCCGCATGGGCCGTCTCCTCTACAAGCCGTTCGGCATCGTCTTCAGCGTCGTCGCGGGCAAGCTCGCCGCCAAGCTCTTCACGTCCATCTGGGTCGCGCTCGACAAGGACTCCGACGACGGGACGCCGCCGCGCCCGACCGAGGCCGGCGCACCCGTCGGCAAGGCGGTCGCGGCGTCCGCGATCGAGGCCGCCACGTACGCGGGCACGAAGGCCGCCTTCGACCGGATGGGCGTCCGGGCGTTCCACTACTTCACCGGGATCTGGGCCGGCCCGAAGCCTCCGAAGGACCAGCGGCAGGCCTGAGGACCCGCGGTCCCCGCAGGCGCGGCCCCCGGTGGGCCGTGCGGGACCGCTCAGAGCAGCCCGACGATCGCCGCGCAGTCCCAGTTGCGGGCCCCGCTGCCCCCCGCCCAGAGCTTGGCGGCCAGCCGGTCCTGCTCGGCCTTCGAGGCCAGGTAGGCGTGCGGCGTGCTGCCGCCCACGCCCTTCCACGTCGACGGGATGAACTGGTAGTACCCGGACGCTCCGGCGCTGTTGGGCGGCAGGTTCTGCCCGCCGGACTCGCACTGCACGATCGCCCACGGGATCGCCCATGGCCCGCCGGGGCCGACGTTGGACACCCGGGCCTTCGCCTGCTCCGCCAGCAGCTTCTTGAGCGTCCGCCCGGCGCGCTTCCTCGCCGTGGCGTTGGCGCGCCGTAGCGCCAGCCGGGCGGCACGCGCCTCCGCGACGGCCTCGCGGCGCGTCTGGGCGGCCGAGGTGATCGCGGCGAGGGCGTTGCGGCGCCGCTCGACGGCATCGGCCAGCGTCGCCCGCCGGCGCTCCAGCCGCGCCAGTCGCCTGACCTCGCCCTTCGCGTCCTTGCGGGCGTCGCGCACGACGTCGAGGATCTCGGTGTTGTTGCGGCGCACGCGGCGGAAGAACTCGCGTCGCTCGATGAGGTCCGCGAACCCGTCGCTGTTCAGGACCACGGTGACCATGTCGGGCGCGCTGGCCTTGTAGTTGGCCTCCAGCTGGGTGGCGAGGACCTCGCGAGCCTCCTGCAGCCGGCGCCGCAGGCGCAGGGCGCGGGCGCGCTCCGTGCCGAGCTCCTCCTTCGTCCGTGCGAGCCGTCCCTGCGCCGCGTCGAACTCGCGCTGGGCGACGTCCAGGCGCCGCTGCAGCAGGGCGACCTGGCCGGAGATCCGACGTTCGAGGACCCCGAGGCGCTCCGCCTGGGACCCGAGCCGCGCGTCACGCCGCTCGCGCTGCTCGATCTCCTGGCGCAGAGCGTCCGCGTCCTGGGCGTTGCCCGCGGGGACGATCACGGCGCCGAGCGCGATCGCGGCGATCACGACGGCGGCGAAGAGAGCGACGGATGGGAGGCGAGGAGGGCGTGACATACCGACCGCGCGGGGCGCGGTGACCCCTCAGGGTAGGACAGACGCCCCCGCGGTCTGCAACTTCGCCGTCAGCGATCGTCGCGGGCGCGGACGACGAAACCCCGCGTCCCCAGCGTCTCCAGCGCGTCCTCGAAGGCCGGGAAGTCCCGGCGCAGCAGATGATCGATCGGACGTCCGGAGGGCCCCGCGGTCCGCACCCAGCGACGCAGCGCGTCCGGGTGGACCCGCTCTGCTGCCTCGCTCGTGAGCGCCAGCAGGATCGGCAGCTCGGGACGGTGGTCGAGGTCCCCGCCGATCACGGTCAGCGGGTCGACGTCCAGGACCCGGCAGAGCTCCTCGTCGTCGAGCCCGAGACGCTCCATGAGGACGGACGCGGCCGTGGAGGTCAAGGCGCGACCGCCGTGCTCAGAACAGCTGGTTCTCGCCGCCGAAGACCTCGGACACCGAGTCGTCGGTGAAGATCCGGCGGATCGAGTCGGTGAGCAGTTCCGCGCAGCTCAGGACGCGGATGTTCTCCGGTGCCCCGGCCCGCAGCGGGATGGTGTCGGTGACCACGATCTGCTCGAACCCGCTCGCCGCGAGGTTCTCGTACGCCTTCCCGGAGAACACCGGGTGCGTCGCCGCCGCGAACACGCGCGACGCGCCCTCGTCCAGGACGGTCTGACCCGCGGCGCGCAACGTCCCGGCCGTGTCGATCATGTCGTCGAGGATGACCGCGGTCTTGCCCTTGACGTCACCGATGACGTAGCCGATCTCGGCGACCTGCTGGGCCGGACGCTCCTTGTCGAGGATCGCGAGCTCCGCCCCGAGCTTGACCGCGAACTTCTTGTTGAGCTTCACGCGGCCGGCGTCCGGGGCCACCACCACCAGGTCCGACAGGCCGAGATCCGCGAAGTACTGGCTGAGCATCATCAGCGCGGTCATGTGGTCGACCGGGACGCTGAAGAAGCCCTGGACCTGGCCGGCGTGCAGGTCCATCGTGAGCACGCGGTCGGCACCGGCGGCCTCGAGCATGCGCGCCACGAGACGGGCCGTGATCGGCTCGCGCGGCGCGCTCTTCTTGTCCTGACGCGAGTAGCCGAACCACGGGGTGACCGCGATGACCCGGTGCGCCGAGGCGCCGACGGCGGCGTCGATCATGCAGAGCAGCTCGATCAGCGCGTCGTTGGCGCTGACCCCGGTCTCCGGATTGCCGCAGGTGGGCTGGATGATGAAGACGTCCGCTCCGCGGATCGAGTCCTCGTACCGGCAGTAGACCTCGCCGTTGCTGAAGGTCTTCAGGGTCACGGGCCCGAGATCGACGCCGAGCTTGTCGGCGATCTTCGCGGCGAGCTCCGGATTGGAGCGGCCGCTGAACAGCATCAGCTTCTTGTCGTAGTCGATCGGGAGGCTCGTGCTCACAGCGGGCGCGAGTCTACGGTCCGGTGCCGACGTCGTGCGCTGCGACGCGGGAATCGTGGTCGGGAGCAGGGACTCGGTGAGGGGCGGCGTGCTGCTCATGCGTCCTTGACCTCCGGGGTCTGCCGTTCGGCGAACCCATCGATGTTCGTCTGCCGGGCCCGGGCCACACCGAGCGCCCCGTCGGGGATGTCCTTGGTGATGACCGATCCCGCCGCGGTCCAGGCGTCGTCCCCGACCGTGACGGGAGCCACGAACGACGTGTCGACGCCGCCCTTCACCCGTGCCCCGATCGTCGTCCGGTGCTTGTTGCGCCCGTCGTAGTTGGCGGTGATCGTCCCGGCCCCCAGGTTGGCCTTCTCCCCCACGTCGGCGTCGCCGATGTAGGACAGGTGCGGGACCTTGGCGCCCGGCCCGATGTCGGAGTTCTTGATCTCCACGAACGTGCCGACCTTGCTGGCGTCGCGCAGGACGGTCCCGGGACGCAGGTACGCGAACGGACCGACGCTCACCCCGTCGTGGATCTCTGCGTCGGTGCCGTACGCGTGGACGACCTTCGATCCGCTGCCGATCCGCACGTCGAGCAGCGTCGTGGACGGCCCGATCACGCAGTCCTCGCCGGCCCGCGTCGATCCTCGCAGCACGCAGAACGGCTCCACGACCGTGTCCCGGCCGAGCGTGACCGTCACGTCGATGTGGGTGGACGCCGGGTCGACGATGGTCACGCCGGAGCGCTGCAGGTCGTCCTGGATGCGCTGCTGGGCGATCGCGCGGACACGGGTCAGGTCGACGCGGTCGTTGACGCCGAGCACCAGGTCCTGGTCGTCGACGACGTGGGCGTGCACGGGAAGCCCGTCGCCCCGGAGCAGCACGAGCGCCTCCGGCAGGTACTTCTCCCCCTGCGCGTTGTCGGTGCCGATGCGCGGGAGCACGTCGAGGGCCGCGGCGCCGTCGAACACGAAGATGCCGGTGTTGATCTCCCCGATCAGGAGGTGCTCCGGATCGGCATCCCCGGGAGCCTTCGTCTCCACGACCCGCTCGAACGCACCGTCGGCGTCGCGGACGACCCGCCCGTACCCGGTGGCGTCCTGCAGCATGGTCGTCGCCATCGTCGCGCGTGCCCCGGCCGCCGCGTGCGCGGCGACGAGCTCCGAGATCACCGAGGCGCGGACGAGGGGCACGTCGCCCGAGAGGACGACGACGGGCCGCTGTGGCTCGAAGTGCTCCGCGGCGGCCAGGACGGCGCCACCGGTCCCGTCGGCGACGGGTTGCACCACGTGCACGGTGCCCGCCGGCAGGTGGTCGGCGAGCAGCCGATCGGGCCCGTCCACCACGACGACCTTGGCCGCGCCGGCCTCGAGCGCGGCGGCGATCGGCCAGGCGACCATCGGCCTGCCGCACAGGTCGTGCAGGACCTTCGGGGTCTTCGACCGCATCCGGGTGCCCTTCCCGGCGGCCATCACGACGACGACGGGCGCGTTCACGCCTGCGGATGCTACGCCGCTGCGCGCCGCACGGACCTGCGGGGGCGTGGCGGGGCAACGGACCGAGGCTGGGGAGCCCGGATTCGAACCGGGACAAGAACTTCCAAAGAGTCCTGTGCTGCCGTTACACCACTCCCCAGCGTCCGTCCCATGATGCCGTACTCGCCACCGCGCCGGGACGAGCCGGCGGGCGTCCCCGGAACGACGGACGGCTCGTGGCGCGGTCCCTCAACCGCACCACGAGCCACCGTCCGTGGGTGGTGGACCCTCCTCCACCGCCCGCTCGCGTGACCGGTCCCTCAACCGGTCGGCAAGATCTGTGCGCCCTCAGGCGACCATGTCGATACCCCGGTCGACGTCCGGGCCCGTGGCGCGCGCGGAGACCGCACGGTCGGTCCCGAGGCTGGTCACCCGCAACGAGCCGTCGGCGGCGTGGACGCGGACGGGCAGCTCGGACCACGGTGCGTCGGCCGCGGCCGCCACCGCGCCCGGTGCGCCCAGCGCTCGACCGGCGAGCAGGACGCGGGTGGCGCGGCCCTCGGGGTCGAGCTCGACATCGACGCGGATCGGCTCGACCGCCGCGTCCCCCTCGCCGAGCACCCGGGCCTCGATCTCGACGGCGCGGCCGTCCTCCCGTGCGAGCGTTCCGCCGACCGCGGCGGTCACGCCTGTGTCCCGTGGTCCCCGCAGCTCGAACGTGGCCGCCCAGGCGATCACGGGCTGCTCGCGCTGCTCGGCGCGACGCGCGGCCGCCTGCGCCTGCGCGGCACGGTCCAGGGCGAGCTCCACCGGGCGCACCGATTCGGCGATGGCGTCGATCTCGGCGACGCGCAGCGCGCGACCGACGATCTGGCCGACGAGCGCGCGGATGAGGTCCAGACGGCCCGTGGGGAGCACCGCGTCGGTGTCCTGCGCCGGCGCGGCGACCGGGCTGGGGTCGAGGTGCCGGGTTCCGTCCACCGTGTCGCGATCGACCGGTGCGGACGGGAGGACCCCGCGAAACGTGAAGGTTGTCGACCCGCCGAAGGCGGCCAGGTCGTGTCCTGCGACATGCATCCGTGCGCCCTCCTGATCTTCCGTGATCACTCCGTGGGCACCACAAGGATCGTCCAGCACCACCGCGGGCGCAAGCCGGGTGGACGGATGGTGGGTCAGGCGCCCGCGAGCGCCACGACGATGCGCTCGACCGGCACCACGCCCTGGTAGGCACCCGTCGGTCCGACGCACACCACCGGGTCCCACCGGCACACGAGGGGTCGCGCCATCGCGCGCTTCGCGATCTCGGCCACGGGGACGTCCGGCGCGACGCACAGCGGCAGGCGGACCGGGGCGCCGCGGGCGTGCGCGACCCGGTCGATGATGCCGACGGGCTGCTGCTCGGCGCCCAGCAGCACCACGTGCTCGAGATGCGCCTGCGCGCCGAACGCCAGCTTCACCGCACCCGGCCCCTCCGGGACGCCCGGGACCCGTTCCAGGAGGCGGCCCAGCCCGGCCGTGGCGCTGTCGGAGGCGGCGCGGCGCCGCAACCGCTGCACGAGCTCGCGGTCGATGTCGACCATGGCGGGAGTCGGGCGGGCCAGCGCGTAGCCCTGGCCGAGCGGGACGCCGAGCCCGGCCAGCGCGTCGAGCTGCTCGTCCGTCTCGATGCCCTCGGCCACCAGCTGGGCGTCGAGGCGCGTCGCCAGGTGCGCCAGCGCCTCGACCGCGTCGACGCGCGCCGGATCCTCGGCGATGTCCCGGGTCAGGGAGCCGCCGAGCTTGAGGAACTGCGGGCGGAGCGCCAGGACGTCGTCGACCCCGCCGGGAGCACCGGCGTCGCCTGCCGCCAGGAGGGCGCCGCGCGCACGCAGCTCGTCGACCGCCCCGCGGACCGCGAGAAGGCTCGACGGGTCGGCGCGTCCGGTGAGCTCCACGACGATCGCGTCGAGCCGGTGCGCGCCACCGAGGGCCTTGATGACCGCGGGGTGCGTGAGCACCGCGGGACTCAGGTTGACGGAGATGAAGCGGTTGCGGACCAGCAGCGGGCGCGCCATCAGCGCCGCGCTGACGACCTGCGCCTCGAGCGCCCCGGCGTAGCCGAGACGGGCAGCCGCCTCGAACCACGAGACGACCGGCGCGCCGGGGATCTCGGAGAACCGCGCGAGCGCCTCGTAGCCGCGGACGATCCCGCGCTGCAGGTCGACGATCGGCTGGAAGTGCACCCGTACGCGCTGCGGCTCGTCGAGGACGCGCTGCAGCGCCGCGACCCACTCGGAGTCCTGCGGCGGCGGCGACTCCGTCCGGGGACGGCGTGCGCGGCGCGCGGTCTCGACCAGCGGTCCGCGGAGATCGGTCATGGGCGCAACCTGGGACAGGCGCCGCCGCGTCGACGGCGCAGGCGTGAAGGGGATCCCTACCTATCGGCACGGGGGCCGCGGACCTGAAGGGCCCGGGAGAGGTGCCGCAGCAGATCTGGGTGCCCCAACGGGTCGGCGGCGTACGCTCTCGCGTCGCCCGGCGTGACCAGCCGGCGCTCGGAGCGGAGCATGCCGACCCCGGCCTCCCCGATCCGCGGATGCTCGGCGAGCTGCTCGATGCCCGTGCCCACGAGCGCCAGCGCGTCGGGGTCGGCGGAGGGAAGCGCGACGAGGAACGGGCTGCCGTCCGACGAGGGGCCGATCACGACCAGGGCGCCGTCGTCGAGGTCGGACACGGCGGACCGGGCGAGGTCCTCGTCGAGCCTCGGCACGTCGGGGGCGACCAGCAGCACGGGGCCCTCGTGGTCGTGCAGGGCCATGCCCGCCGCGTCCACGCTCGTCGCCTCGAACGCGACGTCCGGCGCGACCCGCGCCGCCCAGCGACGCGCCCCGAGCGCGAGCTCGTCCCGCAGGGCGGTCGCGTGCGCCTCGCCGAGCAGCTCGTCCAGCCCCGGATCCCGCGGCGCCGCCAGGGCGTAGAGCACGATCGCGGCGAGGTGCGGCACCGGTCAGTCCCAGGAGAAGTGGGTGCCGTTCTGCGGCACCGTCTGCCCGTCCAGCTCCCGGACGGCGGCGGCCAGCGTGCGCGCGAACGTCGCCGTGCTCTCGCCCACCAGGCGGATGAGCTCCTCCACCGGGGTCGCCTCGTCGGCCACGCCGTTGGCGTAGTCGGTGGCGTATCCGAGCAGGGCGTAGGGGATCTTCGCCTCGCCCGCCAGCGTCGTCTCCGGCCCGGCGGTCTGGGAGACGGCGGTCACCCCGGCCTGCATCAGCACGCGGATCTCCGTCCTCGTGTTGAACCTCGGTCCGTCGACATGGCCGTAGCAGCCGCCGTCGCGGACGGGGTGTCCGATGTCGCGCGCGCCCGCGAGCAGAGCCTGACGCAGCGGATCGCTGAACGGACCATCGAAGATCCAGTGGCCCCGCCCCGCCTGCCCGGGCTCGGTGTGCAGCGTGCACAGCGAGCCGTCCGGGAGGCGGTTCTGCAGGAAGTGGAGGTCGTCGAACACGATCAGCGAACCGAGCGGCACCGACGTGTCGCAGGCTCCGCACACGGTCACCGCGAGGATGGCCTGCGCGCCCTGCTCGCGCAGCGCCCAGATGTTCGCCTGATGGGCGACCGCGCTGGACAGGCGGGCGTGGCCATCACCGTGGCGGGCGACGTGGAGCACGTCGGCTCCGGCGTAGCTCCCGGCGGTGATGCGCGCCGCACCGAAGGGCGTGGCGACCTCGGTCGTGCCGCTCGTCTCGAAGTCCGGGAGGGCGTAGGTCCCCGATCCCGTGATGATCCCGATGCGCATGGGCGGCACTCTACGCGCGACCGCGCGCACGCCCCGGTCGGAGGCGCAGAGCATGGGTGTCCCCGTGGGTAGGTTCCCGCCCCGCGGGCGACGGACCCCGCCCGCCGAGCTGGCGCATCGCCGTGGCGATGTGGCGCGTGACCACCGCCTGGCGTCGTTCAGGAGCGCCGGGGGACCCGACCGCCGACGCTGCCCGCCTCGCTCGCGGGACCCCCGCGGTGGGAGATGCCGAGCACCCGCATGGCCTTGAGGCCGAGCGAGAGCTTCTCGCGCCCGTCCGTCGACCCCACGTCCAGGCCGGACAGGTCGCGCACCCGCTCGAGGCGGTAGCGGATCGTGTGACGGTGGGTGAACAGCCGCTGGGCCGTCCCGGCGACGTTGCCGTCGGCCTCGAGAAAGGCCTCCACGGTCTGCACGAGGTCGGTCTCGTACTGCTCGTCGTAGGCGACGAGCGGCTCCACCGTCTCCGCGTAGAACCGCTGCAGCTCCGCGGGGTCCTCGCTCATCGCGCTCAGCAGCAGGCGATACGCGCCGGTCTCCTCGAACGAGAGGACCGGCTCGTCGCCGCCCTCGGCGACGTTGGCCGCCAGGAGCGCCTCGTTCCCGGCACGGTGCAGATCCGTGGGGTCCTCCGCCAGGCGGCTGCGTCCGACCGCGAACGCGAAGCCCGCGAGGGACGCCTCGAGCTCTCGCAGCACGGCGGCCGCGGCGCGGACCGACGTGTCCTCGTCGACGCTGGGCAGCAGGATGACGATCTCGGCCCCGGGCCCCTCGCGCAGATCGTTGAGCGCCGCCACCGCGGTCGGGGCCACGGCGCGCGCGCCGCGCTCGGCGACGGCGAGCACGCGGGCACGCCAGCCGTCCTCCGTCGTCACCCTCGGGTGCGCGCGGGCGACCAGCAGGCTCGCCCCCGCCTCGGCATCGAAGCCCAGTGCGGCGGCCCGCTCGACGATCTCCTCGCGGTCGGTGACGTTGCGGTCGAGCACGTCCCGCAGGAACCGCCCCGCCTCCTCCTGCGACGCGCGCTCGGGTGCCCGCAGCCGTTCGACCTCGCCGGCGATCAGCCCGGTGACGAGACGGATCACCGCGGGCAGCATCGGGTCGGGGGTGCCGCGCACCCGCATCCGCAGCGTGCCGACCGGCTCGTCGGCCACGCGCAGCTCGACGACCTCCACCCCGGACGCTCCGGCGGCCAGCGCGCGTTCGTCGGCCGTCGAGCGCGCGGCGACCGCCAGCGTGGTGCCCGCCCTGTCGGCCAGCACCAGGCTCGCACCCAGTGCGCGGGCCGCGGCGCGCACGATCTCGGGCAGCCCGGCGCCGGACTCCACCGCGTCGGTGACCGCATCGAGGGCGGTGATGTCGAGGCCGTCGGCGGCCTCGGTGTTGGGAGGAGTGGGCATGAAGGCTCCGGGAAGAGTACGAGCCCGAGCCGGTCGGGTTGCACGCGACCGCCCGCTCGCGGATGAGCGCCACGGGGTCGATCCGCGACGGTAGTGTCGGCACCTGGTGCTGAACGCGGGGGTCAGGGACAGCGAATCGGAGCTGCTCGAGCGCACCGACGAGCTCGAGACGGCGGCGCGCTGCGTCGCCGCGGTCGCAGCCGGGGAGGGGCGTCTGCTGACGTTCGAGGGCCCGGCCGGAGCCGGCAAGACGCGCCTGCTGGACCGCACACGCCGCACGGCGTCCGACCGCGGGATGCAGGTGCTCGCGGCGCGCGGCGGCGAGTTGGAGCGCGACTTCGCCTACGGCGTGGTCCGCCAGCTGCTCGAACGCACCGTCGCGACGGCCGACCGCCAGGTGCGCGCCCGGCTGCTCGCGGGGCCCGCACGGCACGGGCTCCGGGCCCTCGCCCTCGACGACGCTTCCAGCGGGCGCCTCGCCGACGATCAGGCGTTCGCGGTCCGTCACGGCCTGTACTGGCTGGTCTCGAACCTGGCCGCGATCCGCCCCGTGCTCATCGCGGTCGACGACGCCCAGTGGGCGGACGCCCCGTCGCTCAGGTTCCTGGCCTACCTGGCCCGTCGCCTCGGCGGACTCCCGGTGCTGGTGGCGCTCACGGTCCGCTCCGGGGAGGCGTCCAGCGACGACCGGGTCCTCGGTGAGCTGCTCACCGACCCGGCGGCCGAGCGCGTCCGGCCCGCGCCGCTCAGCGAGGACGCCGTCGCGACCATGCTCGGCGGCGCCGCACGGGTCGACCCGGTGTTCGCCGCGGCCTGCCACGAGGCGACCGGCGGAAACCCGTTCCTGGTGACGGAGCTCCGCACGGCGCTCGCCGCCGACGGGATCGCGCCGGTCGCCGCCCATGCGCGACGCGTCGCGGGCCTGGGGCCGGAGACCGTCTCCCACTCGCTGATGCTCCGCCTGGCTCGCGCATCACCGCACGCCCCGCAGTTCGCCCGCGCCGTCGCGGTCCTCGGCAGCACCGCCGATCATCGGCTCGCCGGGCTGCTCGCCGGGCTCACGGAGACCGACTGCGACGAGGTGGCCCGCGGTCTGACGCGGGCGGCGATCCTCGCGGGATCGCCGCCGCTGCGCTTCGCCCACCCCATCCTGCGTGATGCCGTCTACCACGACCTCTCCCTCACCGAGCGAGAGACGCTGCACGCCCGGGCGGCCGCGCTGCTGCAGGAACGCTCCGCGCCCGCGTCGGAGATCGCCGCGCACCTGCTCGCCACCTCCCCGTCGGGATCGCCCGACTCCGCCCTGGCCCTCCGCGAGGCGGCGCGGACCGCGCTGAACCAGGGGGCCGCCGACCTGGCCGCCCGCTACCTGCAGCGGGCGCTCCAGGAGCCCCTGGAGGCGGAGGACCGGGCCGTGCTGCTCGCCGAGCTCGGACGTGCGACGTGGCTGGCCGGCGAGGATCCCCTCGGTGCGCTGGGGCTCCTGCGCGAGGCCCTCGGGACCACGACCGACGAGGAGCTGCGCCCCAAGCTCGCGATCGACCTCGCCCGGGCGACCTTCTCCACCGGCAATGCGCCCGAGGCCGGAGCGGTCGTCGACGGCGAGCTCTCCCGCACGGTCGAGCGACCGCGCGAGGTCCTCCTCACGCTCGAGGCCGAACACGGATCGATACAGCTCCTGCACGACGCGGGTCCCGCCTGCGGACGCCGGATCATGGGCTTCGCCGACCTGCCCGGAGAGACGGACGCCGAGCTGCTGGTGCTGTCGAACGTCGCGACGTGGCTGTGGCTCGGCGGGACCGCCGACGAGGCGGCCGGGTACGCCGAGCGCTCCCTGGGCGGTGGCCGCGCCGTCGCCGCAGCCGGCTCCGACTCGATCGCGGTGCTGCAGGCCGCCTGGGTGCTCGGGTACGCCGAGCGCCACGATCTCGCGGCGGCGACGATCGCGGCGACGGCGCAGGACGCGGCCAGGACCGGCTCGGTCTTCGGGCTGACGGCGTCGTGCACGATGGCGGCGATGCTCGCCTACCGTGCCGGTGACGTCGCGCACGCCGAGGCCGAGGCCCGGCGCGGGCTGTCCGTCCCGGGGATCCCGCCGTTCGTGCACCCCATGCTGCACGCGTTCCTGGTGCTGCCGCTCGTGGAGGTCGGGGCGCTCGACGAGGCGGACGAGGTCATCGCCCGCAGTTGGGTCGGCGAGCACCTGCCCCGGCTGGTCCAGATGAACACGGCCTTCTGGGCGCTCGGCCGGCTCCGGGCCGCGCAGGGCCGCCACGCCGAGGCGATGGAGGCGTTCCTGTCCGGACTGGAGCGCGACCGCACGCTGCACGCCGACAACCCCGGCGTGCCGTGGCGGCTCGACGCGGCACGGTCGGCCCTGGCGCTCGGGGACCACGACCGCGCGTCGCGCCTGGTCGCCGAGCACGAACCGCACGCGCGCCGCTGGGGCACGGCGGGGGCCGTCGGGGCGTGGCTGCACGCCGCGGGCTGCGTGGAGCCGGCGGCCGAACCTGCCCACGACCTGCTGGCGCGGGCCGTCGAGACGTTGTCGACCGCGCCGGCGAAGCTCGATCACGCGAAGGCGCTCGTGGACCTCGGCGCCAGGAAGCGGCGGGACGGCCTGCGCCAGGATGCACGGGCGATCCTGCAGGACGGCCTCGACGCGGCGCGGGCCTGCGGGGCCAAGGTCCTGGTGCAGCGGGCGCACGAGGAGCTGCTCGTCGCCGGCGCCCGCCCCCGACGGCTGCAGTTCAGCGGCGCCGATGCGCTCACCGCCAGCGAGCGCCGCGTCTGCGAGCTGGCAGCCCTCGGTCGCACCAACAGGGAGATCGCCCAGGAGCTCTTCGTGACTCCCAAGACGGTCGAGAACCACCTCGGCCGGGCCTACGCGAAGCTCGGCATCGCCTCCCGTGACGCTCTCGCGGACGCCCTCGGGGGGGACCCCCAGGGCCGGCCGCAAGGAGAAGATGAGGGTCTCCCCCTCATGACCTGAGCCACGGCGGCCGCAAGGCTCCCGCCGTGTCCCAGCCGAAGCGCACCGCACTGCGTCTCGCCGTCGATCTGGCCAGCCGGCCGATCGAGGGTGAGGTGCAGGAGCCCGGCGGCCCGGTCCATCCGTTCGTCGGATGGCTCGGGTTCTTCGAGGCCCTCGAGCAGGCGGTACGCGACGCGGCGGGCGATTCCACTACCGAGGAGGACCCAGACCATGCTGCCTAGACGTGTGCCTCGCCCCAGTGCGGCGATGCTCGTCGCACTGATCGCGATGGTGTTCGCGGGGGCCGGTAGCGCCACCGCCGCGAAGCTCCTGACCGGCAAGAACATCAAGAACAGCTCGCTGACCGGGGCTGACATCAAGAACTCGAGCCTCACCGGGGCCGACATCAAGAACCGGACGCTGGGGACGTCCGACCTCTCGACGGCCGCAGTCGCCGCCCTCAAGGGCGGCCAGGGTCCGGCCGGCCCGGCCGGTCCTGCCGGCCCCGCGGGCCCCGCCGGCCCCGCCGGTGCGACCGGCCCGGCCGGTGCCGCCGGCCCCGCCGGTCCGGCCGGGGCCAAGGGCGACGTCGGCCCTCGCGGACCGAGCGACGCCTTCTCCGCGTACGTCGCGGGCAACCAGGCGGTCGCCGGTAACCAGGCGGTCGAGGTGATCGGCGGCACCCTGCAGTCCGCGGGCAACTACGTGCTGCAGGCGAAGGTGATGCTCCGGTCGGCCACCAACAACTCGAGCCTCGCCTTCTGCGAGCTGTTCGTCATGCGCGGCGACCTGCTGGAGGTGCTCGACAGGACGGGCAACCTGGTGCTCGGGCCCAACACGCAGACCAACGACACCCAGGCGTTCCCCCTGCTGGCGGCGACCGAGGTCGCGGCGGGCAGCGGCTACGGGGTGCGGTGCACGCCGGACCCGGCCTTCGGCCTCACGGCGTTCCGGCGCTCGCTGGTCGCCACGAAGGTCCAGACGCTGACCGACTGACCGGCGGTCGACGCAGACGGTCGTCGGACGCCTGTCGTCCGGCGACCGTCGTCGCGTTCAGACGCTGATGCGATCCCAGAACCACACGATCGTCGCGCCGCCCCCGACGCCGACGATCGCGAACGCGACGAGCACGTAGAGCGACAGGAACGACGCGGCGCACCGTTCCCACCAGCGCTGATAGGACCCCCATGCGGGGACCAGGATCAGCCCGACGTAGGCGGCGATCGCGAAGACCCCGCAGATCCCGGCCACCATGTAGGTGATCGCCTCGTTGCTCATCGATCAGCTTGCGCGTCCCGTGTCACCGGCAGCATTGTTGCGCAGGAAGGCGACGATGAGTCCCACCATGCCGCACAGGCCGAAGCACGCCATCGCCAGGCCCACGCCTCCGAGCACGTCGCTCAGGTAATGGGCGCGGAGGTACACCCGCGACAGGGCCACCGCCGTCGCGAGCACCAGCGCCCCTACGACGAGCAGCGCCCGGTAGACCGGTCCCGGCAGCGCGCGCGAGACCGCCACGGCGACCGCGACGAACGCCACGCCGTAGGCCGCGTGCCCGCTCGGGTACGCGTAGGTCTCGCCGACGTCGATCAACGCTCCCAGGGGGCGCGGACGCGCCTGCTGCTCCTTGATGACGTCGACCGCGATCACGGTGAGGACCATCCCCGACAGCAGCACCGCGCCTTCCACGAGACGGCGGCGCGCGAGCAGCACGACGGCCGCCAGGACCAGCACCGACCCGCTCACCGCGAGCTGGCCGATGTCCGAGATCGCGATCGCGACGTCGTTGAGCCAGTCGTGACGTAGTCGCCGCACGACGTCGAACGCGCTCAGGTCACCGGCGACGTACGCGTCCTTGCGCAGCGTCAGGAGGGGACCCATGAGGTTGAACAGCCCCACCACGACGATGGCGACCAGCGTGGTCAGCTCGAGGCCCAGCTGCCCCGGGGTCACGCGGTCCCAGAGGAACCGGACCGGGCCGCGCACGCGCCGGTACACCCTGCGGGCCAGCCGCGCGACCGGGCCGACGAGCGGCCGCTGCTCCTGCTCGTGCAACCAGGCGCGCAGGCGGTCGCGGTTCTCGGCGTCCCGGAGCCAGCGGACGACGACCACGACCACCACGACCACGGTGATCGTCGACCCGAGCGCGAACGCCCCCTGCTTGGCCACGCTGACCAGCTGGTCGAAGGACCGCCAGAAGGCGTACCCCAGCAGGCAGAAGGTGGCGCCCCACAGGCCGGCCCCGATGATGTCGTAGGGGAGGAACCTCCGGAACTTCATGCCCGAGGACCCGGCCAGGAACGGCGCCACCGCCCGGACGATGCCGACGAACCGACCGATCAGGACGGCCTTCCCGCCGTGCCGCTCGAAGAAGCCCTCCACCTGCGCCAGCCGCGGCGCCGTGATCTGGAAGCGCGGTCCGTGGCGCACCAGGAACTCCCGGCCCAGCTTGCGGCCGATGAAGAAGCTCGTCACGTCCCCGGCGACGGCCGCCGTCCACACGATCGCGATCAGGGTGACGATCTGGATCTCGCCCTGCCCGGCGACCAGGCCTCCGACCATGATCGCCGTCTCCCCCGGCGCGAGCAGCCCGATGAAGGCGCCGGTCTCCAGGAAGGCGAGCACGCCCACCGCCAGGTACGTCCACTGGCCGAGCGTCCTCCCGAGGTCCTCCAGGAGCTTCTCGAGGTCCGGGGGATGGACGAGACCGCTGCCGTACACGATGCAGCCGACCACGAAGATCGCCAGCCCGATCAGCAGCGGGGGCTCGAGGTGGCGGCGCCGACGCCACGCGAAGGCCGCCGCGACGGCTGCGGCCACGAAGAACGACGGCTTCACGCCGGCCCCTGGGTCCGGGAGCGAAGCAGGGGACCGGCGACCTGGACGCGGTCCTCACCGAACCGCGAGGCCAGCATCGTGGCGGCGCGACTCGCGAGCCGCGGCTCGTCGTAGAGCCCGACGCAGGTCGGCCCGCTGCCGCTCACCAGCGCCACCTCGGCCCCGGCGCCACGCAAGGCGGCGAGGGTCGGCACGAGGTCCGGACGCAGCGACAGCGCCGCGGGCTCCAGCTCGTTGACGCAGAGGGCGCGCGGCAGGTCTCCCGCACGCGCGCGGATCGCCTGAGCCCCGGCGTTCAAGGCAGTCGCGTCCCGCGGCAGACCCAGCCGATCGGCTTCCCGGAACACGTCCGGCGTCGAGAGCCCCACATCACTGGTGATGATCACGTAGGCGCTGCGCCCGGGCGCCAGGTCCGGCAGCCGCTCGACGACCTCGCCCGCGGCCGTCCCCAGCCACCGGCCCGGCTCGACCAGTGCCGGGACGTCGGCGCCGATCCCGGCCGCGATGACGCGCAGCTCGGTCTGGGACACCGTCAAGCCGTCCGCGCTCTCGGCGTGCTCGGCGAGCAGGCGCAGGACCGCGGCCGCGTCGGAGGAGCCGCCCGCCATGCCGCCGGCCACCGGGATGCGCTTGGTGATCGTGATGCGGACCGGGTCCCCGTCCCATCGGGTCGCGGCGCGGAACGCGCGCACAGCGGTCACCGCGAGGTTCTCGCCGTCGACGGGAGGGACGCAGACGACCTCGTCACGGTCCGCCGCCGGGATCGCCTCCAGCGACACGTCGTCCTGCAGGTCCAGCGCCTGGAACACCGTGACCAGCTCATGGCGACCGTCGGCGCGCGTCGGCCCCAGCAGCAGACACACGTTGATCTTCGCCGGCGCCCCCGTCCGCATCACCGCAGCGCACCCCAGACGGCCCGGAAGTCCTCCGGCTCCAGTCGTTCCGCGCGGACGTCGGGAGGGTGCCCGCGATCCACGACCGCGGCACGGATCGCGTCGCGCAGCTCGTCGCCCGACCGCGCGATCCCGTCGAGCCCGCCCGACATCGCGATCGACTTGGTCACCGTCTTGCGCCGGTGCGCGAACGCGCGCTGCACCAGCTGGCGCAAGCCCGGCTCCGGGGCAGGACGCGTGCGCTCCAGCAGCACGAGGACGCTGTCGACGTTCGGGACCGGGAAGAAGACGGTGCGCGCCACGGCCCGGTGCACGCGCACGTCGCAGGCGAGCTGGGCGAGGACGCTCGGGACGCCGTAGGCCGCGGTGCCGGCCCGGGCCGCGAAGCGCTCCCCGACCTCCTTCTGCACCATCGCGACCCAGCGCGTGACGCCCGGAAGGTCCTCGACGGTGCGCAGGATCGCGCCGGCCGCGATCCCGTACGGGAGGTTCGCGACGACCTTCGTCGGCTGCGGATCGAGCGCCGTGAGGTCGAGCGCCATCGCGTCGGCCAGGTGAAGCGTCGTGCGCTGCGCGAACGGCTCCAGCGCGTCGCGCAGCGCGGGCTCCAGCGAGCGGTCGACCTCCACCACGTGGGTGTGCGACGCGACCGCCGCGATGTGCTCGCTGAGCACCCCGACCCCCCCACCGATCTCGAGCGCCACGTCGTCGGGCGCCAGCTCCGCGGCACGCTCGATCACCCCGAGGATGTTCGAGTCGATCAGGAAGTTCTGGCCGAGGTCGCGCTTGGGGCGGATCCCGAAGTCGCGGACCCGACGCAGCGTCGGCTGGGCGGGGCCGTCGTCGCTCACCACGCGAAGAGGGTCGCAGCGTTGGCGGTCACGAGCGCGTCGAGCTCGTCGTAGGAGAGTCCCCGGCACTCGGCGACGAAACGGGCCGTGTGCGTGACGAACTCCGGGCGGTTGCGCTCCTTGCGAACCGCCTGCGGCGTCAGGTAGGGCGCGTCGGTCTCGACGAGCAGCCTGTCGGCCGGGACCCGGGCCGCGGCGTGCGCGAGGTCCCGGGCCTTGGGGTAGGTGACGTTGCCGGCGAAGCTGAACCACCAGCCTTCCGCGGCGCACTCCTCCCAGCGGTCGGGCATCGAGAAGCAGTGCAGCAGGACGGTCACCCCGACGGCATGCTCCCGCAGCGTCCGGATCGTGTCCTCCTCCGCTGCGCGCGTGTGGATGACGAGCGGCTTGCCGGTCTCGTGCGCGAGCTCGATCTGGGCGAGGAAGGCCCGCAGCTGGTCGGCGCGCGGCGCCGTGTCGCGGTAGTAGTCCAGGCCGGTCTCGCCGATCGCCGCGCAGCGGGGATGCTCCGCGAGCGTGACGAGGTCCTCGAAGGCGGCATCGTCGAACCCCTCGGCGGCGTTCGGGTGCCGGCCGACCGCCGCGAAGACCTCGGGGAACGTCTCGGCGGCCTGGAGCGCGGTGCGGTTGGTGGCCTCGTCCATGCCGACGGTCAGGATCCGCGTGATGCCTGCGGCCCGCGCCTGCTCGACGAGCTCGGCGTTGGGTGCGGCGCACGAGTCCAGATGCGTGTGCGAGTCGATCACTGGGTCTTGGGGAACAGCGGGGCGAGCTTCTCGACCCGGGCCACGCCGCCGGCGACGAGCTCCGCGTCCGTGTAGCCCGTCGACGGGGTCCCGAGCGCCCCGCGCAGCTTCTCGGTCGCCTCGGGCAGCCAGGGGTGCAGCAGGACCGACAGGGTCCGGACGCCGGCGACGAGCGAGGCCAGCGCGGTGTCGAGCTCGCCGGCGCGCGCCTCGTCCTTGGCGAGGACCCAGGGCGTCGTCTCCTCGACGTAGCGGTTCAGGCGGCGGACCAGCTCCCAGATCGCATCCAGCGCACCCGTGAGGTCGACGGCGTCGACCCGCTCGGCGACCGTCGCCGGGAGCGAGGCGAACGCGTCGGAGATCACGGGATCCACGGCGCACGACGGGACCGCGCCGTCGCGGTAGCGCAGCACCATCGCGATCGTGCGGCTCGCGAGGTTGCCGAGCTCGTTGGCGAGCTCGCCCTCGAAGCGGGACACGACGCCCTCCATCGACACGCTGCCGTCGGACCCGAAGGCGACGTCGCGCAGCAGGTAGTACCGCAGCGCATCCGTTCCGTAGCGGTCCATGACCTCGAACGGGTCGAGCACGTTGCCGAGCGACTTGCTCATCTTGCGCCCGTCGCTCCCGAGCAGGAAGCCGTGCACGAAGACGCGCTCGGGGACCGGGAGCCCGGCGGCCATGAGCAGCGCCGGCCAGTAGACCGTGTGGAACTTGAGGATGTCCTTGCCGATGATGTGGACGCTCGCGGGCCAGAAGTGGTCCGTCAGGTCCTCACCCTCCCGCGCGAACTGCAGCGCGGTGACGTAGTTCAGCAGGGCGTCGAACCACACGTAGAACACCTGCTCGGGGTCCCACGGCACCGGCACGCCCCAGGTGAGCGTCGAGCGGCTGAGCGACACGTCGCGCAGCCCCGACCGGATGAACGACAGGGCCTCGTTGCGCCGCGAGGCCGGCAGGACGAAGTCCTCGCGCTCGGCGTAGAGCTGCTCGAGCGGCTCCTGGAAGCGCGACAGCGCGAAGAACCAGTTGGTCTCCTTCTCGCGGGTGAGCTCGATCTCGTGGATGGGGCACCGGTTGCCGTCGGCGATCTCGGTCTCGGACTTGAAGTCCGCGCAACGCGGGCAGTACCAGCCCTCGTACTCGCCCTCGTAGACGTAGCCGTTGTCCTTCACCCGGGCCAGCACCGCCTGGACGGCCTCGACGTGGCGGGGGTCGGACGTGCGGATGAAGAAGTCGTTGGTCGCGTCAAGACGCGGGGCGAGCGCGGTGAACCGCTCGGCGTTCTGGTCGGCCAGCTCCTTGGGCGTGACCCCCAGCGCTTCGGCGGCGAGCGCGACGGGCTCCCCGTGCTCGTCGGTGCCCGTGAGGAAGAAGACGTCCTGCGCCCGCTGACGGTGGTGCCGGGCCAGCACATCGGCGGCGATCGTCGTGTAGGCGTGACCCAGGTGGGGCGCCGCGTTCACGTAGTAGATCGGCGTGGTGACGTAGAAGGTGCCCATCGGGGACGACAGGCTACGGGACCACCGCTCCCCGCAGGCCGCGCGCGGTCAGGCCGGGACCTCGCCGCGGGCCCTGGCGCATCGGGCGCGTCGCCGGCGAGTGCCCACGACCGTCACGGGCATGGCCGCGGCGAGGAGGGCGAGGCCGAGCCAGGCCGGCCACGGGACGTCGGCCGGGGTCGCCGCCTCGGGGGGCCGGGCGCGCGGCACCGCGGCCCCAGGGACGGGACGGCGCACGGCGTAAACGGGGGCCGGAAGCGGTGCGGGTGGCGAGGTCGGCGCCGGCCGCGGCTGCGAGATCGGCGCCGGGGCGACGGGCGGCGTGCGCTCGTGGGGTCTGCGGCCGCGCCGACCTGCCGGACCGGCGACGGGCGCCAC
>NZ_JBFIGP010000034.1:0-23647 GCF_041602235.1 Paraconexibacter sp.
CCCCGTGCCCGACCCGCCGCGCGTCGCGCGGTCGGGGGCGACGATGGTCCTCAGGCCGGTGAGCGCGTCGATGCGGATCTCGGGCACCGGGATGAGGCTACGCGGCGACCGGCGTCGCGGTCGGCTCGCTGCCGGCCCGGGAGGTCAGTCCCGCAGCCCGCGCAGCAGCAGCTCGGTCAGCACGGGCTGCGCCTCGGACCACAGGTCGCGCGGGGCGGTCCGCGGCTCGAACCGGTGCGTCAGCGCCAGGCCGCGCATGGTCGCCAGCACCGTCGTCAGACGCTCGGCGATGTCCTCGGCCGTGTCGAGGCCGTCGATGAGCTCGGCGACCAGACGGGCGATGGACCGGTCGAGCTCGCGCTCGATCGGGATCAGGCGGGCGCTCAGCTCCGGGTCGTCGGCGGCGGCCACCCAGACCTTCACGAACACGGTGAAGACGTCGCTGGAGTAGTCCCGCCACATGCCGTCGAGCAGCGCCGTGATGCGCTCGCGCGGATCCGGTGGGAGGTCCGGCACCGAGGTGCCGATCTCCGCGATGCGCTGGTCGGCGAGCCGCTGCACGGCGGCCGTCACGAGGTCGACCCGATAGGGGAAGTGGTGGGTCTGCGCCCCCTGCGACACGCCCGCGATCTCGGCAACCCGGCGTGTCGTGGTCGCGGCGTAGCCGACGTCGAGGAGGCTCTCGATCGTCGCGTCGAGCAGCTTGGCGCGGGTCTCCGCGGTCCGCTGCTCCTGGGTCCGCCGGGGTCTCCCGGCGTCCCCGTCAGGAGCAAGGGCTTCCCCGGTCCTCGCCGGCCGAGCCGCCTGCACCGCGGCCTTGCCGGACCGCGCGACGGCGCGCTTCGGGTCGTCGCGCGGTGATCGGGTCATGCGGGCAGGATGCCAGAGGAAGCCGTCCCAGCCGCTCTCAGAGGCCCATCGTCTTGCCGATGAGCTCCTTCATGATCTCGTTGGTGCCCGCGTAGATCTTCGTGATCCGCGAGTCCACCCAGGCCTTGCTGATCGGGTACTCGGTCGTGTACCCGTAGCCGCCGTGGAACTGGACGCCGTGGTCGGCGACCTTGCAGAGCAGATCGGTGGTCCAGTACTTCGCCATGGCGGCCTCCTCGATCGTGCAGGTGCCGTCGACGTAGCGCTGCACCGTCCGGTCGACGAACGCCCGCGAGATCTCGATCTCGGTCCTGAGCTCGGCCATGACGAACCGCGTGTTCTGGAAGGCGCCGATCGGCTTCCCGAACGCCTTGCGCTCCTTGACGTAGTCGAGGGTCATCTGGAAGGCCGCCTCGGCGCCAGCCATCGACGTGACCGCGAGCGTCAGCCGCTCCGGGACGAGTCGCGACACGAGCTGCAGGAAGCCCGAGCCCTCGGCGCCCAGCAGGTTCTCCTGCGGGAGCCGGACGTCCTCGAAGAACAGCTCGGCCGTGTCGGACGCGTGCTGCCCGACCTTCTCGATCTGCTTGCCGCGCTCGAACCCGGGCATCCCGCGCTCGACCACGAACAGGGAGAGGCCGCCGTGCCGGTCGTCGCTCGTGCGCGCGGCGACGATCACGAGATCGGCGTTGATGCCGTTGGTGATGAAGGTCTTCGCGCCGCTGAGGACGTAGTCGGTCCCGTCCTTGCGGGCACGCGTCTTGATGCCCGCGAGGTCGGACCCGGTGCCCGGCTCGGTCATCGCGATCGCGAGGATCTGCTCGCCGGAGGCGATGCCCGGGAACCACCGCTCCTTCTGGGCCTCGTCGGCCGAGGCGATCAGGTAGGGCAGCACGACGTCGGTGTGCAGCAGCGGCCCGCCCATGGCGTCACCGACGCCGCTCAGCGCCGCCTCCTCGCCGAGGACGACGTTGAACCGCCAGTCGTCGATCCCGTTGCCGCCGTACTGCTCGGGGACCTCCATGGCGAGGAAGCCGTGCTCGGCGCACTTGGTGAAGAGCTCGCGCGGCACGATCTGCGCCTGCTCCCACTCCTTGTAGTGCGGGAGCACCTCCCGCGACAGGAACGTCCGGTAGCTCTCGCGGTAGGCGTGGTGCTCGTCGTCGAACAGCTCGCGCTTCGTCGCGCGGGGGGTGGCCGTGGCCATGGGTGTCAGGCTGCCTTTCGGTAGATGCCGACGACGGCGGCGCCGCCGAGGCCGATGTTGTGTTGCAGTGCGGTGGTCGCTTCGGCGACCTGGCGGTCGTCCGCCGTGCCGCGGAGCTGCCAGGTCAGCTCGGCGCACTGGGCGAGGCCCGTGGCGCCGAGCGGGTGGCCCTTGGAGATGAGGCCTCCGGAGGGATTGACGACCGGGCCGTCGCCGCCGTAGGTCGTGGCCTGGGCGTCGACGAGCGTGTGGCCCTCGCCCTCGGCGGCGAGGCCGAGCGCCTCGTAGGTGATCAGCTCGTTGGCGCTGAAGCAGTCGTGCAGCTCGACGACGTCGACCTCGTCGATGCCGACCTGCGCCTCCTCGAGCGCCTGCCGCGCGGCGCGGGCGCTCATGCGACCGCCGACGAGCGTGATCGCCGACCGCTCGCTGAAGGTCTCCGGGACGTCGGTGACCATCGCCTGACCGGCAAGCTCGATCGCTCGGTCCCACAGGTCGTGCTCGTCGACGAAGCGCTCGGACGCGACGACCGCCGCCGCGGCGCCGTCGGAGGTGGGCGAGCACTGCAGCTTGGTCAGCGGGGCGTAGATCTCCTGCGCGTCCTTGATGTCCTGCAGGGAGTACTCGGTCTGGAACTGCGCGTACGGGTTGTTCACCGAGTGCTTGTGGTTCTTCCAGCCGATCCACGCGTAGTGCTCGGGCGTCGAGCCGTACCGCTCCATGTGCTCCCGGCCGGCCATGCCGAACATCTGGGGGGCGAACGGCGCCTGCTCCCACTCGCGCAGCTCTCCGAGGGCGACCACGTGCTTGTCCATCGGGTTGGTGCGGTCGGTGTACTTCGTGCCGAGGGACCCTCGCTCCATCTTCTCGAAGCCGACGGCGAGCGCGCAGTCGCTCATGCCGCTGCGGACCGCGCGGCGCGCGAGGTAGAGCGCGCTGGAGCCGGTGGAGCAGTTGTTGTTGACGTTGACGACGGGGATGCCGGTCAGGCCGAGGCCGTAGATGGCGCGCTGGCCGGCGGTCGAGTCGCCGTAGCAGTAGCCCGCGTAGGCCTCCTGGATCGCGGAGTACGGCACGCCCGCGTCGGCGAGGGCGGCCTGCCCGGCCTCCTTGACCCAGTCCGGGTAGTCGCCGTCCTTGGTTCCGGGCTTGCTGAACGGCGTCATGCCGACACCGATGACGAAGGTGCGGTCGGGCATCAGGTCGAGTCCTCTCCTGCGGGTGGCGAGCGGCGAAGGGTACACAAACCGAACGCGCGCTAGGTAAGGACCTCCGCGGGGTCTCCGCCTCGCCCCACCTCCCGAACTCGGTGGACGAAACCCCGGATGGGATGGTCTCGTCCACCGAGTTCGCGAAGGAGGTTGCCCCTGTGCTCGTCAGCCGCCGCCGTCCATCGCCGCCAGCTCGCGCTTCAGCACCTTGCCGGTGGGGTTGCGCGGCAGGGTGTCCAGGAAGACGATCTCGCGGGGCACCTTGTACCGCGCGAGGTTCTCGCGGACGTAGCTCTTGAGCTGCTCCTCGTCGGAGGTCTCGCCGGGCATCAGGGCCACGAAGGCCTTCAGCCGCTTGCCGAACTTCTCGTCGTCGACCCCGATGACCGAGGCCTCCGCGATCGCCGGGTGGTCATGCAGCAGCTCCTCGATCTCCCCGGGGAACACGTTCTCGCCGCCCGAGACGATCATGTCGTCGTCCCGGCCGTCGATGAAGAGCCGGCGGCCCTCGTCGAAGTGCCCGACGTCGCCGGTCGACATGTGGCCGTCGATGACCTCCTTGTGACCGCCGCCGGTGTAGCCCTCGAACTCGAAGCCGTTGCTCACGAAGATCCGGCCGGTGACGCCCGTCTCGGTGATCTCGCGACCCGCGTCGTCGAACAGCCGCACCGTCGTGCCGCGGGGCGAGCGCCCGACGCAGTCGGGGGCGATCCGCAGATCCTCGGGAGTCGCGATGGTCGCGTAGGCGACCTCCGTCGACCCGTAGAGGTTGTAGACGACGTCCCCGAAGGCGGCCATCGTGCGGCGACACAGGTCCCCGCCGAGCTGCGAGCCGGCGACGAAGATGATGCGCAGCGCCGACAGGTCCAGGCGGTTGCGCTCCCGCTCGTCGATCTCGAGGATCCGCGTGAGCATCACCGGGACGACGATGGCCGCGCTCGCGCGGTGCGTGGCGATGTCCTCGAGGAAGGTCAGGGGATCGAACTTCCGCCGCAGTACGACGGCCGAGTCCAGGCCCACGGCCCCCACCGCGTGCGCCAGGCCGAGCGCGTGGAAGAGCGGCGGCCCGATGACCGTCACCTCCTGGCCCCGGAACGGGACCTTGCTGAAGAGCGAGCCGGGAGCCATCAGCGACTTCGGCGTGGATCGGGGAGCGCCCTTCGGCGTGCCCGTCGTGCCGCTCGTGAGGACGATGAGCTTGGCGGCGCCGCCGGCCTTCGGGGGCGGGGCCGAGGACCCGCGGGCGACGATCGCGTCGATCGTGTCGTCGCCCGGCTCGTCGGTCCAGGCCCGCACGCGGCCGAGGCGGGGTTCGAGGCCCTCGAGGAAGGCGGTGTACTCGTCGTCGTGCACCAGGAGGTCGGTGCCCTCGCGGCCCGCCACCTCACGGATCTGCGGTCCGGCGAAGTCGGTGTTGAGCAGCACGACCTTCGCGCCGATCTTCGCTCCGGCGAACATCGCGATCAGGAACCCGCGGTGGTTGCGGGCCAGCAGGGCCAGGCCGTCGCCCGCCCGGAACCCGCGCGCCAGCCAGTGGTTCGCCACCGCGTTGACCGCCCGGTCGAACTCGCCGTAGGTCATCGACCCGCGCTCGTCGATGATCGCGGTCCTGTGCGGGCTGCGCGCCGCGGCCGAGGCCAGCGCCCCGCCGATGGGTCCCCAGGTCGCCAGGGCCTTGAGCGTGCGCGCCGTGCGGTGCGGCGGCTCGAGATGGATGATCCCGGCCTCGCGACAGACGTTCGCGTAGTACAGCTCGTGTCCGATGCGGGTGGCGAGCTTCGACGCCCGCCCCGGGACGGAGGTCAGCAAGTCGGTGACGGCCATCGCGCGAAGATACCGAGCGCTCGACCGGCACAGTCGTGATCCCGTTTGCGTCAACCGCGCGTATCCGGGGCATGATGCGTCCATGACGACCGTCCTGCTCGCGTGCGCCGGTGCGCTCGCCGTCCTCATGGTCGGCGCCTGGCTCGTGTCCCTGCGGATCAAGGACGTCTCGATCGTCGACCCGATCTGGGGCTACGCCTACGTGGTCGTCGCGGTGGTCGCGCTCCTGGCCGGGGACGGCGATGAAGGCCGGCGCACGCTCATCGCCGTGCTCGTCGGGCTCTGGGGCCTGCGGCTCGGTGGCTACCTGACGCTGCGCAAGCTGCGCGAGAGCGGGGAGGACTACCGCTACGTCGAGATGCGGGAGAAGCACGGCGACGCCTTCCCGCTGGTCAGCCTCGGCATGGTGTTCGGACTCCAGGGCGTCCTCGTGCTCGTCGTGTCGCTGCCGGTGACCGGCGCGGCGGTCCAGGACGGCGGGCTGGGCCTGCTGACCTGGATCGGCGTCGCGCTGTGGGCGATCGGCCTGTTCTTCGAGGCGGTCGGGGACGCGCAGCTCGCCCGCTTCAAGGCCGACCCCGCCAACGAGGGTCAGGTCATGGATCGCGGGCTGTGGCGCTACACCCGCCATCCGAACTACTTCGGCGACTTCTGCGTCTGGTGGGGGATCTACCTGGTGGCGCTGCAGGCGGGTGCCTGGTGGGCGGTCATCGGCCCGCTGGTGATGACGCAGCTGCTGATGCGGACGTCCGGCAAGGACCGTCTCGAGAAGACGATCGGCAAGCGTCGTCCGGGCTACGAGGAGTACGTGCGCCGGACCAGCGGGTTCTTCCCGGCGCCGCCGAAGTCGCCGCTCGCGCGGAAGACCTGACGGCTCAGCGTCGCGGCTCGAGCAGGTAGTGGCTGACCAGCCACTCGTCGCCGCGCCGCCACCGCCAGATCTCGTCGGTCGAGATCAGGAACAGGCGCCAGCCGCCCAGCACCCGCCGCGCCTCGCGCGCGGGGAACACGCGCTCCAGCACCTCCAGCGCCTCGTCGCGGCGGGCGTCGAGGTTCGCCAGCCACGCCACGAGGGTCCGGGCGTAGTGGGTGCCGTCGACCGCCCAGCGGTCCGTGACGACCATGTCGTCCTGGAAGTGCAGGAGCAGCTCGTGCGAGGGCATCAGTCCCGCGGTGAAGAACCGCTCGGCGGCCCAGGTGCCTTCGAACTGGTACGGCACCTGCCGCTGGCTGAACACGTGCACGAACAGCTTCCCGCCCGGCTCCAGCCACGAGCGCACGCGGGCCAGGAGCGTCTTCCAGTTGCGCATGTGCTCGAACATCTCGATCGACATGACCCGGTCGAAGCGCCGCTGGGTGTCGAACACGTTGACGTCGCAGGTGAGGATCTCGAGGTTGTCGAGGCCCTTCTCGGCGGCCACCGCCTCGATGTGCTCGCGCTGGCCGGCGGAGTTGGAGACCCCGACGATCCGCGCCTTCGGGTACTGCTCGGCCAGCCACAGGGACAGCGACCCCCAACCGCACCCGAGGTCGAGGATCTCCATGCCGTCCTGGACCTGCGCCCGCTCGCAGGTCAGCCGCAGCATGGCCTCCTCGGCGCCGGCGAGGTCCTGCACCCCTTCGGCCCACAGGCACCCCGAGTACTTGCGCCGCGGACCGAGGATCAGCCCGATGAAGTCGGCCGGCAGCTCGTAGTGCTGCTCGTTGGCCGCCTCGGTGGCCTCGGCGATCGGACCGCTCGACTTGCGTTCCAGGAGCTCGCGCAGGCGCTGCTCCTGTGCCTCGACCCCGCCGCGGCGCTCCCGGCGCAGGCGGTCGCGTGCGCCCCAGCGCGAGCCGGCGCGCAGGACCGCGTCCGGGACGACGTCGCGTTCGAGCGCGAGGTCGAGCAGTCGGTATTGGCGGGCATCGGTCGGAGCAGCCATGTCGCTCCGTTCTACGAAGGGTGGCGCGCCGCGGTTCAGCGACCGTGGCGGCGCCGGGCTCAGCCGGTCGTCTCGAACGCGTAGCGGTCGATGTCCTCGCGCAGATCCTCGAGGTCGCGGTACTGCCCCTGGTGGGCGAAGGTCCGCTCGCCCGCGGCGTTGTAGAACACGGTCGAGGGGTAGGCGGCCGCGACGCCCGCGTCGAGCGCGATCTTCTCGTTGGGGTCGAGGTAGCTCGGGAAGGGGACCGGGTAGTCGCGCAGGAAGTCCGCCGCTTGATCGCGGTTGTCGCCGGAGTTCATGCCCAGGAACGCCACCCGCTTGCCGAGGTCCACCGAGGCCTGCTGGAACACCGGGAACTCGACACGGCAGGGACCGCACCACGAGGCCCACTTGTTCACGACGACGGGGTACCCCTTGAGCTCGGACAGCCGCGTGTTGAACGCGTCCACCCCGCCGCCGATCAGCCGGCCCGCGTCCGCGTGCACGGCCGCCAGCGGCCCCGGCGCGCCGGCCAGCGCCTTCGCCACCTCGCCGCGGGACATCGAGAACTCGGGCACTCCGGCATCCGAGGAGGACGACGAGCTCTGCGACAGACCGACGACGAGCGCGGCGACCAGGGCGGCCAGGGCGCCGATCCACACGAGCTTCCTCATGCACGCAGGATCGCAGACCGTCTGCTCGGGACCCCATGTGCGGTATCGTTGTTGGCACCGCGGCGCGAGGGGCACGGCAGAGTCGTTCCTTCGTCCGCCCACCGGGTCGTACACCGGGTCCGTTCCCTGGCCGTCTGGCGAACCCATCGCCCTCCGCGGCCTCTCTCAGCACCCTTTTTGAAGCCGCCCATGGCTGACTCCACGACCGTGGCCGACCAGGCCGCTGCCCTACCTGCTCCCGAGCGCATCGCGGAGGCGGAGAAGCTCACCCGCGAGCGCTTCGTGCACGAGGGCGAGGACCCTGCGGTCGCGCTCGCCCCCGGTGGTGCCCGCCGCCGGGCGCTCGAGGCGGCGATCGCGGAGGTCGACGCCGGCCGCAAGGTCCCGTCGACGAAGTGGCGCCGCCGGTACTCGCTGCTGCTCGGACTCGAGCGCGTGCTCTCGGAGGACGAGCCGACGCTCGCCGACGGCACCCTCCTCAACCCCCATCAGGTGGACGCGCTGGCGGGCACCCTCACCGCGCTGCTCGCGACCGCGCAGGGGAACGGCCAGGACGTCGAGGACGACGAACGCCATCCTCAGGCAGCCCCCGTCCTGGCGATCGAGGAGACGCCCGACGCCGAGGCCGACGCGCAGGACGCGGCGCTCGAGGAGGAGATCGACGCCTTCGAGATCGACGACGACTTCGCGCTCGACGAGGACGACGAGGACACCGCGACGGAGAAGTCCGACGACGACGAGGATGAGGACGACGACGAGGACGTCGACGCGGACATCGATCGCGCGGCCGCCGACGACCCCAACGCCCACAAGCGCTTCTGGTTCGAGCACGCCACCGGCGCCGGCAAGACGGTCGCCGCGATGGGGTTCGTCGACGCGTCGCGGACCGGCGGCGTCCTGATCCTGACCCACCGGCGCAACCTGGTCGACCAGTTCCTCGGCGAGCTCCATACGCGGGGGTACGGGGATCGCGAGTCGCCGCCGCTGCTGGACGGTGAGGGCATGGACCGCGACGACGGCCCGGTCACCGTCGAGACCTACCAGTGGTTCGTGCGCAACGCCGGGCGCATCTCTCCCGCCTACACGATCGTCATCTGCGACGAGGCGCACACCGCCCTGGGGGAGAAGACCTCTCAGGCGATCCGCGAGTGGACCGGTCCGGTCTTCGTCGGCATGACCGCGACGGGGGCCCTGATCGCCCGTCACGTCACCGACCTGTTCCCGACGCAGACCTCGCGGTTCGACCTGGCGCAGGCCGCCCGCCGTGGCGTCATCGCGCCGTTGCGCTGCCTGCGCATCCCGCCGGGCGCCGGCGTCAAGACCATCGCCAAGGTCCCCCTGCGCAAGGGCGACGTCGATGTCGAGTTCGACCAGGAGATGCTGGCCGAGCTGCTCGACCAGCTGCCGTTCAACCTCGCGATCGCGAACCTCTACAAGACCCGGTTCAACGGCGTTCCCGGCGTGGTGTACGCGGCCGGCGTGCGTCACGCGTACAACGTGGCGGAGGCGTTCCGCGAGGAGGGCATCAAGGCCGAGGCGGTCTCGGGCGAGACCAAGAAGCGCGACCTCGCGGAGATCCTCGCGCGCTACGAGCGTGGTGACATCGACGTGCTCGTCAACGCGCAGCTTCTCGCCGAGGGGTGGAACTCCCCGCGGGCGACCGTGTGCATGCACCTCGCGCCGACGGCCTCCAAGCGGATCTACCAGCAGCGCGTGGGCCGCGTCACCCGGCGTCATCCCGGCAAGGAGGCGGGTGTCGTCGTCGACTTCGTCCACCCCGCCACGCGGCACGACGACCCCGTGGTGACCCTGCACTCGCTCCTCGATCGCGACGTCTACCGCGGCGGCGCGATCGTCGTCGGGCCGGTCCGGCGCGGGCGTGGGCGGAGGGTGCGCGTCGAGCGGCGCGTCATCCCCGTGTGCGCGGAGGAGGAGCGCCGTCACGAGGTCTTCGAGCGTGAGCTGTGGCGGATCGCGGTCGAGCACCTCGACTGGGGTGAGCAGCACATGTGGGCGGCCCTCGCGGGAGCCCGCGTGGCCCCCAGCGGCTGGCGCCGCGCCCGGGCGATGCTGCACTTCGACAAGACCGGTGAGCTCAAGCGCCGCTTCCTGATCACGGCGGTGGAGCGCAACCGCACCTCGCAGCTGCGCATCCGCGCCCTGCAGGAGATCGCGGCCGCGCGCGACCCCGAGGCCTTCGACCGTGCCCACGACGTCATCGGGACCTGGCCGCGCGACGAACGGCGCGAAGGGGCGAAGGTCATGCTCCAGGCGCTCACCGAGAAGCGCATCGGGCGCAGGGATCAGGCCAACGCCTGGATCTGGCGTTTCGCGGAGTACACCCGCGAGCTGCACGAGGAGTACGCCGTGCAGCGCTGGCCGGAGACCAAGCGCCTGCTGGGCCTGCTGGTGAACTCCGCGGGCGGCGCGCACGCGCGCAACGCCAGACGGCTCGTCCAGGTCGCCAAGACGAAGGACCGGCGCCTCAGCGCCGCGCTGCTGGCCGCCGCCGTGGCGCACACCCCCGAGGCCGAGTCCGTGCTGCGCGACGCGCGGACCCGGATGGCCCGCAAGCCCAGTGCCCTCTCCCGAGAGCTGCTGCGGAACTTCCCGAAGGCCAAGCGCGGCCGGCGGCGTCGCAAGAAGAAGGGCGCGGGCGCCGCGGCCGGCGACGAGGCGGCCAAGCAGGTGGCGATCGCGGCGAAGAGCCGCAACCGCAAGGCCGCGGAGGGGCAGTTGGAGGAGGAGGCCGTCGACGCGATCGCGGGTGCCGTCGCCGCGCTCGAGCAGGCCCGAGCGGCCCCGGTCGGCCGGCCGGAGGGCCGCAGCGGCAACGGCGCGGTCGAGGACGGCTCGCCGGAGGACCAGTCCCCGGAGGGGACCTCCGCGCGACGGCGCGCACGCCGTCCGGAGCGCGTCACGAACGCCGCGGAGGAGCAGGACGACGACGATCGCCCGACGCGGGTCGCGGACGGCACCGTCGTGCAGCGGCCGGTCGCGCTGCGCACGGTGACGATCACCCCGGCCGAGGACGACAAGCCGGCCCCCAAGAAGCGGTCGAGCCGTCGTTCGGGTGCCGCTCGCAAGCGTGCGGCCGCGCGCCCCGGGCAGAAGGAGCAGTCGACCGAGACCACGGCGCCGGACGCTCCGAGCGACGACGCCGAGCAGCAGGCGGCGGGGGCGAAGAAGCGCACCCGCACCGGGTCGTCGGCCGCGCGGTCGCGGGCGCCCGAGACCGCGACGGACACGGCCGCGCCGGTCTCCGACGCCGAGGCGCTGCGCGCCAAGCGCTCGGCCGCGGCCAAGAAGGCGGCGGCGACGCGCAAGGCCAACGCGGCACGCAAGGCGGCCGAGGCCGCCGAGCGCGGCTGAATCCGTCGGGTTCCCGCTGGGCGGGGACCCTCAGTGCTTCGTCGTGCCCGGCTCCTTCACGGCGTCGGCGGCCCGCTTGGCCTTGTCCTTCACGCTGCCCTCGCCGGCAGCGATGTCCTTCAGCTCACGGAAGTCCTCCTTGAGGGCGTCCTTGCCTCCCCGCTTGTCGAGCGTGTCCTCGGCGGTTCTCTTCGCCTTTCCGATCAGCCTCTTGAGGTCCATGCGGTCACGTTAGCGAGCGGTGCCGAGGCCGCCGAGGTGGACTTCTCCGCTGTCGAGTGCGGTTCGGCCACCCCCCGTCAGCTCGACGACGAGACGACCGACCCCGTCGATCCCCGCCGCGGTGCCCGTGCCGCCCGACCAGGTCACGGTGCGTCCGCGCAGCCCGTCGCGCGCACGCCAGGCCTCCAGCAGGTCGTCCGTCGGCAGGGCCAGGGCGCGGTCCAGGGTGTCCAGCAGGTCGTGCAGGACGCGCTCGACGTCGCCGGGCTCACGGCCCAGGGTGGCGGCCGTCGCGTGGAGCTCGGGCGGCAGGTCCTCGAGCCGCACCGCGACGTTGACGCCGACGCCGACGACCGCCCAGCCGTCCTGAGGTCGCCCCTCGCACAGGATCCCCGCCACCTTGCGGCCGGGGCCGGCCTCACTGTCGGTGCCGGGCGCTCCCGGGAACGGTCCGGGAAGCAGGACGTCGTTGGGCCATTTGATGCGGGCCTCGGGGCCGGCGACCTCGGCGACCGCGACCGCGGCGACGAGCGGCAGCAACCCGAAGCTCTCGCCGCGGCCACGCACCACGACGCTGACCAGCAGTGCGTGTCCGGCCGGCGCGGCCCAGGTCCGTCCCTGGCGCCCTCGCCCCGCGCTCTGCGCCGCGGCGGTGACGGTGGTTCCGTGGGGCGCGCCGCCTGCGGCGAGCTCGCGTGCGCGGTCGTTGGTCGACGTGGTCGTCCGCAGGTGCAGGCGCGGGTGCCCGAGGCCCGACACCGTCAGGCCGGGGAGATCCGCACCTCGGCGTCGAGCCCCAGCCCGAGCGCGTCGCGTGCGGAGCCGCGGTTGACCGCCAGGGCGAGCGTGCGGTACGCGTCCTCGTAGAGCAGGAGCTCGCCGGGCTCGACGTCGGCGAACGTCACGGCGTACCGGGCGTCGGTGCCGTTGACGCGGACCGGGGTCCCGAGCCGCAGGCCCGAGCCGGTCAGCTCCTCGTGCTCGACGTCGAGCGTCACGTTGCCGAAGCGGTCGAACGCGATCGCGTGGGCGACGAGCTCGTCCCCGTCGACCTCGGCGAGCGGCATGTGCAGCCGGACGATCTCGTCGGGATCGAGAGGCTCGCCGGCCCCTGCCAGCAGTGCGCCGGTGGCGAGCGCAGCGGCGATGGGGGCGAACACGTCGCGTCCGTGGAAGGTGGCAGCGGCCGACTCACGGCGATGCGGGGAGCGCGTCACGTCCACCGCTTCGACGACGCCGCCGAACCGCTGGGCGGCGAGCGAGAGCAGGCCGTTGTCGGGGCCGATGAGCACCCGGTCCTCGTCCGCGCAGCGCAACGCAACCGCGCGCCGCTCCGTGCCGACCTCCGGGTCGACGACCGCGAGGTGCACGCCGGCGGGGAAGTAGGGCAGCGCTCGGCGCAGGACGATGGCCCCCGTCCTCACGTCGTGGCGCGGGACGCCGTGGGTGACGTCGAGGACGCGCACCTCCGGCGCGGCGCAGGCGATGACGCCGTGGCAGACGCCGACGAAGTCGTCGTCGGTGCCGTAGTCCGACAGGAAGGTGAGGACCGAAGGAGCCATGCCCCCGTCGATCCTAGTCGCGCGGAGATGGCGGGATGCGGGGGGCGGCGCGCAGGAGACGGGAGCGGCCGCGCTTCGAGGGTCCAGTCCCGGAGCGCGGCCGCTGACATCCCGTTACGCACGTACGCGCGGAGGTTCCAAGACCGCAGTACGCATGGGGTGGCCGAGGGGGGTCAGCAGTTCCCGGCCAACACCTACAACTCGATAGGTACCCGATGGTTCAGGAGTTTTCACGCGGAGGACCAAGCTGGCGCGTCGGCACTCGGTTCGGCGGGGTTCGCACCCCCCGATCAGGCGGTTCAGCCCCCGGCTGCGCGTCGCGCCGCGACGTCCACCGCGAGCGCCTCGAGCAGGCCGTCCGGCGTGTGCGTGCCGGCCTCGACCGCGGGCTCGACCCCCAGGTCGCGCAGCACCGCCGAGGTGGCCGGGCCGATCGAGACCACGCGCGGCCCTTCCAGGGATCCGCCGGCCGCTTCGTGGAGCGAGCGCACGGACGAGCCGGAGGCGAACAGGGCGTAGTCGCACGCCAGCGCCGCGTCCCGCAGCTCGGGGTCCAGGACGGCGGGCTCCGTGCGGTACGGAGCGACCAGCGTCGTGTCCACGCCGCGCTCACGCAGATGGTCCAGGAGCAGGGCACGACCCTCCAGCGCCCGGACGATCACGGCGCGCGAGAAGGTGCGGTCGGCGATCGACTCGATGACGCCCTCGGAGGCCGAGCGCTCCGGCACCAGGTCGGGATCGACGCCGTGGGCACGCAGCGCGGCGGCGGTGCCCGGGCCGATCGCGACGATGGTCGGCCCCGCGAGGGCGCGCGCGTCGCGGGCCGCGGTGAACACGCGCTCCACGCCGGTCGGGGAGGTGAACACCACGAGATCGCGGTCGGCGAGGTCGGGCAGCTCGAAGTCCAGCGGCACCGTCCGGATCGTCGGCGCCTCGACCACCGACGCGCCGAGGCTGCGCAGGCGGGCGCCGATCGCGCTGGCCTGCGCCCGCGCCCGCGTCACGGCGACGCTGACGCCGGCGAGCGGACGCGCGTCGGCGAACCACGCGAGTTCGTCGCCGAGCGCCGCGACGTCCCCGATGAGGGTGATCGCCGGAGCCTTGACGCCCGCGGCGCGTGCGTCGGACGGCAGCGCGCCGAGCGTCGTCACGAGGGACCGCTGGTCGCCGTAGGTGCCGCGCTGGACGACGGCGGCCGGTTGCGAGGCGGGACGACCTCCCGCGATCAGCTGCTCGCTGATCCGGGGGAGCTGACGGACGCCCATGTAGAAGACCAGGGTGCCGGGGAACGCGGCGAGGGCCGGCCAGTCGATCTGGGTCTCGGGCTTCGCCGGATCCTCGTGTCCGGTCACGAACGCCACCGCCGGGGACACGCCGCGCTGCGTCACCGGGATCCCGGCGTAGGCCGGGGCGGCGACCCCTGCGGTCACCCCGGGGACCACCTCGAACGGGATCCCGGCCGCGCGGCAGGCCTGGGCCTCCTCGCCGCCTCGCCCGAAGACGAAGGGGTCCCCGCCCTTGAGCCGCACGACGGACCGCCCGGCCCGCGCGTGCTGGACGACCATGTCGGTGGTGAGGTCCTGCGGGACCTGCTTGCCCCCACCGATCTTGCCCACGTCCACCAGGTCGGCATCCGGACGGGCCCCGGCGAGCGCGTCCTCCGGGATGAGCTTGTCGTACAGGATCACGTCGGCGCTCGCGATGAGCTCCAGGCTCCGGGCCGTCATCAGCCCCCGGTCGCCCGGTCCGGCGCCCACGAGGTAGACCGTTCCGGCGGCCGCCGTGTTCACGCCGCGCCCTCGGTCGGGGTGCTCAGCAGCTCGCGGGCGCCCGCGGCGAGCAGGCGCCCACCGACGCGGTGCCCGAGCGCTTCGGGCGCCTCGTCATCGGCCGCGGCCTGGGAGTCGCGCACCCAGGCGGTCCCGTCGGGTCGCCCGGCCCAGGCGGTCAGCGTCAGCGTGTCGTCGACGACGGTGGCGTGCGCGCCCACCGCGCTGTGGCAGTCCGCTCCCAGCGCCCGTACCGCGGCACGCTCGGCCGCCAGCGTGATGCCCGTCTCGGGGTCCGTGAGCTGCGCCAGGCGAGCGATCGCGGCTTCGTCCCCGGCCCGGCACTCGAGCGCAAGCGTGCCCTGGCCGGCAGCCGGGACACTGCGCCCGGGATCGAGCAGCGTGCTGATCCGCGCGGAGAGGCCGAGCCGGATCAGGCCGGCGGCGGCGAGGACGAGGGCGTCCACCTCCCCCGCGTCCAGCGTCTTCAGCCGCGTACCCACGTTGCCCCGGACCTCGACGATCCGCAGGTCGGGTCGCTGCGCGCGCAGCAGCGCGGCGCGGCGGAGGCTGCTGGTGCCGACGCGAGCCCCGTCGGGCAGGTCGTCCAGGCCGCCCGCGCCGCACAGCGCGTCGCGTGCGTCCCCCCTGGCCGGGAACCCGGCGAGCACCAGCCCGTCGGGCAGCGTCGTGGGGACGTCCTTGGCGGAGTGCACGCAGGCGTCGATCCGGCCGTCGAGCAGCGCGACCTCGAGCTCCTTGACCCACTTCTCCTTGTCGGGCGCCGCGCGGTCGCGGTCCCCGGTCGTGGTGATCTCCACGAGCTCCACGTCAGACCCGAGGAGGTCCGCGACATGCCGTGCCTGGGCGAGCGCGAGCGGGCTCGCGCGGGTGCCGAGCCTCACGACCCGCCGCCGCGCCGCGGCAGCGAGCGGACTTCCGCGACCGCGGGACGATCGTCCTCGTCCCGGCCGCCGTGCGACCCGCTCCGCAGGCCGAACAGCTCGCGCACGATCTCCAGGCGCCCGTGTCCGGGCGTCTCGACGTCCGCGTCGGCCAGGGCCTTGATCCGCAGGGTCGGCTCGTGCAGGACGCGCTGGACGATCGCGCGGGCCACGGCCTCGACACGGGCGATGTCCCGGGGCGAGGCGGTCTCCCAGCGGCCCTCGTTCTCCGCCAGCACCTGCTCGGCGATGGTCCCGGCCTGCTTGCGCAGTGCGGCGATCGTCGGCAGCACGTCGAGCTGGCCCATCCAGCCCGCGAAGCGCCGGATCTCCTCCTCCACGATGTTCATGGCGGCGTCGCGCTCCTTCTCGCGGACCGAGAGGTTGCCGCTCACGACGCGCTGCAGGTCGTCGATGTCGTAGAGCGTCACGCCGCGCAGGTCGGCGCACGCCGGCTCGATGTCCCGCGGGACCGCGATGTCGATCAGGACCAGGGGGCGGCCGCCCCGCTCGGTCATGACCAGCTCGAGCTCGTCCACGCCGACGATCGGGTGGGGCGACGACGTGGAGGACACGACGATGTCGGCACGCCCGAGCCGCTCGGGCAGCTCGTCGAGCGAGACGACGCTCCCGCCGACGGCGTTGGCGAGGGCTCGCGCGCGGTCCGCATGGCGGTTCGCCACGAACATCGCGCTGACGCCGTGGTGGGCGAACGCCTTCGCGGTGAGCTCACTGGTCTCGCCGGCGCCGATGATCACGACGTCCCGGGACTCGAGACTGCCGACCGCGTCGCGGGCGAGGTCGACCGCGACGGAGGACACGCTCGTACGCGACGACCCGATCTGCGTCTCGGTCCGCACGCGCTTCCCGGTCTGCAGCGCCGCGGTGAACAGCCGGTTCGTCAGCGGGCCGGTCGTGCCGGCCGCCAGCGCCGCCTCGTAGGAGCGCTTCACCTGCCCCTGGACCTCGGCCTCACCCACGATCATCGACTCCAGGCCGCTGCACACGCGGAACAGGTGACGGGCGGCGTCGCAGTTGCGCGGCGCGTAGACCACCGCGGAGAGCTCGGTTGGGCGCATGCCGGTCGCCCGGGCGATCTGGGAGAGCAGCGCCACCTCGGCAGCGACCGCGTCGGAGACCACGAGGTAGAACTCGGTGCGGTTGCACGTCGAGATCGCCACCGCCTCCGAGACGTCCCCGCCCTCGATGAGGTCCTGCACGAACCGGCCGGCCGCCGCCTCGGTGAGGGCGAGGCGCTCACGGAGGGAGACCGGGGCGGTCTTGTAGGAGACCCCGAGGGCGAGGATCTCGCTCATGAGCCCACGCTGGTGGCCGCGTCGTCGTGGGCCGGATCGCGCTCGGCGGCACGGCCTTCGTCGACGATCCGGTGCAGATCGAGCAGCTCGCGCTCCAGCCGCGACACGCGGATGGCCGTGATCGCGAAGTAGATGATCAGCAGCGCCAGGAAGACGAGGTAGGCGGCGGCGACGTAGCCGGCGTTGTCAGGGAGGACGTCGTTCACGATGGGGCCGGGAGGTCGGAGTCGAGCATCTGGGGAGCGGCCGAGCGCCCGTAGGCGATCTCGTCACCGCCGAGCTTGCGGCGCAGGGCGCGCAGCTGGAAGCGCGTGTGCTTGTGGGCCAGTTCGAAGCGCCACATGGTCACGTAGAAGAGGGCCATGGCGGCGACGCAGGCGAAGAAGGCGACGGACATCTCGGCGGTCAGGCCGCTGCCGGAGGTCGTCAGGACGCGTGGGTGGATGTAGGCGTCCGCCAGGCGCACGGCCAGGAAGTTGACGGGGACGAACGCCCCCGCGGTGACCGCGAACACCGAGGCGTAGCGCGCCTGGCGCTCCGGGTCCTCGATCGAGAAGCGCAGCGGCTGGTAGGTCGCGAACAGCAGGAAGACGATGAGGAAGCTGACGAGGGTCGCCTCGCGCCACTCCCACCAGACGCCCCAGGAGGCCCGCGCCCAGATCATCCCGGTGATCAACGCGCCGACCCCGAAGATCTGGGCCACGTGGATCGCCGTGTAGCTGCGCAGGTCGTAGCGGGGATCGCGGGTGCGCAGGTGCTTGATCGCCATGATCCCGCCGAACACGAAGCCGCACAGGGTCACGATCGCCAGCGGCACGTGGACGTAGATGATCTTCTGCGTGAAGCCCTGGTCGGCGTCCATCGGGGCGTACCAGGCGGCCAGCGCGAACGCGCCGAGCAGGGCGAACACGGTGGCGGTGGACAGGGGGCGCAGACGGGTGCCGTACATGCGGGTGGAGGCGGTCGGGACGGACCGGGGCCGACCCGCGTCGGTGGTGGTCAGTCGTCCAGGAGGAAGTCGAACACCGCGTAGGCGAGAAGGCCGAAGATCAGATCATAGAGCCCGAGGACCGCAGGCCACCGACCCGCCAGCGTGGCGGCGCCCGTGTCCGCCAGGAGCGGCGCGATCCCCCGCGCCAGGCAGATGATCACCGGCACGAGCAGCGGCAGGGCGATGAGCGGCAGGATCAGGTCGCGGGCACGGGTCTGGATCGAGAGGGCCCCGACCAGCGTGCCGATGATGGCGATGCCGATGTCGGCCAGGGCGAGCATCGCGACGAGCTGGGCCAGCTCCGCCGCCGAGGGCGTCGGGCCGAGCAGCAGGATCGCGAAGGCCGGCACCATCACGATCTCCAGCAGCACGAGGAACGCCAGGAAGGCGATGACCTTGGCGATGAACAGGGCGGTTCGGTCGACGGGCGCCAGCAGCAGCGCGTCGAAGCCGCCCTCCTCCTTGTCGGCGACGAACAGCCGGTTCGCGCCGAGCATCGCGGCGAACAGCAGCGTCACGCTCAGCACGCCGGCGGCCAGCTCGCCCTCGAGCACCCGCCGTTGCAGCCCGAAGTGGAAGACCACGAACGTCACGACGCTGAACAGCGCCATGGCGGGTATGAGCTGGGGGACCTTGCGCTCCAGCAGCAGCTCCTTGCGCAGCAGGGCGCCGACGGCCGCGCGTGTCGACGTGGTGCGCGGTGCGCTCACCGGTACAGCGCTCCGATCTCGGCGACCGACACGTCCCCGACGGGGCGCAGCAGCGCCTGCTTGCCGCGCTTCAGGCCCAGGGCGAGGTCGCCCTCGGCCAGGCCGCCGGCCGGGTCGTGGCTGGTGATGATCCGCGTCCGGCCCGACGCCCGGCCGATCAGCGGCTCGAGCAGCTCGGAGGCGGCCGGGTCGAGGTTGGCCCGCGGCTCGTCGAGCAGGAGCACCTCCGGGTCGTGCAGCACCGCGCGGCAGACGGCGATCCGCTGGACCATGCCGCGCGAGTAGGTGTGGACGGGGTCGTCCGCACGCAGCCGCATCGCGACCGCCTCCAGGAGCTCCTCGACCCGCGCCGCCGGGACCCCGTGGAGCCGGGCGTGGAAGCGGAGGTTCTCGCGGGCGCTGAGGTCGCGGTAGAGCAGCGGCTCGTGGGTCAGCAGGCCGATGCGCCCGCGGACGGCCCACGCCTGGTCGGGCAGGTCCTGGCCCAGGATGCGGACCCGACCCCGGTGGGGCCGCAGCAGCGTCGCGAGCACCCGCAGGAGCGTGGACTTGCCCGCGCCGTTGGGACCGAAGACGACGAGCGTCCGGCCGCGCCCGAGCGTGAGCGTCACGTCGTGCAGGACGGTCCGCTCGCCGAAGCGGCGCACCAGGCCGTCCAGGACGAGCGCGGGGTCGGCGTCCTCAGGCCCCATGGCCACCGCGGTCCCGACCGCCCTCCCGCTGCGCGGTCGCGACAGCGTGCCGGAGCACCGGGGTCAGGACCGGGAACAGCTGGTCGAGGGCCTTCGGGCTCCCCGGCAGGTTGATCACGAGGGTGCCTCCGACCAGCCCGCTGACGCCGCGCGAGAGCATGCCCATCGGCGTGTGCGCGAGCGACGCGGCACGCAGCGCCTCGGCGATCCCCGGCACCTCCCGGTCGATCGCGGCGCGCGTGGCCTCCGGCGTCACGTCGTCCGGGGTGAGACCCGTGCCGCCGGTGGTGAGGACGAGGTCGAACCCGGCCTCCGCGTAGTGGTGCAGCCGGTCCTCGATGAGCGCGAGGTCGTCGGGAAGGACCTCCATGGCGTCCACCACGGCGCCCGCCTGCTCCGCGAGGTGGGCCAGCCGCGGGCCGCCCGCGTCCTCGCTGCGCCGGTTCGCGACGGAGGTCGAGATGGTCAACAGGGCGGTCCGCATCGCGGGCAGGCTAGCCGGTGCGCCCGTAGGCGCTCAGGCCCGCGTCCACGTGCCGCTGCGACCGCCGGACTTCTCCAGCAGGACGACGGAGGCGATCTCCACGCCCTTGTCGATCCCCTTGACCATGTCGTACACGGTCAGCGCCGCGACGCCGGCAGCCGTCATGGCCTCCATCTCGACGCCGGTGCGCGCGGTGACGGCGGCCGTCGTGGTCAGCGTCACGGTGCCCGCGGCGGCATCGATCACGCCCTCGACCTCGATGTGGTCCAGCCCGATCGGGTGGCAGAGCGGGATCAGCTCGCCGGTCCGCTTGGCGGCCTGGATGCCGGCGATCCGGGCGACGCCGAGGACGTCGCCCTTCGGGGCGTCCCCGGCCGCGACCCGCGCCGCGGTCTGCGGGGTCATGCGGACGACCGCGCGCGCGACCGCCCGTCGCGAGGTGACGGGCTTCGCGCCGACGTCCACCATCCGCGCGGTGCCGTCGGCGTCGAGGTGGGTCAGATCGCTCACGCGGTGGTCGGCGTGTGCGCCTGCTGCGCTGCGGCGATCAGCGCGCGGACGCCGTCGGTGTCGCCCGCCCGCAGGAGCGCGATCGGGTCGGGGTCGCCGTTCACGATCTCCTCGAAGAAGGCCTTGCGGTCCTGGTAGGTGGGCAGGGTGCCCTTGGCCCAGCCACGGACGTCGTTGAGCATGATCGCGAGCGTCTCGTACTCGGAGCCGAACAGCTCGCCGATCTCCCGCTTCATCCGCTTCGCCAGCGCGGGTGACGCGCCCGCGGTGGAGATGGCGATCGCCAGCGGGCCCATCCGGACGAGCGCGGGGAGGATGAAGTTGCACAGCGGCGGGACGTCGACGATGTTCGCGAGCATCGCGCGCTTCTCGGCGTCCTCGTAGATACGGATGTTCGTCTCCGTGTCGTCGGTGCAGGCGATGACGATGAAGACGCCCTCGAGGTCCTCGGGACCCGCGTACTCGCGTGGCTCCCAACGGATCGACCCCTCGCGGGCCATCTCCTCCAGCTCCGGTCCGGCCTCGGGGGCGATGACGGTGACGTCGCCGTCGCAGGCGAGCAGGCCCTCGGTCTTCTCCAGGCCCATGGCGCCGCCCCCGATCACGACGCAGCGACGCCCCTTCAGCTTCAGGCAGGCGATGTAGAACGGCGTGGCCAGCATGTCCTTGACGCAGGTCTGGTCGCAGATCCCGCGCTTGAACTGGCAGACGCACTCTTTCCCGGCGTAGGCGGCGGCAGGCATGGTCAGTCCAGGGTACTCGCACGTATCCCTCGGAGATGACTCGCACGGCGCCTCGGGACACCTACTTCGACGACGACGCGATGATCCGCCGGGTCCACCGCGAGCAGATCGTCGCGCTGTGCGGGGGTCGCTCGCTGCTCCTGATGGCGGCGCACCCCGTGGCCTTCGAGGGGTTCTTCATGTCCACCGGGTCCCTCGACGAGCCCTACGAGCGACTGCGCCGGGCGGGGCTGGTCCTGGACACCATCGCCTGGGGGTCCCGGCACCGGGCGGACGCCATGCTCGAGCGCGTGCGGGCGATGCACCGCGAGGCCACGGGGACGATCCCCGCGGCGGCAGGAGCGTTCCCGGCCGGGACGCCGTACCGGGCGGACGACCCCGAGCTGCTCCTGTGGATCCTCGCCTCGCTGGTCGACTCGGCGCTGCTCGTGTACGAGCGCTGCGTCGCGTCGCTCACCGACGAGGAGCGGGAGCGGTACTGGCAGGACTACCGGGTCATCGGGACGTGCTTCGGCATCCCCGAGGCGGCGATGCCCAGGACCGTGGAGGACTTCGACGCGTACATGGCGACCATGCTGGCCTCCGAGGAGCTGTTCGTGACGGAGAAGGCCCGAGAGCTCGGGCGCGAGATCGTGCTGAACCCGCCCGTGCGGCTGCTGGCCAGGCCGCTCGTGGAGCTCGGGAACACCGTCACGGTCGGCTGGCTGCCCGCCCGCGTGCGGCGCATGTACGGGCTGCGCTGGGACCCGGCCCGCGCGGTCGCGCTGCGAGGCGGCGCCGAGTACGCCAAGCGTGTCCTGGTCCCGCTGCTGCCCGACCGCCTGCGCCTGGTGCCCAGCGCACGCACGGCCCTCGCGGCCTGAAGGCCGCGGCGCGCGATCAGCGGTCGCGCAGCGACCGGACGACCCGCGCCACGACCCGGAGCGCCGGGAGGGTCCCCTGCCGCAGCGCGCGATCGCGGTCGCTGTCCCGCTGCGAGCGCGCCTCGGTGATGGCTCGCGCCGCCCGGGTGACCTGCCGGTCGTAGGGGAACCACCAGAACGGACGGCCGTGCGGGGGGTCCCACGTGACCACCTTCGGCTCGGCGCAGGTGCGCAGGGCGATCGCGCCGCGGGAGCGTCCGATGCCGCTGCCGCGCACTCCGCCCCAGGGGATCTGCGGCGCGCTGCGCGACACCATGTGGTCGTTCATCCAGACCATGCCGACCTGCAGCTCGCGGGCGATCCGGGCGCCCTTGTACCTGTCCACCGTCCACACCGACGCGCCGAGGCCCAGCTCGCAGTCGTTCGCGCCCTCGATCGCCTCCTCCTCGGAGTCCACGACGGTGATCGACAGGACCGGCCCCGGCACCTCCTCGCGCCACATGCGCATCGCCGGCGTCACGCCGGTGAGGATCGCGGGGGCGACGAAGGCTCCGGCGAGGCCGTCGACCGAGACCGGGCCACCCGTGTGCAGGACCGCGCCACGCGCGACCGCGTCGTCGAGCAGGCCCTGGACGCGCTCGGCGCGCTCGCGACCCACGAGCGGGCCGATCTGCGTGGACTCGGCGCGGGGGTCCCCGACGACGAGGGCCGTCGTCGCGGCGAGGACCGTGCGCAGGAACCGCTCGCTGACCTCCTGCTGGACGAAGACGCGCTCGATGCTGCCGCCCGATTGCCCGGCGTTGGCGAACGCACCCCAGACCGCGCCGTGGGCCGCCCGGTCCACGTTCGCGTCGGCGCAGACGATGGCCGCGTCCTTGCCGCCGAGCTCGAGCACGCTGCGCTTGAGGCCGCGAGCGCAGGCCTCGCCCACGCTCCGGCCCGCCGTGAGCGACCCGGTGAAGCGCATCTGCGCGACCGGGGCCTCGACGAGCGCGCCGCCGACGTCCGCGTGCCCGTGGATCACGCGCAGAAGGCCTTCGGGCAGCCCGGCGCGCTCGAACACGCGCGCGACGCGCTCGCCGGCCAGGCAGGCGTGCGGGGAGGGCTTGAAGACGACGCCGTTCCCGGCCATCAGGGCCACCGCGACATCGCCGAGCGGGGTCGCGAACGGCTCCGTGGCGGGACCGATCACGCCGACGACGCCCAGCGGCTCGTAGGACCACCGCGCGCGCGTGAACGGGCGCAGGACACGCGACAGGGGGGCGCGGTCACCGGCGAGGATGCCGGGGCCCGTCTCCGCCAGCCACTGCAACGTCTCGACGGCGGGCAGGATCTCCATCAGCTCCACCTCGGCGCGCGGACGCCCCTGCTCGCGGCACAGGAGGTCCGCGAGGTCGGCGGACTCGTCGATCACCGCCTGGGCGGCCCGCTCCATGTACCGGGCGCGGTCGCGGATGCGCAGCTGCGCCCACAGCCGCTGCACGTTCGCCGCGCCGCGGACGACGTCGGCGACGTCGCCGGCGCGCGTGGTCGGCACGGTGCCCAGGGGCTCACCGGTCGCCGGGCTCTGCGATTCCAGCGTCGTCTCGGGGGGCGCGGCGGCGTCGGCCATGCGCCGATTCTGTCAGCGCGGCTCAGGCTGCGGTACGCACGTGGGCGGTGAGAGCCCCACGGAGGAGGTCGCCGATCCCGGGCGTCACGGCCTCGTCGGCCAGCACGAGGTCGAGGTCCGTCGCTCCGCGCTCCGCGGCGGCCCACCCGACGATCGTCTCCCGC
>NZ_JBFIGP010000035.1:0-23324 GCF_041602235.1 Paraconexibacter sp.
ACCGGCGAGATCGGCCCCGGCCTGGTGGTGCTGCTCGGGGTGACGCACGGGGACGACACGACGAGCTGCGACCGGCTCGCGCAGAAGGTCGGTGCGCTGCGCGTGTTCCCCGACGCCGACGGCCGCATGAACGAGCCGGTCGGCGAACGTGCGGTCCTGTGCGTGAGCCAGTTCACGCTGTACGCCGACACCAGCAAGGGGACACGGCCCAGCTACGTCGCGGCGGCACGCCCCGAGGTGGCCGAGCCGCTCTACGAGCGCTTCTGCGCCGCCCTCGACGCGCAGCGCGGCGTCTTCGGCGCGCACATGGAGGTCGAGCTCGTCAACGACGGGCCCGTGACGGTGATGGTGGAGGTCCCGCCGCGAGGGGACTGAGCGGGGGGCCGCCCCTCAGGAGGCCGACGCGATCGTCACCTCGACCACGTCCCCGTCGCCCACGTCCTCGCGGCGACGTACCTGCGCTTTCACCGGGAGGAGGTAGGCGTCCCGCGCGGTGTCCGCGAAGAGGGTCGTCGACCACGTCGTGGCCCCGATCGTGGCGCGGACGGCGACCATGCCGAACGGCCGACCGTTCCCGGCGGTCCGGGCCCGGATCTCGTCGACCACGGGGGCCGGCACCGTGACGAAGTGCCATCCGGACGGGCCGTCGTGCTGCCAGATGGCCTCGCTGAACGTGAACGTGAAGGACACGGCGGCGAGACTAGACTCCCCGGCATCATGCCGCCCGTTGACCGCTTCGTCCCCCGCTTCGCCGCCGAGCCTCCGCAGGAGCAGCTGCCCTACGGGCGCTGGGCCGACCGGTTGAAGGCCGAGTTCCTCGGTGCCTGCGCCCGGATCGACGACGGCGACGGCGAGGACCTCGGCGAGACCACCGGCGCCATCGACTGGTTCCCCGACCGCACCTGGAACGGCCGCACCTACGTGCCCGCCACGGTCCGGACCACCGGCGGCTACGAGCTCTACGGCTACGTGAGCTACCTGCCGGCGACCGAGAAGGGCGAGGAGCCCTCGTCGTTCTTCTCCAGCGCCGACTACACGGCCGAGGTCGCCGAGTCCAATCCCGACTGGCAGCTCGACCTGTGCGAGGAGGTCATCGGCGGCTGGCGCGGGGAGGAGAACAACGTCGCCGCGATGACGCTCGTCTGGGGCCGCCCCCTCAAGGACGGGGGCGCGGTGGTGACGGCGGAGCTCGCGGACCTCGCGGTCGACCAGTGCCTGCTCGTCGACGGCACGTTCACGCTGCTCGCCCCGGACGCCTACCGCGGCGACTTCCTGGACATCAAGCTCTTCGACTCCCGCGGGACGGAGCTGGCCCGCGAGTCCCTGTACGAGGACGACGAGGGCGAGGACGCCGGCGAGGCGGCGTGAGCCCGACGATGGACGTCGATGTCGCCGTCCGGTCGCGCAGGACCCACAAGGCGTTCGGCGCCCGGTCCGTCGACCGGGACACGCTCGCGGAGCTGCTCGAGCTCGCGACCTGGGCCCCCAACCACCACCTCACGAACCCGTGGCGCTTCCGGGTGCTCGGCCCCGCCGCGCTCGAGCGGCTGAAGGACGCGGCCGAGGCGGGAGCGCCCGGGTCCGCGTCGAAGCTCGACCGCGCCCCCACGCTGGTCGTGGTGTCGTACGTGCGGACGCCCGAGGACCCGGTCGCCGACGAGGAGGACCTGTGCTCGAGTGCCGTGGCCGCCTACCTCGTGCTGCTGGGCGCCCACGCCCGCGGGCTCGCCGGCTACTGGCGCACGCCCGCGGTCCTGCGCACCGCCGAGGGACGGGCGGCGCTCGGGCTGCAGCGCGACGAGCACCCGCTCGGCCTCCTGCATCTCGGCGAGCCCCGGCAGGAGCAGCGGGTCCCGGAGCGCGCGCCGCTGCCGCAGATCGTCCACTGGTTGGACTAGCCGCTCACGGTCCGTCGTCGGCGTTCCGACGTGGGCCGTATGGTCCGGTCGCTCACCGCCCCTCCCGTCCTCGTCGCGCTCGCCGTCCTCCTCGTGGTGGCCTCGTCCGCGTCGGCGTTCCGCCTCGGCGATCGCTCCGGCCCCATCCGGGGCAACCCGGCCCAGGCGCTGGCGCACCGGGAGCCGGACACCGAGGTGTACGACCGGGCCACGCGCTGCCTGCGGATCCGCCGGCCCGGAGTGGAGCGCATGCTGCGGTGGCTGGACCGCAACGCGGCCGGGGTGAGCTGGGGCACCTACCGCTGCGAGCGGTGGGGGCGCGGGAGCGCCTCGCTGCATGCCGAGGGGCGCGCGATCGACTGGCATCTCGACAGCCGCGACGCCCGCGAGCGGGCAGCGGGCAAGCGGCTGATCCGGCTGCTGCTGGCCCCGGACAGCACCGGCACCCCGCACGCCCTCGCCCGCCGCATGGGGGTGCAGGAGCTGATCTGGGACTGCTCGTACTGGAGCGCGGGCAGCGAGGAGTTCAGCCGGTACGGGCCCTGCTACAGCCGCGACCGCAAGCGGCGCCGCAAGCGGGTCAACCCCACGATCGCCCACATGGACCACATCCACATCGGCATGACCAAGGCCGGAGCGATGGGCCGCACGAGCTTCTGGAAGCGCTGAGCCGACGGACTCCGGCCCCGACGGGCTCCGTCTGCGGCAGACTTGCCGGCATGGCACCGGATCGGGAGCGCGGACGCGCCGCGCAGCGTCAGCAGGCCACGGACGAGCGCATCCAGGAGATCTTCCGCGACGCCAGGGCCTGGTACTTCCGCGGCATCCTCGCGCTGCTCGTCGCCATCCCGCTGGCCTTCCTGAGCGTCGTGCTCGCCGGCGCGCTCGCCGCGGTGACGCTCGGATGCGTCGTGCAGGGCACGCGCATCGGCATGGAGGGCGAACTGCTGCGCCAGGGTCGCGACCAGGAGCACTAGCGGCGCGGCGCGGCGGCCGCAGCGGCCGCGACAGCGCGGCTACCGTGCGGTGGGGACCGCCTCGGCCACCTCGGAGCTGCTCAGCGGGAAGTGACACGCGGCCTCGCCGCCCCGCTCCTTGGGCTCCAGCAGCGGCTCGGTGACATCGCACGTGCCGGCGACGGCCTTCGGGCAGCGCGTGTGGAACCGGCAGGCACGTGGCGGGTTCGTCGGCGACGGGACGTCGCCCGTGAGGACCTGGCGCGTCTTGGCCGCGGCCAGGATGGGGTCGGGCACCGGAACGGCGCTGAGCAGCGCGCCGGTGTACGGGTGCTGCGGGTTCGAGTAGAGCTGCTCGCTGGTCGCGAGCTCGACCACCTTGCCGAGGTACATCACCGCGACCCTGTCGCACATGTGCCGCACGACGCTGAGGTCGTGCGCGATGAAGATGATCGTCAGCCCCATCTCCCGCTGGAGGTCGCGGAGGAGGTTGAGGACCTGCGCCTGGATCGACACGTCGAGCGCCGACACCGGCTCGTCCGCCACGATCAGCTTGGGCTCGAGCGCGATCGCGCGGGCCACGCCGATGCGCTGGCGCTGCCCGCCGGAGAACTCGTGCGGCAGGCGGTTGTAGTGCTCGGGGTTCAGGCCCACCGTCTCCATGAGACCCTGGACCCGCGCCTTGCGCCGCTTGTCGTCCTTCTCCACGCCGTGGATCACGAACGGCTCGCCGATGATGGTGCCGACCGTCTTGCGCGGGTTCAGGGACGAGTACGGGTCCTGGAAGATCATCTGCATCTCTCGACGCAGCGGCTTCAGCTGGCGACGCGACATCGTGGCGATGTCGGTGCCCCGGTACCGGATCGACCCGCTCGTGGGATCGAGCAGCCGGGTGATCAGGCGGGCGGTGGTCGACTTGCCGCAGCCGGACTCGCCGACGAGGCCGAGCGTCTCCCCTTCCAGGACGTCGAAGGACACGCCGTCGACCGCCTGGACCGCGCCGACCTGGCGCTGGATGACGATGCCCTCCCGGATCGGGAAGTGCTTGACGAGGTCGCGCACCTCGACCAGCGGGGGGCGCGCCTGCTCCTGGGACGGAGTGCTCATGCGTGGCTCCTCAGCTCGGCCCAGATCTGCTCGCGCCGGTCGTGCGCGAGGACGCACGCGACGCCGTGGCCTGGGTCCTGCGGCACCGGCTCCAGGGGCGGGTCCTGCGGCAGGCACGCGTCGTGCCGGTAGGGGCAGCGCGGGTGGAAGGAGCAGCCCTGGGGCTTGACGATGAGTGACGGCGGCCGCCCGGCGATCGGGACGAGCTCCTGGTCGCGCGGCGTGTCGAGGCGCGGGATCGACTTCAGCAGCCCCCACGTGTACGGGTGCTGCGGCTTGGCGAAGATCGTCTCCTTGGTGGCCTTCTCGATGATCCGCCCGGCATACATGACGGCGATGTCATCGGCCACCTCGGCCACCACCCCGAGATCGTGGGTGATCATCACGACGGCGGTGCCCAGCTCGGACTGCAGGCGCTGGATCAGGTCGAGGATCTGGGCCTGCACGGTCACGTCGAGGGCCGTCGTCGGCTCGTCGGCGATGAGCAGCTTCGGGTCGTTGATCAGGGCCATCGCGATCATCACGCGCTGGCGCATGCCGCCCGAGAACTCGTGCGGGTAGGAGTCGATCCGCTTGCGGGGGTCGGGGATCCCGACGAGTCCGAGCATCTCGATCGCCCGGTCGCGCGCCTGCGCCTTGGTCATGTCCTGGTGGACCTGCACCGCTTCCACCAGCTGCTTGCCGATCTTGTAGAAGGGGTGCAGGGACGACAGCGGATCCTGGAAGATCATCGCGATCTCGTTGCCGCGGATCTGACGCAGGTCCTCGGCCGAGGCGGCGAGGAGGTCCTTGCCGTCGAAGTGGATCTCGCCGGAGATGCGGGCGTTGCGCGCACGGGTCAGACCCATGACCGTGAGCGACGAGACGGACTTGCCGGACCCCGACTCGCCCACGATGCCCAGCGCCTGGCCCTGGTCGACCGAGTAGGAGATGCCGTCGACCGCCTGGACGACGCCGTCGTCGGTCTCGAACTGGACGGAGAGGTTGCGGACCTCGAGCAGCGCCACGTCAGTACCTCACTCTCGGGTCGAGGTACGCGTAGATGACGTCCACGATGAGGCTCATGACGGCGACGCCCAGCGCGAGGAAGACGGTGGTGCCCTGGATGGTGGCGAGGTCGCCGCGCTCGATGGCGTCGAACGCGTAGCGACCGACCCCGGGGATGTTGAACACGGTCTCGGTGAGGATCGCCCCGCCGAAGAGGATGCCGATGTCCAGGCCGAGCACGGTGACGATCGGCGTGACCGCGGAGCGGATCGCGTGCCGGAGCACGACGCGCCGCTCGCTCAGGCCCTTGGCGCGCGCGGTGCGGATGTAGTCCTCGCTGAGGGTCTCGAGCAGGTTGGCTCGCAGCAGCCGGGCGTAGATCGCCGCGAACGCCATCGACAGCACGAACCACGGCATCACCAGCGCGTGGCCCTTCTCGAAGAACCCGTCGGCGTCCTGGTAGGAGCCGGAGCCCGGCAGGATCCCGAACTTGCCGATGTCGTCGCTGAACAGGTACAGCGCGACGAGGCCGAGCCAGTAGACGGGCGCGGAGATGGCAAGCAGCGCGCCGCCCATGAGCAGGCGGTCCCAGACGGTGCCGCGGAAGACCGCGCTGACGATGCCGATCGAGACGCCGACGACGACCCACACGACCGCGGCGCCGAGGACGAGGAACCCGGTGGCCGGGATCCGCTCGAACAGCTGCTCGCGGACGGGCAGGTCGTTGACGTACGACGTGCCGAAGTCGAAGTGGAAGAACAGGTCGGAGAGGAACGTCCAGAGCTGGGAGTACCACGCCTTGTCGAGCCCGAGCTGCTCGCGGATCAGCGCGAGCGTCTCCGGGGAGGGCGAGCGACCGGCGCGCAGCGCAGCCGGGTCGGCGGTCGGGAGCTCGTAGAAGATGAAGAACGTGATGCCGCTGATGAGGATCAGCAGCAGGACGGTCCAGAGGAGTCTGCGGATGATGAAGGGGCCCACGGGGTTCCTGATCGGTGACGGTGGCCGCCCCCCGCCCCCGCCGCGCGCTGGCGACGGGGACGGGTCCTGGCGGTCAGGTCGATCGTGTGATCGTCGGCGGTCCTACTTCAGCGACGTGAACGTGAGGTCCACGAGCGAGTTGTAGGGGTTGCCGAGACCGTTGACGTCCTTGGACCAGATCAGCGTCGTCTTGTCCCAGATGAACGGGACGACGGGGGCCTGGGCCATGATCATCTTGTCGACGTTGCCCCATGCGGCGTTGCGTGCGTCGCCCTCGAGCAGCGCAGCCTCGTCCATGGCCTTGTCGATGGCCGGGTCGTCGAGCTGACCGAGGTTGTTGTTCCCGCCGTCCTTGCGGATCTCGGAGCCCTTGAACGTCGGCACCAGCATCGACTCCGCGTCAGCGAAGTCCTTGAACCAGCCGGCGCTGCCGCACACGTTGACCTTCTTGGCGGGCACCTGGCACCACTCGGTGTACACCGCGTCCTGCGGCACCGTACGGAACGTCACCTTGAAGCCGAGCTTCTCCAGCTGTGCCTTGGCGACCTCCGCCTGGGCCTTGCCCGGGTCGGCGTTGGCCGTGACCATGAACACCTCGTCGTCACCCTCGTACTTGCCGGAGGCGTAGCCCGCCGCCTTCATGTACTTGGCGGCGACGTCCATGTCCCCACGCGGGTTCTTCATGTAGTCCAGGTCGGTCTCCATCCCACCGGCCTCCTCGAAGCCCGGGAACCCGGGCGGGAGGATGTGGGTGGCGACGTCACCGACGAACTCGCCGCCGCGCGCCTTGACCGCCGCCTCGCGATCGAACGCCGCCAGGACTGCCTTGCGGACGTTCAGGTCGTCGAACGGCGGGATCTGCGTGTTCAGCGGGAAGTACCGGTAGCCACCCGACGGAACCTGGGTGAACTGGTCCTTGTACTGCCGCGGGAGCCGGGGCAGGATCTGCGCCGGCGGGTTGGTGTCGAGGATCATGTGCGACCCGTCGAGCACCTGCTTGGCCGCCACGTTGGCGTCCGAGGCGTTGGTGCGGATGTCGATCTCGTCGAGGTAGGCCGGCTTGAAGTCCAGCTTCTCGTCCCAGTTCGGGTTGCGCACGAGCTTGATGCTCTTGCCGGCGCTGTAGCCGGTGAGCTTGCCGTCGGCGTCGTTGGGGATCATGTACGGACCCGTGGCGACGACGTGCGTGTTGTACGTCGAGGGGTTCTTCTCGTCGTGCTTCTTGGCGAACTCCTCGGGCACCGGAGCGGTGATCGGCATCACCAGCGCGGCCGCGAAGGACACGCCGACCGGCTTGGTCAGCTTGAAGACGAGGGTGTAGTCGTCAGGCGTCTCGATGCCGGGGAACGTCTTGAACTCCTTGCTGTTCTCCTTCGGAGCTCCGTCGATCGCGTTGAAGTAGGCCGTGTACTGGCCACCGACGTTGACGGTGAAGAACCGCTCGATCGCGTACTTGACGTCCTTGGAGGTCACCTCGCGGTTGACCGGCGGGGCGAACTTCACGCCCTGACGCAGCTTGACCGTGACCGTCTTCTTGTCGGCCGAGATCTCCGGGTCGCTCGCGGCGAGGTCCGGCTTGGCCTTCTCCCCGTCGTCCGGTGAGAACCCGTACAGGGTCTTGTGCATCGCGTAGATCGTCTGGAACCCGAACTGGTAGTAGCTGTGACCCGGGTCCAGGTAATCGACGTCGCTGGCGGCCAGCTCGATCAGCTTGCCGCCCTTCTTGCCCTCATCGACCTTGGCGACGTCTTCTGTCGCGGCGCCGGACGAGGACTTCTTGTCGGAGTCGTCATCGCCGCACGCGGCAAAGGCGAATGCGGAGATGGCGAACATCGCCAGTAGGAGGAATCGCAGACGACTCCTGGTCATGGTTTGTCCTTTCGGAGCGAACGGGGAACGAACACGGAACAGAAGATGGGGTCGCGCATCGCCATCACTTGGAGGTGCGCGGGTTGAGGGCGTCCTGGAGACCGTCGCCCACGATGTTGAAGGCGAGCACCGTGGTGACCAGGGCCAGGCCGGGGAACACCATGAACCACCAGGCGATGTCGAAGATCCCGGTGGCCGAGGCGATCATCTGCCCCCAGCTGGGGGTGTTCACGTCGACGCCGACGCCGAGGAACGAGAGGGCCGCCTCGAACAGGATGTTCTGCGGGATCAGGATCGTCGAGTAGACGATGATCGGCGCGATCAGGTTCGGGAGGATCTCGCGGAAGATGATCCGCGTGTTGGAGGCGCCGAGGGACCTGGCGGCCTCGACGAACTCGCGCTCGCGCAGGGAGAGCACCTGCCCGCGGATGATCCGCGCCATGTACGGCCACGAGGCCACGCTGATCACGAAGATCACCACGCCCCGCCCCGGCTGGATCGCACCGCCGAGGCATCCTTCACGGCCGGAGCACGCGACGCCGACGCCGATCGCCAGGACCAGGACCGGGAAGGCGAGCATGAGATCCATCGTGCGAGCCAGCAGGGTGTCGACCCAGCCGCGGTAGAACCCGGCGATCATCCCGAGCGTCACGCCGATCACCACCGTGATGCCCGTGGCGATGAACGCGACCTCCAGCGAGAGCCGCGATCCGTAGACCACGCGGGAGAACACGTCCCGACCGCGCTCGTCCACGCCCATGGGGTTGTCCGACGAGGGGCCGGACGGCAGCCCGAAGTCGTCCAGCAGGTCGGGGTTCTGCACGTTCGGACCCGGTGTGCCGAACAGCTTCACGATCAGCGGCGCGAAGATCGCCACGAGCACCACGAACCCGACGACGCCCAGGGCCGTCAGGGCGACCTTGTCGCGACGCAGGCGCCGCCAGAAGAGCTCCAGCGGAGAGCGGGCAGCGATGTCCGAACCGGACTCGGCCGGGGCGAGGCCCTCGCTGTCCGCACCCGGGTCAAGCGTCTCGGGGGCGCCGGGCGAACTCATCCCGTGTACCCCCGCGTCGTGTCATCGACGGTGGTGATGTGCACTTCTCCTCGCAGCTGTTGTCCTCGACCGGAATCCGTCACGACCCTGCTGGCTCCGTGACGGTCGTACACCCCGACCGAGCGGCGAGCGTACTCCGTTTGGGTGCCTCGTGCACCCGAATTGCACACCGGTTACCCGAGCCTTGGGCGTGATAACCCCGATCTGTTGGCCGACCCGTCCAGAGCCGATCGGCGCGGTGCGCCGGTGTGTCGAAGGGGTTGTCCACTCCGTGTCCGCCGCCGACCGCGGATGCGCCTGAATGCAATGCTCGTCGTGGTTCGCGCCCCCGCCTGCGCGTGACCCGGACGCGACGCACGGCGGACCGCTCCCGGCGACCGGACGCGAGACGTCCCGGCGTCGTACCCTGCCCGCAGGCCCCGATAGCTCAGGTGGATAGAGCGACCGCCTCCTAAGCGGTAGGCCGCAGGTTCGAATCCTGCTCGGGGCACTCGATGAATAGGGGCTTTTCGGCCGCCGAACCGTCGAATCGGTTGCTTCTTGTTCCCGGATCTTGTTCCCTATGTGCCCATGGCGCTGCGTGACATCACCGGGCACACGCGCGTCGAGACGCGCAGGAACGGTCGTGTCTACGTCGCCAGCTACATCCGCGCGAACGGGTCAAAGACCCGTGTCGTGCTCGGCCCGGCGTGGGGTCAAGGACACCGGCCGCAAGACCGCTCGGGGTGCCCCGATCTGGCGGGCCGCCGACGGCCATTGCCCGGATGGTCACCTGACCCCTGGAGCGGCACGCGATCGCCTCGCTGACCTGCTCGCCGCGGAGCGCGCGAAGCCTCGCGCGAAGAGCCGAGCGGGCTCGGCGCGCACCCTCGGGGACGCAACCGATACGTGGCTCGAGCACGTCGCCACGGTCGGCGGTCGCCGCGGGCGCGAGATCGCGCCGACGACGCTCCGCGGCTACCGCTCCTCAGCGTCGGTGATCGGGCGCGTGATCGCGCCGGAGACACCGCTGCGGAAGGTGGACGCCGCCGCCTGCAACCAGCTCCAGCGCAAGCTCCTCGCGCGCGAGCTTCAGCGCTGGACCGTGCGCCATCACATGATCACGCTGCGCGCGATCCTCGCGCACGCGGCATCGCTCGGCTGGCTCTCGTCGACCCCGTTCTCCGACGGCACCGTGTCCATCATCGGTCAGCCGCCGCCACCCGCGGACTTCAACGTCCTCGAGCCGTCCGAGGTCGAAGCGGTCGCGCGCGCCGTCGAGGCGATCACCGACGCCGAACTCCCGCGCTACCGCGCCAGCGACAAGACCGACGAGCGGGCACTCGCCCTGATGCGCGCCACGCGGGCGACCGCCGCAGACGCCGTCCGCCTCGCGGCCTACACCGGCCTTCGCGTGGGCGAGCTCCGCGCATTGCGCTGGCGCGACGTCGACCTCCTCGGCGAGGTCCTGCTCGTCCGCCGCAACGCTCCGGCCAGCGCGCCAGCGGCGGCAGGCGTCAAGGCACCGAAGTCGACCAAGGCCCGGTCGGTTCCGATCATGGACCAGGCAGCGACGGTACTCGCGCGCGTGAAGGACCAGCGCGAGAACGCCGGCCTGCCGACCGGGCCCGACGATCTCGTCCTGAGCACCACCGCTGACGGGATGATCCAGAGCGGCAAGCTGCGCGACGCGTTCTACCGAGGCCTTCTCGCCGCCGGGTTCGGGCACCTACGCGAGAAGCCCGAGAACCCGATGACCGTCCACGACCTCCGACACACCTTCGGCACGATCGCCGTACGCGCCTTCGACCTCGTCGAGGTCCAGGCGTACATGGGACACAGCGACATCGGCACGACCATGCGGTACGTGCACCACGTGCCTCGCCACGATGCTGCGCGGCGGTTGTCGGCAGCGTTTGCGGAAGATCGTGGGGCGCCGGGCGGACGGCGCACCGACCGCGTCGAAACGACATCCGGCACGACCGAGCGGCAGCGTCCCGCTTGACCGGGAGTCCATCAGTCCACTCGAGTCGATCGATGACGACGTGCACTCCAGAGCCAACGAGCAGCCAACATGCCGGTAACGAGCAGAGCTACGCCTGCCAGGACAACTAGGACGTAGATGAGTCCATCGCACCGCCGCCCGTCGGGATAATCCGCGCACGACGACGGCGCAAGGGCAGCCGCGGTTAGAAACAGCAAGACGAAGCCAGTGATCGAGAGGAAGAGGGGGCTCCTCATGGCATGCGCACTTCACCGGTCGGCGGCGACTCGGCGCCATCGATGGCCGGCGCCTCTGCAGGATCGAAGGCCGCCTCGTCCAACAGTTTCCACTGATCGAGCTCCTTGACCAGGGTCAATTGGTACTGAAGCGGCGGATCGGTCGTCCACTGTCCCGAGGCCTGGTCCAGCCAGCGTTCCCTGGCCGTCACCGTGATGTCCGCTGTCACGGGCGTTGAAATAAGTACCTCCTCCCACTTGTCGACCTGGAATTCGTGATCGGAGTACTGCGGAAAGCTCGGATCCGCGGCCGCGGTCTCGATCGCTGCCGTTGTCTCCGCCACTACGTCCTCGAGAACAGCCACTCCGTAGATCTTGCTCAGGTCGGTCTTCAGCGTCGGCGAGACCGCCGACGGACGCATGAGGTCCCGATCGCGCTCCAAGAGCGACACTACGCGCTGCTTGAGGTCGTTAACCTCGGTTGCCGCCCCGCGCGCCGTCGATCCAGAAAGTCGCTTGTATGAGCGTGACGGATCTACGACAGGCCCGCTGACCTCCGTCGCAGAGTCGACGACCGCCTGCTTGTCGGGGGAAAGGGTGAGCCCCGCCGCGTGCGCGGCGCCTATCGCAGCTACGCTGGTCGCTAGAACGGCTAGGCTGGCCGCGTTCACACGAGTCTTGATCTTCATTGGTCAGCCCTTGTGACGGATGATGATGGTGCGCTTACGGGCCTTGAATCGCTTGTTACGCTCGAAGGCCCAATCGAGGTTCCAGATCGCGCTGAATCGGTCCGTCGAGTGCTGCGCGATGCGATCACTGTCCGTGCCTCGAGTTCCGATCGCAAGGGCGAGGTGGCTGAAGCCGTCGCCCCGCCCGTGGTCGTACATGACGACATCGCCGGCTCCGCCTGGGTGGTACGGCAGCGAAGGCCGCGCATTCACCTTGGTCGCCACCCGGAGGTGTTCGGTCATGTAGTTGGCGAAATCCGAGACCACAGACCACGAGTGCGACCATGAACGATTACTGTCGAAGGGGTTGAGAGGAGTGTTCTTGCGCTTGATGTACCAACCCTTTGTCATCGGCATGCCGCCACCGTTGTGCCATGCCTGACTCACGAAGTTCGTGCAGTTCGTGCCCTCAAACCGCTGGAAGGGACGCCCGCGGTTCTTGTCCCACCAGTACTCCGCAAAGCTCACAGTCCCCGCTCTGTTGAACCCGCCACTCCCTGCGGCAGTGGCGGACGAGCGCGTCGTGGTCCCCGACTCCACGGCCACGTCGCTCGTGTCCCGCGCGTCGAGCTGCTGCTCTTCCTCGGCGGTAATTGGGAAGTTGTACCGCTTGCGCGATGGGACCAAGGACGTCTCATGGATGGTGTACTCAATCCAGGCATCGTCCGCCCGTAGAGCGAAGTCCTGCCTAAATTCTCGCGCATCGGCGATGAACTGGTGCTCGTAGGGCAGCGGATCCCAATCGGATCGCTCGACCGACCACCGTTCAGTGGCCATTCCACCGAGTTCGTCGGTGACCTCGACCTCGATGACATGCGGCCCGGCAGCGAAGGCTCGAGATGGGAACGACCACGATGTCCTCATGCCGCATCCGAGGCAGAGTTGCTGCGGGTTGTGCACGACATAGCCGTCGACCCTCACCGTGATACTGCGAACGCCGGCGAGGATGCCGAGCGCCCCAGATCGGGGCTGGGCATCAACTACTAGCCCGTAGTCGTCCGCGTACAGCTGCTTCTCGGCGAGATCTCGCAAACGCCCGCTGACCTGTATCCGCGGTCCGCCGCTAGTAAGTACGGCCACGGACTCGCAGACCGCGCCGTCCGTGTCGCAGCGAACCGAATCCCCTGGGATGAAAGCGAATGGCTTGCTGACGACCCCACAGGTCAGGCGAAGCGTCAGCTGGCCGTTGCACTCTGCGGTCTCGCCGGTCGAGACGGGATGAGTGAGCCAGCCGTCCGTTCCAGCGCGCCCAGCGACCGTCAAAGTGAAAAAGGAGTAGATCTGCTCAAGCTGCTCCTCGCCGGTGTACGGCGCCGGCAGACTCCGGGTGAAGTCCTCGACGTAGTAGAACGTCTGCAGTCGGTTGGGATCCGGTGATCCCGCGACGTTGAACATGTGGCCCGCGTCAAGGGGCGTGAGCGGCCGTGGAGCCGCTTCGCCGAGGTGGGCGATGCCCCAGCCGTCGATCCCTGCGTTGCACTGCAGAGCCAAGCCGTAATGGATGTACCGCGTCGGTCGCGGCGTGTCCGAGAAGAGCTCGACGTTGCATCCGACAAGCTTGCCATAGCGAAGCGCGAAGACCTGCCCGAAATAAAGCGACGTGCCGGGCGCTCCGAGCACTGTGCCCCGAAGCCCCGCCGCACCGGTGTTGATGTGCACGCCGCGCCGAAGCTCGGCGGCGGCGTCCTCACCGATCACCGCGGGAAGAGCGGCTGCGGTCGTGTCGGCGGGTACCTCCAGATCCGGCAGGACGGGCACCGAACCCTCGGCGATCGCCGCCTCGACCGCGGACGTCTCGCCGACGGCTGACCAATCGTGATCGTAGAGCGCTTCCAGCGCCTGACGATCCTCAGCCGCCGGAGCGGAAACTGCCCAAGCCGATGGGGCGCCCTGGGCTGCCGCCATGCAGCCGAAGACGCACGCCATGATCATCGTCCGACGCACGTGACCTCTTCCTCAGTCGATACAAAGCGCCTCATGCGCTCCGTCGCGGTCGAGAAGTGAATCAACTCGTCAAGACCAAGTACGACACACGTCCAGATGCTGGAGACCGCCACTAGGCCGCGCCTTGCTGATGCAGCGTCCACCAGCACGCTGAGTCGTCTGTCGGCATGTCCTACGCGAAAGCTCGATCGCGCTCACGTAGGGATGCATCCGGCAGGGTCTGACGAGCGGACGGCCGCAGACCCGATGCTCGGCGGTATAGCGAGAGCAATCGTGCTCACGCAGCGCGGCCGCCATCGGCGGAATCGCGGTGGCGCTCAGCGGGATCGGCACGCGCTCGGGCTCCTCGACGTCCTCGCGCTCGCGCTCCGATCTCCTCCGTCATAGCTCTCGGCATGGCCGAAGCCGCCCGACGCCTACCCGACCACACGCCGCGCCTCACCGTCCCATACGGCCCGACGCCCGACACGCGCCCGCAGGCCCAGACGGCCAGGCACAGACTTTCACCCGGCGAGCGAGCCCGCCAGCGCAGGCCCTCTGCCGCGCCGGGTGCGCAACTCACCGGGGGGTTAATCGTGGCTGGCGCGACTGAGGGGCATGCGGCCATTCGCCAGCATGGTCACCTCTCGGTCCCGACCGTCGTGTTCGGTCGGGTTGTCTCGATTTCGCTCGCTGCGGCTGCAGGCGCGCAAGGAACCGCGAGGGTGGTCGGCGACCGGGGCGACATCCCAGGTAGATGGCGCGCCTTTCCGCTCACCGCGAACCTCACCCGCGATCCCGCCGGTCCCGTGGCCTCGAGCCCGTCGAGTTCGCCGACAGCGCGATGCAACTCAGGGGGTAGTCGTGGCCGGTTCGCGCGACCTAGGGTCAGGATGCTGACGCTCGGCAAGCTCGGTGCGGGACCGGACACAGGTCGCTACTACGTGCGGCAGGTCGCCAGCGGCCTGGAGGACTACTACGCCGGGGAGGGCGAAGCGCCCGGTGTGTGGGTTGGCACCGGGGCACAGCGTCTCGGGCTCGCCGGGCGTGTCCAGGACGACGAGCTGCTGCGGCTGCTGGCCGCGCAGCACCCGTTGACGGGCGACCCGCTCGGGCGGCCCCTGCGGCCCGGTGCGGTCGCCGGCTTCGATCTCACGTTCAAGGCGCCCAAGAGCGTCGGTGTGCTGTTCGGGATCGCGGACCGCGACCTTTCCGCCGAGGTGCGCGATGGGCACGAGGCGGCGGTGCGCGACGCGCTGGGCTACCTGGAGCGCAACGCGTGCATCGTGCGTCGCGGTCCCGGCGGCCGGATCCAGCTGCGTGGACAGGGGTTCGTCGCCGCCGCGTTTCGCCACCGCACCTCTCGCGACGGCGATCCCTTGTTGCACACGCACGTCGTGGTGGCCAACCATGCGCTCGGGCCCGACGGGCGTCGCACCGCCCTGTACGGGCGCGCGATCTATGCGCACGCCAAGACCGCCGGCTACGTCTACCAGGCGTCGCTGCGCGCCGAGCTGACCGACCGCCTCGGGGTGAGCTGGGAGCCTGTCCACAACGGCGCCGCTGACATCACGGGCATCCGTCGCGAGATCGTCGAGCTGTTCTCGCAGCGGCGCGCGGCGATCCTGCAGACCATGCGCGAGCGCGGCGAGCACAGCGCCCGCGCAGCGCAGATCGCCGCGCTCGACACCCGCCGCCACAAGGCAGCGCCCGCTCCACAGCGGGGCCAGCGCGACGCGTGGCGCCAACGCGCCGCCGCCCACGGCCTCGACCACGAGGAGCTGCGGGATCTGGTGTGCGCCCGCGAGCCGGCGCCGGCCCTCACCGAGCTCGACCACGCGCGCGAGGTGCGGCGGCTGCTCAGCGCCGACGGGCTGACCGCCCGTTCCTCGACGTTCGACCGTCGCGACGTCATCCGCGCGCTGGCCGAGCACGCCCGCCACGGCGACCGCGCCGCCCCGATCGAGGCCCGAGCCGACGCGCTGCTCGCCCACCGCGACGTCGTGCGACTGACTGACGGTCGCTACAGCACGCGCGAACTCCTCGAGCTCGAGGCCAACCTCCTCGCGGGCGCGCGCAGCCGCAGCGACGGAAGATCGGCCACGGCGACACCGACGGCGATCGCCCAAGCGCTCGCGCGGCGGCCCTCGCTGAGCCCGGACCAGTGCCGCCTGGTCGAGCAGCTCACCGGCCGGCCGGGCGACGTGCAGGTCGTGCTCGCGCCCGCCGGAACGGGCAAGACGTTCGCACTGGACGCCGCCCGCGAAGCATGGGAGCGCAGCGGCGTCACCGTGCTGGGCTGCGCGCTGTCGGCGCGGGCGGCGTGCGAGCTGCGCGAACAGGCCGCGGTCAACGCCACCACGATCGCCCGCCTGCGCCACGCCCTGGACCGCGGCACCTACCTGCAACCTGGTTCGGTCCTGATCGTCGACGAGGCCGGCATGGTCGGCACGCGCGACCTCGCCGCGCTCGCCGACGCCGCCGCCCACGCCGACGTGCGACTGATCCTCGTCGGCGACGACCGCCAGCTCCCGGAGATCGAGGCCGGCGGTGCGTTCCGCGCCCTCGCCCGCCAGCAACCCGGCGCGACGCTCACCGAGGTTCGCCGCCAGCGCGATGAATGGGACCGCCAGGCGCTCGCGGAGCTCCGCCACGGCGACCTCGAGCAGTTCGCCCGCAGCTACCTGCGCCAGGGTCGCCTCGTCCTGTCCCCGACCGCCACCGCCGCCCGCGCCGCCCTGGTCAGCGACTGGTGGCAGGCCGCCCAGAATCCCGGCGAGCACGCGCTCATGATCGCCAACCGCCGCGCCGACGTCGCCGACCTCAACCAGCGCGCCCGCACGCTCATGCGCGCCGACCACCGCATCGGATCGGACGACGTCCTGCAGACCGAACACCGCGCCTTTGCGATCGGTGACCGCGTCATCGCCACCCACAACGACCGCCGCCTCGCCGTCCACAACGGCCACACCGGCGTCCTCACCCACGCCGACCACGGCACGCTCACCGTCCGTTTGGACGACGGCCGCGACGTCAAGCTGCCCGCCCGCTACGCGCTCGACGGGCACCTCGACCACGGCTACGCACTCACCGCCCACCGTGCCCAGGGCGCCACCGTCGACCGCGCCTACGTCCTGGGCTCCGACGAGCTCTACCGCGAATGGGGCTACACCGCCCTCAGCCGCCACCGCTACGAGAGCCGCTTCTACCTCTCCGCCAGCCCCCAGTTCCTCAACGAAGCGCCCGCCCCGCTGCACACCGACCGGGACGCCGCCGCGCAGGTCGTGCGCACGCTCGACGGCAGCCGCGCCGAACACCTCGCCCTCACCCACCACCACCGCGACCCTCGCCTGGACCGCCGCGACCGCGACCAGCACCGCCTCGACGAACTCGACCGACGCCGCGACGCGCTGCACCAGCAACGCGAGCGGACCGCCAGGTTTCGCCGCGGCGCCCTCGCCGCGATCGACCGTGATCTCGAGACCGTCGAGCGCCAGCGCGACCACTGCCAGCACGCCCTCGCCGAGACCGACAAGTCGCTACGCGAGCGGCCGGCCATCGGCCCACCCCAGGTCCTCCCCGCCGCCGCCCCCCTCCGTGACCTCCCCACCGACCGCGACACCAGACCGCTGAACGTCCGCCCCGCGCGAGACCTCGCCGACGCCCTCGGCGGCGGCCCGGACCTCGGCCTCTAACCCGTTCCCCGAAGGAGACCCGCAATGGCCATCACCACCCGCCCGCTCAACGGCCAACTCCAACTCGAGCTCACCAGACCCAGCCTCCAGGAACCGCTCCTGACCGCCGCCGACGCCGCCCAGCTGCTCGCCGTCCGTGTCTCCTGGATCTACGAAGCCACCCGCGACGGCCGCCTCCCACACATCCACGTCGGACGCCACATCCGCTTCCTGCGCAGCGACCTCGAAGCATGGGTAGCGAAGCAACGCGCCGGCGAATGACGGAGAGCGGGGACGCGCTTCGGTCTGACGCGTGGCGCCGCGCGTGGTCCGCCCCCTCGTCACATGCCGAACCGGTAGGCGCTCGCGGTCAAGGCCGTCCTGGGCCTACGAGGCCGCCCGGGACGAACCGCATCCCCACATCGGCAAGAACCTGAGGTTCCTGCGCACCGACCCCGATGCGTGGGTGCTCGAGCAACCGCGAGCGGTGAGAGACGGCCAGCGCGAAGACCTTCCGCTACTCCGGCAACGTGCCCCAGCGCTGCACGAGCGTGGGGTCGCTCGGGTCGTCGACGACATGACGCAGTCCGACGCGATCGCAGAGCGCGAGGCTACGAAGGTTCCGGCGATCCACCCGAACGAAGGTGCGGCAGTGCCGCCCGAGTTCGCGCATCTGCCGGAACACCGTTAGGAGCATGAACTGCCCGAGCGAGACCCGGTCACCGCTCGGCAGGGCGAGCAGCGTGCCGCGGGCCGACAGCGCAACGGCCACGACCTCGGTGTACCCGACGTCGGGCACGAGCGTGGGCTCGATGTGATGGGCGGCGACGGCAAGGAGCGCGCCACCCGAGGAGTGCGCGAGGAGCAACCGGCCGTCGACCGTGAAGCAGCACCGAGATACCGACGCGGCAGTGGTCCACGGATCTGCTCTTGAACCAACTCCTCCCAGGGATCGCCAGCGCTGCACGCGAAGGCGGCAAGTGCCGGCAGGTCGGCGTCCGTGGCGGCTCGCACCGCCAGCTCGCCGAGGATCACGCTACGCGGGGAATCCCGTCGGGAACCATGATCGACGCGTCACCCTCGACAGAGAGCACCGACGGATCAATGCCGTCGAGCACGTGGCCCCAAGCCGTCCCGTACATGTCAACCGGCGTGGCCCCAGCACGAGCGGCAGCCACGAGCGCAAGCGTCTAGGCGGCCTCCTCCTCGGTCATCTGAGAAACAACCTGCCGCAGCTCTCCTTGACGGACACGGCTTGATCTTACCGTCGCCACCGGGCTTCGCCGAATCCCGCAACGCAACGCTCCACTACTGGTCGCACGCCAATCCCTAAAGAGCGCGGCGGTACTGTGAGGGACAGGGCGTCACAGCCAACACAGCAGCAACCGCCCACGTATTCGGCCGACGAGATCGCGCTCGCTCGCGCGGGCAAGCTGCGACTGCGCACGTGGAACATCGCCGACGTGCTGGCCGAGATCGGCCCGCCCGCGGGCCCGCGTTCAGGCGTCGGCACGGTGGCCCTACAGGACGTTCGCGACGACCGTGTCTGACGCATCCGCCGGGCCGTTATACGTCGACAATCTCCCCGCTGAACACGCAAATCTTGTTCCCCAGCTTGTTCCCTAGCGGTCTTGTTCTCCAGCCTGTTCCCGCATCGGAGCTGGAAGCTCGTTCCGAAAACCCCTTGTTCAAGAGGTTTCGAGACAACCCGAGGCAACCAGATGGCGCTAGGTCGCACTCCTAAGCGGTAGGCCGCAGGTTCGAATCCTGCTCGGGGCATGGCCCGCGCGCCGGCGCGGCGGCCATCGCGCCCGATGGGACGGCTCCGGCGCGCCCCGAGCAACCAGCGGCGGTCAGGCGCGGTCGGGCCGGTCCGGGTAGATGTCGTCGATCGTCGTCAGCGCGACGTAGGGCGCTCCACCGGCAGCCTCGACGATGCGCTCGCCGCCGCCGGCGAGCCGGTCCAGGACGCTCACGACGCCGACGATCCGACGCCCTTCGGCCCGCAGCGCCTCGATCGCCTGGATCGTGGACCCGCCGCTGGTCACGACGTCCTCGACGACGAGACAGCGGTCCTCGCCGTCCAGGAAGGGACCCTCGATACGGCGCTGCAACCCGTGGGCCTTGCTGTCCTTGCGGATGAAGAACGCCTTGACCTCGGCTCCTCCGGCCAGCGCCGCGCAGGCGACGGGATCGGCCCCCATCGTGAGGCCGCCGACGGCCGTCGCGTCCCACTCCCGCGCGTAGCGCGCAACGAGCTCGCCCATCGCGAGGAAACCGGCCGGACGGAGCGTCGCCCGCTTGGCGTCGACGTAGTACTGGGCGGTCGCGCCGCTCGAGAGGACGACCTCGCCCAGGACCAGCGCGTGCTCGCGCAACTCGACGATCAGACGATCCCGGGCATCCATGCGCCTACGCTATCGCTGCTCGGCCGCACGTCGCGGTCCGGGTCGATGTCTCCGTCACGAAGGACGACGACCGTGCTCGAAGGACCGCTGCGCGCCCTCTCCATCATCCTCAGCCTCGCCGTCCTGGCGGGCTTCGCGCTGTTCGTCGTCGACGAGACACGCGAGGCCAGCGCCCAGAGCGCCGCCCAGATCGAGGGCCGCGAGGCCGCGACCACCGCGTCACCCGACCCGAGCCAGGAGCGGGCCCGCGAGAAGGCCCACGGCGACGTCCGCGAGGCGATCGACGACGTCAACGACGTGCTGCTGGCCCCGTTCGCCGGCCTGACCGACGACAGCTCCACGGCGTGGGTGCGGCGTGGAGTCCCCGCCCTCATCGCGCTCGCCGTCTACGGCCTCGGGCTCGGCACCCTGGCCCGGTACGGCCGCGGCCGGGCCTGAGCGTCGACCCCGCGCCGGTTCCTACCGGTAGGTGTCCACGCGGGTGCCGTACCGGATCCAGCGGAAGATCGAGTTCGCGTCGGGGATCGGCACACGCAGGCACCCGTGGCTGGCGTTGTACGGAGGCACCGACCGGTACCCGTGGATCGCGTACCCGCGGATGAAGTACGACGAGTGGACCATGCCCAGGGCGTTCGTCCCGAAGTCCTTGCGGTACACGCGGAAGCTGCCGAGGATCGTCGGCGTCGCCGGCGCCCCGGTGCTGGTCGGGTAGATCCGCTCGACCTTCCCGTTCGGGCCGATCAGGGCGAGCACCTGCCGGGAGATGTCCGCCTCGACATGACGACCGTGCGACGGGTAGCGCACCCGGAAGCGCCCCTGCCCCGCGGCAAGCCGGCGGAACACCTCGCGGTCCGCGCGCTCGTTGCGCGCCATGCCCACGACCTTGCGGAAGGCCATGACGGCGCGACCCGTGCGGGCGTCGAACACGCCACGGCGCCCGACCACGTACCCGAGCCTCGACAGGCGCTGCTGCAGGACGCGGACGGCCTGGCCGCGCGAGCCCGCGGACGCACGGAGCGGGAGCACGTCGACCGTGCGGGCCTTCGCGATCGCCGTCTTCAGCTCCGGTGTCGCGCGGTGGGTCGCGCGTACCGTGACGCGCCCCGGCGTCTTGGTCCTGAACGAGACGAGGAAGTAGCCGCTCTTGCCGGTGCGGCTGCGCAGCAGTCGGACGTTCTTGACGAGGATCTTCTTGCCGCCGCGATAGAAACGGACCGCGACGCGCTGATCGGCGACGTAGGGCGTCAGCGTCCCGCGCACGCGCCAGCGGCTGCCGGCGAGCACGCTGGCGCGCGATCCGCCGACCCGCTCGGGGGTGATGGTGAGCACGCCGCTCACCGCCTTCGCGGGCGCGGGCGCGGGCGCAGGGGCGGGCGCGGGCGCGGGGGCCGGCTCGGGAGCGGGTGCGGGATCCTGCGCCATCGCCGTCCCCGGGACCAGGAGCGCGAGGGTGCCGAACGCGGAAAGTGCAGTTGAGCGACGCATCTCGCGGGATCGTACCCCGAGCGCCGCCGCGTCAGACCGGAAGGGGTCTCGGCGGGGCCGGACCGAACGCCCGCCGCACCACGAAGGCGCACGCTGCGATCACGGCCAGCGCGCACGCCAGGAGCACCGGGATCTGCCAGTCCCAGTCCTGCGTCGTGCCGAAGGCGATCGAGTTGTTGATCGCGTGCAGCACGATCGGCGGGTACAGCGACTGCGTCTTGGCGTACAGCAGGCAGAGCACGAACCCGAACACCCCGAGGGGGACGAGGAAGCCGACCGGCGAGCCGCCGGCGTGGATCGCCCCGAAGGTGATCCCGGTGATGACCGCCGCCGGCCAGATCCCCCGCCAGTTCGCGAGGGCGCGGAAGAAGAAGCCGCGGAAGAAGAACTCCTCGGCGATCGGCGCGACCACCGTGACCAGGAGGGCGACGGCGATCAGCGCCGCGGTGGACTCGTCGACGCCGAGCTCGGTCGGCAGCGTGTCCTCCTCGTCGCCGAGGTCGAACGCCACGGACCAGATCGCGCTGAAAATGATGAACCCGAAGAACGCCGCGGTGGTCCAGCCGACCGCCGCGCCCCACCCCACCGGCCGCAGCCCGAACTGCCACGGCCGCGGCCGCGCGACCGTCGCCGCGAAGAAGACGGCGGCGAGGATCAGGCAGGTGTCCTGGACGTAGGTCGCGCTGATGGTCACTCCGGCGGGCGGGTCCTCGAAGGAGCCGCCGAAGGCGGCGACGCCTCCGGCGATGAACACGTAGCCGACCGAGGCGGCGACGAACCCCAGGATGAGCGCGACGAACGCCGTCCAGGGCTTCCACCGTGGCCGCTGGATCCCAGGCTCGACGCCCTCCGGGAGCTCGGGCAGCAGGGGCGGGGGCGCGGTGCCGAGCCCGCCGGGTGGGCCCGACGTCGGGACGGACGGGCGGTCGCCGGGGTCGGCGGGGTCGTCGCTGCGATCCGTCATGCGTCCTGCGAAGAGTAGCCGGGCCCACCCAGCACGAGACCCGTGAGGGCGCCGAGGTCCGGGACGACGCGCGCCGTCGGGTGCGATCCGACCACGCCGTAGCGGTCGACCAGCACGCCGTCGATGCCGGCCGCGGCCGCGGCGAGCGCGTCGGGCGGGGTGTCGCCGACCATCAGCGTCCGCTGCGGGTCCACGTCGCCCGCCATCGCCATCGCACGGTGCAGCATCAGGGGATCGGGCTTCGACGCGCCGCTCTCGGCGCTGGTCAGCGCGGCGTCGATCAGCTCCTCGAGGCCGGTCCGTCGCAGGACCTCGTGCAGGGAGATGTCCCAGTTGGACACCACGATCAACCGCACCCCGGCCGAGCCGAGCTCCCGCAGGACCGGCTCCACCTCGGGGAACGGCGGGAAGCGCAGGGCCTCGAGCATCGCCGCGCCGATCTCGTCCAGCCCGAGGCCCGCGACGGGCGCTCCCAGTTCGTCGGCCACGATGCGCGCGCACCGCTCCCGCAGGCCGGCCAGCGCCTCGAGGCTCCCCGCCGTGTCGCAGTTGGCGCGGTAGTAGGTCATCTCCGTGACCATGGCGGCGTGCGCGTCGTCGGGCGTGACCCGCGCTCCGCGGCGCTCCAGCGCGGCGGCCAGGTGCGGCCCCGGGGGTTCGAGATCGAGGATCGTGCCGAGGGCATCGAGCAGCACGAGGTCGTAGCGGCGGCTCGTCATGCGACCCAGTGCCAGGTCGCGAAACGGGCGCTGAACACCGCGAGCAGCAGGCCGGAGACCCCGAGCAGGAGCCCCGCCCGACGGGCACTGGTGCGGGCGAGCCGCCACCCTGCCCACAGGTACAGGGGGAAGAGCACGGCCAGGAACCTCGGGATCGACATCAGGGGCTGCGGCCCGACCGGCGTGGAGAGCGGCAGCGCGAGGGCCACGACGACGTAGGCGCCGTACGCGGCTGGCAGGCTCCGCAGGACTCCGACGATCGCCGGGACGCAGGCCACCAGGAACGCGAAGAGGATGAGGTTCTCCTGCGCGACCACGAACGGGTCGCCGCCGGACGCCGTGAAGTAGACGGGCTCCCGGGCGCCCGAGAGCAGC
>NZ_JBFIGP010000036.1:0-22708 GCF_041602235.1 Paraconexibacter sp.
CGGCAACGAGCTCTCCAGTGTGCGGCTGTCCGGGGTCAACGGATACACCTTCACGGCCGAGATCCTCGCCTGGGGCGCCATGACCGCCGCGTCGGGGGGTCTGCAGGGGACCGGGGCGCTGGGTCCGGCGGACGGCTTCGGCCTCGACGCGCTCGAGGCGGGCGCCCGCGAGGCGGGCATCCACCGCGACTGACCCACGGGGTAGTTCCGCAGCGTTCCGGGTACACCGATGCTGCGTGACCGTTCCCCGAGGAGTCCCAGAACACCACCCTCAGCAGGCCGAGCAGTGGCTCGGTCGCGTCGTGCTGGACGCGGACGGCGAGAGGGTCGGAAAGCTGAGCGAGATCCACTTCCTCGGCAGCAGGCCGCTCGTCGGCGAGATCCGCCGCGGACGCTTCACCCGCCGCGTGCATCTCGTGCCGCTGCAAGAGGCCTCGCTCGCCGACGACGGCGTCCATCTGCCGTACCGGATCTCCGCGATCGAAGCGGCCGGCGGCCTGTCCGAGGACGGCACTGTGGGCACGGCCGAACTGTGCGCGCTGCGGACCACGTACGGCGTGGATCTCGGCACGGTGGACGTCCGCGAGCTCGTGGCCTCACGGGTCCGTCGGGCCCGCGCGGAGCAGCAGCGCCAGGCCTACGAGCGGGCTCGCCGGCTCGAGGAGGAGGCGCAGTACCGCGCCGACGAGGCCGCCGCAGCCCAGGACGAGGCCGAGCGCGCAGCCGCGGCGGCCGCCGAGGCGCGAGCGGCCCGTGCACGGGCCGAGGAAGCCGCGGCCCGTGCGCGAGCGGCGGCGGAGCAGGTCACGTCCTTCACGCGCTGACCCCGGGCACGCGACCGTCTGTGGACCGAAACGACGCCTCAGGGCGCGTTTCGGTCCATGGACCCTGCCCCGGCGGGGCTACTGGGCGTCGCCGGCGGCGACGTGCAGGAACATCTCCCAGCGACGCAGATCGCGCAGGGCGAGCTTCTGGGCCTCGGACTGCGGATCGGCGGCCTCGGCGGCCTTGGCTGCCTTGTCGCGCTTGGCCTGCAGGTCCGTCGTGTCCAGGTCCTCGGGCTTGATGGCCTCCTCGGTGAGGATGAGGACCTTGCCTTCGGCGATCTGGACGTAGCCCTCGCCCTGGGCGTAGCGCACCGGCGGCTTCTCCTCGCCGTCGGCGTACAGCCGCAGCTCGGCGGGAGACAGCATGCCGAGCAGCGGTGCGTGGTTGGCACGGATGCCGATGGAGCCCGTCTCCGTGCGGGTCGAGACCATCTCGACCTCGCCGGAGAACACCTCGCCCTCCGGCGTCAGCACCTCGACCGTGAAGGGAGCGTGGGCCACGTCGATCAGCCCTTCGCCGCGGCGACGACGTCGTCGATCGTGCCCTTCAGGTAGAAGGCGCGCTCCGGCAGGTCGTCGTGCTGGCCCTCCAGGATCTCCTTGAAGCCCCGGATCGACTCGGCGATCGGGACGTAGGAGCCGGGCGTGCCGGTGAACTGCTCGGCGACGTGGAACGGCTGCGAGAGGAAGCGCTCGATGCGCCGCGCACGGCCGACGACGAGCTTGTCCTCCTCGGAGAGCTCGTCGATGCCGAGGATCGCGATGATGTCCTGGAGCTCCTTGTAGCGCTGCAGCAGCTCCTTGGTCGCGTTGGCGACCTGGAAGTGCTCGTCACCCAGGATGTCGGCCTTGAGGATCGTCGAGGTCGAGTCCAGCGGGTCGACCGCCGGGTAGATCCCCTTCTCGGAGATCGCACGCGAGAGCACCGTCGTGGCGTTCAGGTGGTTGAACACCGAGGCCGGAGCCGGGTCGGTGAGGTCGTCGGCCGGCACGTAGATCGCCTGCACCGAGGTGACCGAACCGTCACGGGTCGAGGTGATCCGCTCCTGCAGCTGGCCCATCTCCGACTCGAGGGTCGGCTGGTAGCCGACCTGCGAGGGCATGCGGCCCAGGAGCGCCGAGACCTCGGAGCCGGCCTGGACGAAGCGGAAGATGTTGTCGACGAACAGGAGCACGTCCTGGCCGCCCTTCTCACGGAAGTACTCCGCCATCGTGAGACCCGACAGCGCGACGCGCATGCGGGCTCCGGGGGGCTCGTTCATCTGGCCGAAGACGAGCATCGTCTTGTCGATGACGCCCGACTCCTTCATCTCGAGCCAGAGGTCGTTGCCCTCGCGGGAGCGCTCGCCCACGCCGCAGAAGGCCGACAGGCCGCCGTGCTCCTTGGCGAGGTTGTGGATGAGCTCCTGGATGAGGACGGTCTTGCCCACGCCGGCGCCGCCGAACAGGCCGATCTTGCCGCCCTTGGCGTACGGGGCGAGGAGGTCGATGACCTTGATGCCGGTCTCGAACATCTCCGCGGTGGGCGTGAGGTTCTCGACGTCGGGCGCCGGGCGGTGGATCGGCCAACGCTCGCCGACCTCGATCGCGGGGCCGTCGTCGATCGGCTCGCCGAGGAGGTTGAAGATGCGCCCGAGGGTCATCTCCCCGACCGGGACGGTGATCGGTCCGCCGGTGTCGACGATGTCGACGCCGCGGGCGAGGCCGTCGGTCGCGTCCATGGCGACTGCGCGCACGCGGTCGTCACCGAGGTGCTGCTGCACCTCGAAGACGAGGGTGTTGCCGCCGAGGTCGGCCTCGAGCGCGTTGTTGATCTCGGGGAGCGTGTCGGAGAACGAGGCCTCGATGACCACGCCCTTGATCGCCTCGATCTTGCCGACGTTCTTCGTGAGGGTGCTGGCTTCCATGGTGTCTTCCGGGTTCGGAGTGGAATCTGGCGTGAGGGGTGCCGGAGGCCGTCACGTGACGGCCGCAGGCGGGTCCCCCTCTGTCATCGCGTCTAGAGCGCTTCGGCGCCCGCGACGACCTCGAGGATCTCCTGGGTGATCGCGGCCTGACGGGCGCGGTTCATGTCCAGGGTGAGATTGCTGATCAGGTCACCGGCGTTCTCCGAGGCATTGCGCATCGCCGTCATGCGCGCGCCGTGCTCGGACGCCGTGGACTCCAGGAGGGCCCGGAACACCGAGATCTCCACGTAGTCCGGGACGAGCCGACCGAGGATCTGGTCGGCATCGGGCTCGTACTCGACGAGGGCGTGGTGGCCGGTCTCCTCGGAGACCTCCTCGTCCACCTCGGCCTCCTCCAGGATCGTGGCCTGCTGCAGCGGCAGCAGCGTCTCGCGCCGGACGACCTGCGTCAGTGCCGACACGTAGCCGTTGTAGAAGACGTCGACCTGGTCGAGCTGGCCGTCCACGTAGGAGGCCATGAGCTGCTCGGCGATCTCCCGGGCGTTCGCGTAGGCCGGCCGGTCGGAGAACCCGACGTAGCTGCCTTCGATCGGGAGCTTGCGGAACGTGAGCGAGCTGACGCCGCGACGGCCTGCCGCGTACCAGACGACCTTGCGGCCGGCGGCACGGTGCTCCTCCGCGGCCTTGAGCCCGGCCCGGATGATCTGGGAGTTGAACGCGCCGGCCAGGCCGCGGTCACCGGTGACCAGGAGGATGCCGACCGTGTCGACCGACTCGTGCTCGGTGAGCACGGGCAGGTTCGGCACGTTGCCGGCCGCCTCGGAGGCCTGCCGGGCCATGCGGCGCACGGCGCCCGCGTACGGGCGCAGGGCGCTGATGCGCTGCTCCGCCCGGCGCAGGCGCGCCGCCGCGACCATCTCCATGGCGCGGGTGATCTTCTGGATGTTCTTGACCGAGCCGACGCGGCTCTTCAGTGCTTTGAGGTCTGCGGGCATCGCGCTCCTCTTCCGGTGTCCGGTCCGGGCGCCTAGACGGCGGCCGGCTCGGCGTTGGCCGCGGAGTCCACGCCGGCACCCGAGCTGACGGTGCTGGTCTCGTCCATCGGCAGACCCTCCTCGTCGAGGTCGTAGCCGAAGTCCTTGGACCAGCCGGCGGCGAGCTCCTCGACGGCGGCCTGGGTCTCGTCGGACCAGTCGCCACCGTTGATCTTCTCGATCACGTCGGCGTTCTCCGCGCGGGCGCGACGGATCAGGCCCTCGAGGAACTCAGCGACCCGGTCGACCGAGACGCGGTCCAGGTAGCCGTTGGTCGCGGAGTAGAGCTGGATCGTCTGCTCGGCGACGCTCAGCGGGGCACGCTCGTTCTGGTTGAGCGTCTTCACGAGGCGCTCACCGCGGGCCAGGGTCTTCTGCGTGTCGGCGTCGAGGTCCGAGCCGAACTGCGCGAAGGCCTCGAGCTCACGGAACTGCGAGAGCTCGCCCTTGATCTTGCCGGCGACCTTCTTCATCGGGGACAGCTGCGCGGAGCCGCCCACGCGCGACACCGAGATGCCCACGTTGATGGCCGGGCGCACGCCCGAGTTGAACAGCTTGGGCTCGAGGAAGATCTGCCCGTCGGTGATCGAGATCACGTTGGTCGGGATGTAGGCGGACACGTCGCCCGCCTGCGTCTCGATGATCGGCAGCGACGTCATCGAGCCGCCCCCGAGCTCGTCGTTGAGCTTGACCGCGCGCTCGAGCAGGCGGCTGTGCAGGTAGAAGACGTCGCCCGGGTACGCCTCGCGGCCCGGCGGGCGGCGCAGCAGCAGCGACATCTGACGGTAGGCGTAGGCGTGCTGGGTGAGGTCGTCGTACACGGTCAGCGCGTGACGGCCCGAGTAGAGGAAGAACTCGCCCATGGCGCAGCCCGCGTAGGGAGCCAGGAACTTGATCGGGGCGGCCTCGTTGGCGGGGGCCGCGACGATGATCGCGTTGTCCAGCGCGCCGGCCTCCTCGAGCGTCTTGGCGAGCTGCACGACGGTCGCCATGCGCTTGCCGATCGCGACGTAGATCGAGATGACGCCGGAGTCCTTGTTGTTGATGATCGCGTCGAGCGCGATCGCCGTCTTGCCGGTCTGACGGTCGCCGATGATCAGCTCGCGCTGGCCGCGGCCGATCGGGATCATGGCGTCGATCGCCTTGATGCCGGTCTGGAGCGGCTCCTTCACGGGCTGACGCGCGACGACGCCGGGGGCCTTGAACTCGACCGGGCGGTACTCGTCGGGCGTGATGTCGCCCTTGCCGTCGAGCGGGTTGCCGAGCGGGTCCACGATGCGACCGAGCATCTGCTCGCCGACCGGGATCTCGAGCAGCTTGCCGGTGCGCTTGGCGGTGTCGCCCTCGACGACCTTCTCCCACGGGCCGAAGAGCACGGCGCCGACGTTGTCGGACTCGAGGTTCAGCGCGAGGCCGGTGACGCCGTGCGGGAGCTCGAGACGCTCGAAGGACATGCAGTTCTCGAGGCCGTGGATGCGGGCGATGCCGTCCGCGACGGACAGGACGGTGCCGACCTCGGTGAGCTCGGCCGAACCGGCGTCGAGGCCCTCGATGCGGCTCTTGAGGATGCTGGTGATCTCGTCGGGCTTGATCTGCATGGACGTAATGTCTCCTGGAGTGGTCGCTGCCTACGCGGCAGAGACCTGCTTGCGAAGGGATTCGAGACGCGTGCGGATGGACGCGTCGAGGATGTTGTTGCCGACGCGCATCACGATGCCGCCGATGACGTCTGGGTCGACCGTGGCGGTCAGGGTGACCTTGCGGCCGGTCTGGGCGCCGATGCGCTCGCTGAGCTGCGCCACGAGCGCGTCGTCGAGTGCGATGGCCGACGTGATCTCGACCGGGAGGAGCTTGTTCTCGTCCTCCCACAGCGAGTCGAACTCGCGGCGGATGCGGAAGAGCGCCGGCATGCGGTGCTTCTCCACGAGGAGCTCGAGGACGTTGGTGACGATCGGGTCCGCGTCGGACACGGCACGGTTCATCCCGTCCAGCTTCTCCTCCGTGGAGAAGTAGGGCGAGAACAGGAACACCTGCAGGTCGCGGTTCGCGGACACGGCATCGCTGAACTGGCCGAGCTGCTCACGCACGATGTCGGTCTTGCCCTGACTGCGGGCGACCTCGAACAGCGAGCGGGCGTAGACGCGGGCGATCTCTTCCATGGTCTACGCGCGCTCCCCGCTCAGTGCCGAGAAGTCCAGCTCGCCGAGCGCTTCCTCCACGAGGCGGCGCTGATCCTCCTCGGTCAGCGACTTCCGCGTGACCTTCTCGGTGGCCGCGACCGTGAGGTTGGCGACTTCCTTGCGGATGTCCTGGATCGCCTTGCGGGTCTCCACCTCGATCTCCTTGCGGGCCTGAGCGATGATCTCGGCGCCCTTCTCGCGACCGTCCTCGGTCGCGGCGCGCTTCTCCTCCTCGCCGGCCTTGTGGGCACGGGCGACGATGTCGTCGGCCTGGGCGCGGGCCTCCTTCAGACGCTCGCGGTACTCCTCGAGCAGCTGGTTGGCCTCCGCCTTGGTGGTCTCGGCGGACGTGATCGAGTCCTCGATCATCTTCTGGCGCTTGTCGAGCGCCGCCGCGATCGCCGGGAAGGCGAGCTTGTAGAGCAGGAGCATGGACACGCCGAAGATCAGCAGCGTCCAGACCATGAGCCCGACGCCGGGCTCGACGAGGAAGCTCCCGCCCTCTTCAGCCGCCTCGGCGCCACCCTCGGTGGCAGCCAGGACGGTGGTGGTGATGGCAGCGAGCATCGCGGTCTAGAGGAAGAACGCGATGAGGCCCGCGACGAGCCCGTAGAAGAAGCACGCCTCGCAGAGCGCGAAGCCGAGCCACTGGATCGAGGTGATCTCGTCCTTCATCTCCGGCTGGCGCGTGACGGACTCGATGACCTTGCCGAAGATCTGTCCGATGCCGATGCCGGCGCCGACGGCGCCGAGCCCGCCGCCCACGCCCAGCGCGATGGCGCGACCGGCGTTGGCGCCGTAGGCCTCGGGGTCCGTGGCGGCCTGCGCGAGCACGGTGATGGTGCTGAGGTCCATGTCAGTTTCTCCTTGGTTGCGACGGGTGTCTTAGTGGTGGTCGGCGGCTGCGCCGCCGAGGTAGATGGCCGTGAGCGTGGCGAAGATGAAGGCCTGCAGCGTTGCGACCAGGCCGACCTCGAACATGAAGAGGGCGACCGCCATCGGGAACGTCACGACGCCGAGCGCCTCGATCCCGAGGAGGACGACGAGCGCCCCGCCCATGAACAAGATGATGAGGTGGCCCGCGAGGATGTTCGCGAAGAGCCTGACCGACAGCGAGATCAGCCGCATGAAGTTCGACATGAGCTCGAGCACGAGGATCGGGCCGCGCAGGAAACCGGGCACACCGGCGGGGATGAAGCTCTTGATGTAGCCGCCGAAGCCCTTCTCGCGCACGCCGACCGCGTTGTAGACGATCCAGACGACGAGCGCGAGGACGAGCGGGATCGAGAGGTTCGCGGTGGCCGCGTAGAGGGCGAACGAGGGGACCTCGGCGCCGAAGATGTTCACCTTCTCGTGCGTGTTCGTCGGCAGCGGGATGTACCCGAGCATGTTCGAGAACCAGATGAAGAGGAACAGGGATGCGACGAACGGGAACCACTTGGCGGCCATCGACGGCTCCATGTTGGAGCGCGTGATGTTGTCCCGCATCAGCGAGTAGGCCAGCTCCATCAGCGTCTGCACGCGGTTGGGCTTCTGCTTCATGCGCCGCGCGATGTAGATCATCGTCGCGCACATGAAGATCGCCGCCAGCAGCACGTACATCGTCGCCTTGGTGAAGTCCAGCGGCCCGATGGAGAACCAGGCGTCGAGCCGGAACTCCTCCTGCGGCTTGAAGGCATCGTTGTCGGAGCGCGACCAGCCGAAGATGATCGCGAACAGGACGATGGTGCCGACGTAGAGGCCGAGGCCGATGCCCACTTTGGCTTTGGTCGTCATGACGGGACGGAGTTCCTCTCGAACGAACGTGCGAGCAGCGAGTTGATGAAGTAGAGCGTGAAGGCGACGAAGACGAGAACGGCGGCGGCAAGCCCGTCTTCCCGTGCTCCGGCGGTTCCGACGGCGAGGATCGTAAGGGCTACGAGCCAAGCGCGTCCTACGACCCCCCCGAGATTGAGTCCGACGGCGGTCCGGACGTTCTCCTGAGCGCGTGCGTGACGCTCCAGGAACAGCTCTGCAAGACGCTGGACGACCCAGACCAGCGCGCCGGCGGTGATGCCCAGCGCGGGGGCTCCGAGCAGGATCACCACGGGTGCCGTGACTGGCACCACGACGATGTCGGCGAGTCGGAGAGGGGTCATCGGAGTTCCTGGATGGGCATGGGAGCCGTGTGCGCTGCTCCCTGGACGTGCGAAGCCCGCGCATCGCGCGGGCTCTGCCGAAGCCACTTCGGGGACAGTGGTGGCGACGACGCGCGGGAGACTAGCGGATCGCGCGAGCTTGTAACAACTTTGTGACACTCGCTGCGAGCGGGATCAGCCCCCGCGCGCCCGAGCGCGCAGCACGCGCTGGCGCTTGAGCGTCCACTTGAGCACCGAGAAGGCCGGACGTGGGCCCCTGGGGCCGATCAGGGCGGAGTCCCAGCTGTCCTTCGGTCCGCTGGTGTTCGTGTCCCAGTGGTAGAGGTAGACGCGTTGGATCCTGCTGCTCAGGCCCACGACGTCCCGGAAGACGAAGCGGGTCACGCGGGCCGCGTGCTTGGTGCCCTCGCGGAACCCGATCGTCTCCTTGCGGCGGTTGCGTCGCTTGACGATGCCGCCGGTCTCGGTGAGCCAGATCCTGCCCTTGACGGCGCGCAGCAGCTGCCGCGTGCGCCTCGTCGACCGGCGGTTCACGTCGACGTAGTTGTGAAGGCCCCAGATCTTCGGCTCGAACCGCATCGCCCGCCGCACGTCGCGGGCGTACCGGACCATGTTGGGCGTGTCCAGCAGTTCCGCCGGGATCAGGGTGCAGTGCTTGCAGGCCTGGCGCAGCTTGCGGTAGTAGGCGGCGATCAGCTTCGGGCGCCGGCACGTCGGCTCGCCGCAGTGGTTGGCCTCGTTCCAGACCGTGAAGGTCTTGGCCCACGGGTACTTGCGACGGAACTTCCGGAACTCGAGCTTGAACCGCTCGGGCTTCGGCAGGACCCGTCGCCGGCCCTTGCCCCGCGAGTGCGAGAACGTCACGAGCGTCCGGACGCCGAACCGCTGCGCGGCCTTCATCCAGGCGTCGACCTCGCCGGCCTGCCAGCGGATCGTGCGCCAGTCCCAGGGCACCACGATCCTGGCGTCCGCGATGCCGAGCTTCGTGAAGCGCTCGTCGAAGAACATGCCGGGCTTCTGATCCCCGATCCCGACGGTGACGCTGGGGCTCAGCGCGTGGGCGGGCGCAGGCGCGGCGAGGACGAGCAGAAGCCCGAGGACCAGCAGGACCTTACGCGGCATCAGGCCGGGGACCCTCGGGTGGTGCGGGGGGCGCCCCGGTCAGCACGGTGTCCTCGTCGCTGTAGGCGGGCGCGCAGCAGCAGAGCAGGACCAGCGGACCGGACTCGTCGGCCAGCAGCTGGTGCTCGACCCCGGGCGGGATCACCGCGCAGTCCCCGGGACGGACCGCACGCGTCTCGCTCCCGACGCGCAGCCGCCCGAACCCGGAGGTGAAGAAGTAGAGCTCCTCGGATCGCACGTGGTAGTGCGCGACGGTCTGCGTCCCGGCCGGGACGGTCGCCTCGGCCAGGCTCTGGTTGCGGGCCGGCGTCCAGGCGGGCCCGCAGACCTCGCGGATGATCGAGCCGTCGAGCGTCGTGAACGGCTCGCAGTCCCCCAGGTTCGCGACGTGCATCAGGCGGCGGGTCCCTTCGGCGGTCCGAGCGGACGCCCGAGATAGGACCGCAGCACGTCGAGCGACGGTCGTTCGGAGCCGTCGAACGCGATGAAGGCCGAGTCCCAGGAGTCCATCTTCGTCTGCGAGTTCCAGTGGTAGAGGTAGATGCGGGAGATCCGCGGGCTGACCTTCGCGAGCTTCGTGAGCACGAACTTCGTCACCGCCCGGGCGTGTCCTACCCCGGTTCCCTTGAACTTCACCTTCGACCCGTTGCGGCGTGCCACCACCCCTCCCGTCTCGGTCAGCCACACCTGACCCTCGACCGCCCGCAGGAGCTTCCGGGTCCCCTTCGTCGACAGACGGTTCGCGTCGAGGTAGTTGTGCAGTCCCCAGTACTTCGGCTGGCGGCCCAGCGCCTTGACGAAGCGGGTGGCCCACGAGGTCATGTTGGGCTGGTCCAGGAGATCCGCCGCCAGGATCGTGCACCCCTTGCACTCCTGCACGAGCACGCGGTAGTAGCGGGCGGCCAGGTCCGGGCGCCGGGACAGCGGCTGCCCCCCGTGGTTGGCCTCGTTCCACACCGAGTAGGCGCGGGCGAACGGGTAGCGCCGCCGCAGCTTGCGGACCTGGCGCCGATAGGTCGTCACCGAGGGCGCCCGGCCGCGCTTGCGCCGGTCGCTGGACCGTTCCATGGTCACCAGCGGCGCGACCCCGGCCGCCTTCGCCGCCCCCATCCAGCGATCGAGGTTCACGAGCTGGCGGGGGTTGGTGGTCACGTCGTACGGCACGTAGACGCGCGCGGTCCTGATCCCGAGATCGAGGAACCGCGGGTCGGTGAACATGTCGGCCTTCTGGTCCGCGATCCCGACGAGCGGCTTCGCGCTCGCGGTGGATGCGCCGGCCCCCACGAGCAGCAGCGCGAGGAGGATCATCGCGGCGGTGTGACGGATCGGTCGCGGCATCATGGTCGGACAACGGCCCGGGCGACGGCGAGTTACGGGGCCGTCCGGAACGCAGCCGGGATGGTGGCAGGTCTCCCGACGGGACCCAAAGGGGAACCGTCGCGCGGAGGCCCCTCCGTCGTGCCCGGAGAGCGGGTCAGGCTCCTCTCCGCGCGGTAGGCTGGCGCCGATGGCCTCGACGCCGAAGGAGACCTCCAGCAAGCGGGCCGCCGTCCAGGCGTCGGTGCTGCTCGCCACCGAGTCCCTGCTCGAGGAAGGCTCGTCGTTCGCCGATCTCGGCATCGAACGCATCGCGACGCGGGCCGGCATCTCGCGGACGGCCTTCTACTTCTACTTCAAGGACAAGAAGGACCTCCTGAAGCAGCTCACGGAGGAGATCAGCGCCCAGCTCTACGAGCAGGCCGACATCTGGTTCTCGGGAGCCGGCGACCCCGTCGAGGAGATGCGCACCGCGCTCCAGCGGATCGGCGAGATCTACCGGGCCCACGGCCCGCTGCTGCGCGCGATCGTCGAAGCCTCCACCTACGAACCCGAGGTCGCCGAGTTCTGGCGCACCCTGCTGGGCCGGTTCGTGGACGCCGCCGCCGACCGCATGGACCGCGCCCAGGCGGAGGGGGCCCCGCCGATCGCCACCCGGCCGGCGGCCTTCGCCCTCGCGTGGATGACCGAGCGCACGTTCTACGAGCAGCTCGTGCAGGACGAGCCGTTCGTCCTCGAGGAGCTCGTCGAGGGCCTCACCGAGATCTGGGTGCGCGCGGTCCACGGCGCGCGACCGGACGCCTGAGCGCGGGCGACCCTCACCGGCCGTCCACGGCCGGGAACTCCGTCGTCTCCCGGCGGATCGCGTCGATCTCCCCGGTGCCCATCGCCCGCTGCACGTCGGCCTCGATCTCGGCGTCGCTGACGTCCGGACGCACCCGCCGCAGCCGGATCGTGTTCAGGCGCTTGAACTTCAGGATCTCCAGGACGTAGACGAGGTAGAAGCTGGCGGCGAGCACCAGCAGGCCCAGCGCCCCCAGGACGCTGCTCCACAGGGGATCGAGCCTGCCCCCGTTGTCCGAGTAGGGCACGAACCGCAGCGCGACCGCGAATCCGGCCAGGCAGATCGTCCACCCGTAGAGGTAGAGCACCGTCCGTCGTTGGCTGAAGCCGATGCGACTGAAGCGATGGTGGAAGTGGTTGGCGTCGGCCGAGTAGATCGGGCGCCGGTACTTCAGCCGCTTGAGCACCACGAACGTCGTGTCCAGGAACGGGACGGCGAGGACGACGAGCGGGAACACCAGGGCGAGCACGGCCTGCGTCTTGACAGCTCCCTCGACCGCGACGCAGCCGAGCATGAAGCCCAGCAGGTTCGAGCCGCAGTCGCCCATGAACGCGCTGGCCGGGTGGAAGTTGTGGACGAGGAAGCCCAGCGCGGCCCCGGCGGTGACGGCGGCGAGCACCCCGGCGTGGCCGCGCTGCAGGTCGAAGGCGATGATCGCGAACGCGGCCGCGCTGATGGCGCAGACCCCGGCGGCCAGCCCGTCGATCCCGTCCGACAGGTTCACGACGTTCATCACCGCCACGATGCCCGCCACCGTGATGGGCGCGCCCGCGCCGCCGAAGTCCACGGCGCCGATGAAGGGGAGGGTGATGTTGCCGACCTCGACGCCGGCCGCGACCGGGATCGACGCCGCGCCGATCTGACCCAGGAGCTTCACTGCCGCGTGCAGCTCGAACCGGTCGTCGATCGCACCGACGATCGCGATCGCCACCGCCCCGATCAGGATGCCGCGCAGACGGTCGCCGAGCACCACGCCGAAGTCCAGGAACAACAGCGACGAGATCAGGATCGCCGCGAGCATCGCGAGCCCGCCCAGCAGGGGCGTCTCCCCGACCGCCAGCCCGCGCTCCCGCGGCTGGTCGACCGCGCCGACGGCGCGCGCGAACCGTGAGCTCAGCGGGGTCGCGGCGGCCGCGACCGCGAAGGCCGCCACCAGGGCGAAGACGGCGTCGAGCTCGGTCATCGGACCTCGCGAAGCCTAGACGGCTCCCCGGCACGGCTCGCGGCCGGGGAGTGCGGGGTCACGTTCGTGCGCGCACCGGCTCAGGCCGTGACGCGTGCGGTGAGATGCTCGTAGAGGGGGTACTTGTCGGCGACCGCGCTCACGCGTTCGGCGAGCTCCGCCTTGCGCGCCTCGAACTCCGGCGTCAGTGCGGTGGCGATGATCGACCCCACCTCGGAGAAGTCCTCGGTCTGCAGGCCGCGCGTGGCGAGGGCCGGCGCGCCGACCCGCAGGCCGCTGGTGATCATCGGTGGACGCGGGTCGAACGGAACCGCGTTGCGGTTGACCGTGATGCCGATCTCGTGCAGCCGGTCCTCGGACATCTGCCCGTCCAACTCGCTTTCGCGAAGGTCCACGAGCACCAGGTGTACGTCGGTGCCGCCGGTCAGCACGTTGACGCCGTGCTCGGTGGCATGCGCACGCAGAAGTTCGGCCGCCACGGCCTGCGCACCGGCGACCGTACGACGCTGCCGCTCGCGGAACGCCTCGCTCATGGCGATCTTGAACGCGATGGCCTTCCCGGCGATGACGTGCTCCAGCGGCCCGCCCTGCTGGCCGGGGAACACCGCGCTGTCGATCTTCTTCTGGTGCTCCTCCTTGCAGAGGATGAGCCCGCCGCGGGCGCCACCCAGCGTCTTGTGGACGGTGGTGGTCACGACATCGGCGTACGGCACGGGGTTGGGGTGCACGCCGCCCGCCACGAGGCCGGCGAAGTGCGCCATGTCGACCAGCAGGAGGGCGCCCACCTCGTCGGCGATCGCGCGGAAGCGGGCGAAGTCGAGCTGGCGCGGGTACGCGGACCACCCGGCGATGATGAGCTTCGGCGAGCGCTCGTGCGCGAGGCGCTGCACCTCGTCCATGTCGATCAACCCGGTCTCGGGGCTCACCTCGTAGGGAGCGACGTCGTACAGGCGCCCCGACACGTTGAGCTTCATGCCGTGCGAGAGGTGCCCGCCGTGCGGGAGCGCGAGGCCCATGATCGTGTCGCCGGGCTGCAGCAGCGCGTGGTAGACGCAGGAGTTGGTCTGCGCACCGGCGTGCGGCTGGACGTTCGCGTGCTCGGCGCCGAACAGCTCCTTGGCGCGGTCGATCGCGAGCTGCTCGATCACGTCGACGTGTTCGCAGCCGCCGTAGTAGCGGCGCCCCGGGTAACCCTCGGCGTACTTGTTGGTCAGCACGCTGCCCTGCGCCTCGAGGACGGCCTGCGGAACGAAGTTCTCGCTGGCGATCATCTCCAGGGTGCGCTGCTGGCGCCGGAGCTCGAGACCGATCGCCTCGGCGATCTCCGGGTCGATCTCGGCGATCGAGCGGTTGAAGTAGTCGGGCGGCAGGTCGGTCACGGGCGAGACTCCTCCGGGTTTGGCGGCGGTCGGTTCGGTGGGATGCCCAGGCGCGCGGCGGTCGTGTCTCGTCGCTCCCTGGTGGTCTGTCCCACCTCGTCGGACGGCCGGTCGGCCGTCGCGGCTGCGCCAGTCGCGACGGCACTGACGGTACCACCTGGGCTGGTGGTATCAGGACTCGATGTCGGAGATCTGGCCCACGCGACGGGCGTGACGGCCGCCCTCGAACTCGGTGCCGAGGAACGTCCGGACGATCGCGTCGGCGTCGGCCGGTGCGAGCCGCGCACCGGACAGCGTGACCACGTTCGCGTCGTTGTGCCGGCGGCTCATCTCGGCCTCCTGCGGGTCGTGGGCGTTGACCGCGCGGATTCCGGCCACCTTGTTGGCCACGATCGCGACCCCCACCCCGGAGCCACAGGCGATCACCCCGCGGTCGGCGCGGCCCTGGGCCACGAGGTCCGCCGCCTCGCGCGCGTACTCGGGGTAGTCGACGGAGTCGGGGGAGGTCGTCCCCACGTCGAGCACCTCGTGTCCGGCCGCCTGCAGAGCGGTGGCGACGTGCTGCTTGAGATGGAATCCGGCGTGGTCGGAGCCGACGGCGATGCGCATGGGGCGATCGTAGTCGTCCCGGCCGCGGCGTGGGAGACGTGACCCCGGGCGGTTCCCGCGCTGCGTCACGCGTCGGCGAGCGCCGCCGCGACGACGTCCTCCCCCACCGCCCCGTGGCGCAGGATCCGCCAGCTCCCCTGCGCCTCGAACGCGACGAGGTCGATCACCGTCGAGGGCGTCCCCGGCAGCTCACCCGCGTCCAGCACGAGGTCGACGCCCTCCCGCAGCCGCGGATCGACGTCCGCGACACGGCGGGCGTCCGGTCCCCCCGAGGGGTTGGCGCTCGACTGCACGACCGGCCATCGCACCTCGTGGAGCGCCGCCGCCGCGGCGCCCAGGGCGGGGACCCGCAGGCCGAGCACCTCGGGCGTCGGCCCGCACGCGAGCGGGAAGCGTCGCGCCGGGTTGGGCAGCACCAACGTGACCGCGCCGGGCACGAGCGCCCGCACGGCGGCCGCGGTCCGCTCCCCGAGCTCCGGCAGCGCGCTCAGGGCCAGCTCGGTCTGGAAGAACAGGACGGCGGAGGGCTTGTCCGGCACCCGGCCCTTCAGCGCGTACATCCGGCGGAACGCCTCCTTGTCCTGCGGATCGCACGCGAGGCCGTAGACCGTGTCGGCGGGGAACACGGCGACGCCCCCGACCGACATGCAGCGCTCGAACGTCTTCGCATCGGCCGAGGTCAGCATCGGGGTCACCGTCCAAGGGTACGAGCCCCGGCCGGGCGGAGCCGACCGGCCCGGGCGGTGCGGCCCCCGGTCACCGCGACGCGACGGCCACGCGGTCGATGCCCGCGAGATCGTCATGGCCCGTCACCGTGGGGTAGCCCGCGTCGCGGGCCAGGGCGAGGACCTGCTCCCGCTGTCCCATCCCGTGCTCGAGGGCGACCCACGGGATCTGATGGTCGGCGGCTCCGATCACCAGCCGGCGGATGACGTCGAGGCCTTCCGCTCCGGCGAAGAGCGCGCTCGGCGGCTCGTGGTCGACGACGTCGCGCATCAGGGTGCCTCGGTCGGCCTCGGCCACGTACGGCGGGTTGGACACCATCGCGTCGAACGCCTCCATGCCCACGGGACCGTCGAGCAGGTCCGCCCGCCAGAACGTGACCTCGAGGCCCAGCCGCGCCGCGTTGGCCCGGGCGACATCCAGTGCATCGCCGCTCACGTCGGTCGCGTGCACGTCGAGATCGGGACGCTCGTCCTTCAACGCCAGCGCGATCGCGCCGCTGCCGGTACCGATGTCGACCACGCGCGCGCCCTGCGGCAGCGCGGCCACCGCCAGTTCGACGAGCAGCTCCGTCTCCGGGCGCGGGATCAGGACGCGGGGGTCGACCGCGAGCCCGAGATGGCGGAAGCCCTGGCGGCCGAGGAGGTACGCCACGGGCTCGCGGCCCACCGCCCTGCGGCGCACGAGATCCTGGAACACCCTGATCGCCTCGCCCTCCACCGGCCGGTCGCGGTCCAGGAGCAGGCGCGCCCGGTCGACGCCCAGGGCGTGCGCGAGCAGCAGCTCGGCGTCGAGGCGGGCCGTCGGGGATCCGGTCGCACGGATCGCGACGAGGGCGCTGTCGAGCGCCTCGCGGATGGGGACGCCGGAGAACGCCATGCGGGGCGTCAGGACGACGTGGAGGTCTGCGCCTCCAGGAGGCGCCGCTTCTCGTCCGCGGTCAGCGCGGCGGTGAACTCGTCCAGCTCACCCTCGAGCACCGCATCGAGGTTGTGGGCCGTCAGCTTGATCCGATGGTCGGTGACCCGGCGCTCGCCGTAGTTGTAGGTCCGGATCTTCTCCGCGCGGTCGCCGGTGCCGACCTGTGCCTTGCGGTCGGCCGACCAGGCCGCCTGCTGCTCGGCGAGCGCCGCCTCGTAGATCCGCGCCCGGAGCACGCGCATCGCCTTCTCGCGGTTCTGGAGTTGGCTCTTCTCGTCCTGCATGGCGACGACGATGCCCGTCGGCTTGTGGGTGATGCGGACCGCCGAGTCCGTCGTGTTGACCGACTGCCCGCCGGGTCCACCGGAGCGGTACACGTCGATCTGCAGGTCGTTCTGGTCGATCTGCACGTCGACGTCCTCGGCCTCCGGCAGCACCGCCACGGTGCACGTGGAGGTGTGGATCCGGCCCTGCGACTCGGTCGCGGGGACGCGCTGGACGCGGTGCGTGCCGCCCTCGAACTTGAAGACGCTGAACGCGCCGTCGCCCTTGATCGCGAACGTGTACTTGCCGTCACCGACGTCCATCGGCTCGGCGGCGAAGCCGAGGCGCTCGGCGTACTTCGAGAGCATCCGGTAGACGTCGCCGGCCCACAGTCCGGCCTCCTCCCCACCGGCGCCGCCCTGGATCTCGACGATGACGTTCTTGTCGTCGTTGGGGTCGCGCTCGACCATCGCCAGACGCAGGTCCTCCTCGAGCTCCTCGATGCGAGCACGCCCGGCATCGAGCATCTCGCGGACCTCCGCGTCCTCCGTCTCGGCCAGCAGCTCCTGCGCCCCGGCGACGTCGTCGGTGGCGTGGCGCCACTCCTCCGCGAGCTTGGCCGCCGTCTCCAGCTGACGGTACTCGCGGCCGACCGCGGCGTAGCGCTGCCGGTCCGAGATCACCTCGGGGTCCACCATCTGGGCGCCGAGGTCGGCGAAGCGCGCCTCGATCTGTCCGACAAGCTGCTCGATCATCCGGCGTCGAGGGTAGCGACCGCCGGGCCGGCGGGGATCCCGCCGTCCCGGAGGGTGCGACCGCCCTCGCGGCGGCGCGCGTCAGCTCTTCGGCGTGGCGGCGCGCTGATCGGCCGCGCGCTTGGCGGCGCGGCGCTTGAACCGCTCCACGCGTCCGCCGGTGTCCACCAGCTTCTGACGACCCGTGTAGAACGGGTGGCAGTTCGAGCAGATCTCGACGTGGATCTCGGGGTTGGTGGATCGCGTCGTGAACTCGTTGCCGCAGGTGCAGCGGACGTGCGACTCGACGTAGTCGGGGTGGATTCCGGTTTTCATGACTCTTCCGAGTGTAGAGAAGACGTCCAGCGGCTTGATCCCGGCTGGACGTCGGTGGCGTTATGACGTGCGACGGGGCGTCACGAGGACGCCCCATCGCGGCACTCCTGCGGCCTGACGGCCGCGCTCAGGTGATCTGGTACAGCGGGCCGTCGCCGCCCTCGGGCGTGGTCAGCCGACCGCCCTTGGCCGTGATCGCGCCGCACTGCACGCAGTTGGTGTAGTTGACGACCACCTCGACCATCCCGGTCTCCGGCTCGTCCTCCGGGATCTCGTAGACACCGGCCGGGCACATCCAGACCCACGTCTCCGCGATCTCCCGCGGGACGTTCTTCTGGACCCGGATGTGGTTGGGCGCGTCATCGCGGGTCGCGTTGCCCGTGATGTAGACGGAGGACAGCTTGTCGAACGTGTACTTCCCGTCCGGCTTGACGTACCGGTCCTTGGTCTTGCCGATGAACATCGGCTTGTGGTCGTTGCGGTGCCACGCCAGACGCCCGGGGATCTTGCCCTTGGTGATCTGGTGCAGGCCCGACAGCGGACCGCCGAGGACCATGCCCTTCTGGAGCGGCTGGCGCGCGTTGCGCACCTCCCACAACTCCTTGCCCACCGAGGAGTCCTCGATCGCCTGCTCGTAGGGCTCGAGGCTCGACTCGCCCGTCTTGAGGGCGTGGAAGATCGCCTCGCCCGCGAGGATCCCGGACTTGATGCAGTGGTGGACGCCCTTGAGTGCCAGGGTGTCGACCATGCCGGCGGAGTCGCCCACCAGGAGCGCGCCGGGCATCGTCAGCTTCGGCATCGACCAGTAGCCGCCGCCCGGAAGGGCCTTGGCACCCCAGGCGACGCGCTCGCCGCCCTCGAGGATCTTCTTGACGAGCGGGTGCGTCTTGAACGTCTGGAGCAGGTCGTGCGGCGACGTGGTCGCATCGGCGTACTCGAGCTCGACGACGAACCCGATCGAGACCAGGTCGTCACCGGTCTTCTCGTCCTTCATGGGATAGATCCAGGTCCCGCCGACCTGCCCGTACTTCGGGCTGAGCGACAGCGGCCACGGACCCATCGTGTGGATGAGCCGGTCCAGCGGCTTGGGGACCTTCCAGACCTCCTTGACCCCGAGCTCCCAGACCTGCGGCTCACGGTTCTCGGCGAGGTCGAACTCGCGGATCGCGGCGCCGGTGAGATGGCCCCAGCAACCCTCGGCGAGCACCGTGTGCTGCGCGACGATGTCGGTGCCCGGCTCGAAGTTGCCCAGCGGCTGCCCGTCCTTGCCGCGGCCCTTGTCGCCCGACCGGACGCCGCGGACGCGGCCGTCCTCGACGAGCAGCTGGGTCGCGGCGGTCTCGGTGAGGATGTACGCCCCGGCCTCTTCGGCGACACGCGCCTGGTAGCGCGCGAGGCTCGAGACCGAGATGACCTCGTTGCCGTGGTTCTTGAACGGCGGCGGGGTCGGGATGCGCATGGAGATCTTGGAGGTGGGCGTCGCGTAGACGGCCTCCTTGTGGACCTCGCCGTAGGCGAAGCCCTCCTTGCGCCAGTCCTCCCGGGTCATGTCCGGGAACAGCTCGAGCAGCGGCTCGGGGCGGACGACCGCGCCGGACAGCGTGTGCCCGCCGCAGGCCTTCGCCTTCTCGACGATCGCGACCGGAACCTCGCCCAGGCGCTCCATCACGTCGCCGCCGTTCTCCGCGTCCTCGTGGAGCAGCTGCAGCAGTCGATTCGCCGTGGCGAGACCCGCGGTGCCGCCACCGACGATGGCGACGCCGACCTCGATGATCTCGTCCTCGGGGTCGACCGTGCGCTTGATGAACTCCGCCTGCGTGTCGACAGGCGGCGGGAAGGCCGCGGGTGCGACCTTCCCGTTCTTCGTGGTGGCGGCCATGCGGTCCTAGCCCTTCTTCGCCTTGATGGCCTCGGTCAGCTTCGGGAGGATCTTGTTCAGATCGCCCACGATGCCGAGGTCGGAGAACTCGAAGATCGGGGCGTTCGAGTCCTTGTTGATCGCCACGATGTTCTCCGAGGCCTGCATGCCGACCTTGTGCTGGATCGCCCCGGAGATGCCGGCGGCGAGGTACAGCTTCGGCGCGACCGTCTTGCCGGTCTGACCGATCTGGGCGGCGTACGGATACCAGCCGGCGTCGACGACCGCGCGGGTCGCGGCGACGGCCGAGTTGCCACCGAACGCTGCGGCGAGCTGGTCGCAGAGCTCGAAGCCCTCCGCCTTGCCCAGGCCGCGACCGCCGGCCACGAGGATGTCCGCACCCTCGATGTCGACGTCGGCGCCGCGCTGCTCACCACGGGTGCGCAGGGTGGCCTGACCGGCCTGCGGGGACAGCTCGACGGCGAGGCTCTCCACCGCGGCGTCGCCGCCGCCCTCGACCGCCTCGAACGCGTTCAGGCGCCCGATGATGATGCCGACGGGCGAGCGGAACTTGATCTCGGAGATCGAGGAGTCGCCCAGGATCGGGCGCTCGGCGATGAGCTCGCCGCCGTCGGCGCGGACCGCGGTGACCTCCATCGCGACGCCGGCGCCCAGGCGCGCGGCCAGGCCGGCGCCGATCTCGAAGCCGAGCAGGCCGCCGCCGAACAGGACGTACTTGTAGTCGCCCTCGCCGATGACCTTGGCCATCGCGTCGATGGCGGGCTGTGCCAGACCGGCGGGAGCGTCGGCCGTGTAGACCTTCTTCGCGCCGAAGTTGCCGAGCTGCCCGGCGACGTCAGCGGCACCGTCGCCGATGAGGATCGCGTGGGCCTCCCCGCCGATCGCGCCGGCGAGCTTGGACGCCTCGCTGACGGCGCCGAGGGAGTTCTTGTTGATCGCGCCCTCGTAGTGGAGCGCGTAGACCAGGATGTTCGCCATGGTTCTTGTCTCCTTAGATGAGCTTGCGCTCGTCGAGCCAGGCGACGATCTTCTCGACCGTCTCGGCGGTGTCCTCGTCCTCGATGATCAGGCCGGCGGCCTTCTGCGGCGGGGCCTTGGCGGCGACCCACTGCGCGGCGGAGTTGTCCGCGCCGACCTTCGAGGCGTCGATGTCGACGTCCGCCGCGGTGACGGCGTCGAGCGGCTTCTTCTTCGCGCCCATGATCGCCTTCAGCGACGGGTAGCGCGGCTCGTTGATCGCGTCACCCACGGAGATGACGGCGGGGAGCTTGACCTCGACGGTGTCGTACCCGTACTCGGCCTGACGCTCGCACACGAGCGTGTCGCCCTCGACGTCGAGCTTGATGACCTGCGTGAGCGACGGAGCACCCAGGTGCTCGGCCACGACGGCGCCGATCGTGTAGCACTCGCCGTCATCGGACTGCTGGCCGAGGAGGACGAGGTCGGGGTTCTCGCGCTTGAGGGTCTGCGCGAGCGCGTACCCGGTGGCGGCGACATCGGACCCGGCGACGGCCGGATCGCTCAGGTGGACAGAGCGGTCAGCGCCCAGGGACACGGCCTTGTGGAGCGCGCGCACGGCGGACTCCGGACCCATCGTGACGGCGATGATCTCGTCGACGGCTACGCCGCCTTCCTTGATCTGCATCGCGGCTTCGATGGCGTGCGTGTCGTAGGGGTTGAGGTTCTTCTCGCCGCTGCGATCCATGCGACCCGTGTTGGGGTCGACACGCTTCTGCACTGCGGCGTCCGGGACCTCTTTGACCAGGACGGCGATTTTCACTGCGGCCTCCTCGGTGGCAACGAACGTTCGGGAGTGTACCTACCTGATTGACTGACGAGTCAATCGAGGCGTACCGGCATCACATACCGGCGCGCCAGTGCGACGTTACGGAGCGGGTTACTCCCGTTCCTGTACGGCGCCTTGGATGAAGTCGATGATGTCGGTGGTGGGCGCCCCGGGCGTGAAGACCTCCGACACGCCGAGCCGCTTGAGCTCGGGGATGTCGTCGGACGGGATCGTGCCACCGACGGTGATGAGGACGTCCTCGATGCCCTGCTCCTTGAGCAGTTCGACGATCCGCGGGACGAGCGTCATGTGCGCGCCCGAGAGGATCGAGAGGCCGACCGCATCGGCGTCCTCCTGGATGACCGTCTCGACGATCTGCTCCGGCGTCTGGTGCAGGCCGGTGTAGATGACCTCCATCCCGGCGTCGCGCAGGGCGCGAGCGATGATCTTCGCGCCACGGTCGTGCCCGTCCAGGCCAGGCTTGGCGACGACGACGCGGATCTTCTTCTGCACGGTGCTCGCGGACATGGACGGCTCCAGAGGGGAAGGGACGTGCGGAAGTCTAGTCAGGAATCCGCGACGATGACTCCCGCCCGGGCGCGACCCCGCGGGCGATGCGTGGACGTCCACCTACCTCGGGTCGCGGCGCACCGGCCAGGGGTCGCGACCCAGCGCTCGGACCATGCGCGCGCCAGGCAGCCCCGCCGCCGCCCGAGGGGTCCCTAGCGGGCCCGGAGGGTGAACTTCATGGTCACCGGGTGCACGTCGCAGATGAAGCGATAGGTGCCCTTGGCCGGCACCTTGAACGTGGCCGATCCCGTGCTGCGGATCCGGGCGCCGCCCTTGACCGACCCGCGACCGGACGTCTTGCGGACGTTGTGCGGCGCCGCCGTCCTCCAGGTGAAGCGGATCGTGTCGCCCTTACGAGCCGTGAGGCTCCGCGGCGACCAGCGGTCGCTGTCGGTCGCCTTCACGGTGCGGGTCTTGCCCTTGGCGGCGGCCGAGACCGAGACGCCCGCGCCGCCGGCGGCGACCGTGACCAGCGCGGTGAAGACGATCAACCTGGTGTGCATGGCTAGAAGACCGGTGCCTCGGTGTAGTTTCCGAACACGTCCTGCAGGGCCTCGACGAGCTCGCCCTCCGTCGCGGACACCCTAGCCGCATCCAGCAGGAGCGGCATGAGGTTCTGATCGGGTGTCGCGGCCGCGTCCTTGAGCCGGACGAGCGCGGACTCGACCGCGGCGGAGTCCCGGCGCGCCCGCACCCCCTGGACGCGGTCGATCTGCTTGCGCTCGAGTGCCGGGTCGACCTTCAGGATCGGCATCGCGCCGTCGTCACCCTCCGTGTAGGAGTTGACGCCGACCACGATGCGCTTGTGATCCTCGATCTCGCACTGCAGCGCGAAGCTGGCGTCGGCGATCTCCCGCTGCGGGTAGTTCTGCTTCACCGCGTCGACCATCCCGCCGAGCTCGTCGATCTTGGCGAAGTACTCGTAGGCCATCTCCTCCATGCGGTCGGTGAGGGC
>NZ_JBFIGP010000037.1:0-22525 GCF_041602235.1 Paraconexibacter sp.
GAGCGCGCTCCGCGCGTCGCGACCGTCCGTCCGGGCCGACCCCGCCGGCCGGCTCCGCTCTCGCGTGAGCGCGCTCCGCGCGCGCACAAGGTCGCTGCGCCGACCAGCGTGGTCGGCCCGGGCCACGGCGCTTGTTTGCTCCTGGCTGAGCCCGACCCGTCGCGGGCTCGCTGAGACATCCTGCGGCACCCCGGCTCAGCTTCGCTTCCCGATGCTTGTGGGGTGGGTGCCGTGTCCTCGGCGACGTCGGCGAGCGGGGGCGGGGGTCGGTGTGCGGAGCGACCTTGTGCGCGCCGCAGGCGCCCACGCGGGAGCGCAGCGCACCGACCGCCGCCGCCGGGCCACCCCCACGACACCTCGAACCGACGACGACCGACCCGACCACTACCCTGACCGCCCGCACATGTCCCGCGTCTTCGTCATCACAGGCCCCTCCGGCGTCGGCAAGGGCACGTTGATCCGCCAGCTCCTGGACCGCGTCCCGGACCTGGAGCTGTCCGTGTCGGCGACGACCCGGACCCCGAGGGCAGGCGAGCAGCCCGGTGTCGACTACCACTTCCTGACCGACGGGGAGTTCGACCGTCGCATCGACGAGGGCGACTTCGTCGAGTGGGCCGAGTACTCGGGCCGGCGGTACGGCACGCTGCGGTCGGAGCTCGACAAGCGCACGGGCGCCGGGATCCCCGTCGTGCTGGAGATCGAGGTGCAGGGGGCCCGTCAGGTCCGCGACACGCTGCCGGACGCGGTCCGCATCTTCATCGCGCCGCCGTCGGCCGAGGTGCTGCGCAACCGCCTCGTGGGCCGGGGGACCGACCCCGAGGAGGAGATCGAGCGCCGGCTGCGCGTGGCCGACGAGGAGCTGGCGGCCCAGGCGGAGTTCGCGCACGTGGTGGAGAACGACCGGCTCGAGGACGCCATCACGGAGCTGCAGCAGATCGTCTGCACCAGCCTGTCCGCCTGAGGCCGGGCGCGGCGACACCCACCCGCCGCTACACTCGTCGGATGATCAACCCTCGCATCGACACGCTGCTCGAGAACGTGGACTCGAACTACGCGTCAGTGGTCGTCGCCGCCAAGCGCGCGCGGCAGATCAACTCGTACTACCACAACCTCGGCGAGGGGACGTTCGACGAGTTCCCGCCCCCGATGGTGGACAGCAGCTCCAAGAACTACCTGACGATCGCCCTCGAAGAGGTCGCTCAGGGCAAGGTCAAGTACCAGTACCGCTAGGAGCAGACGCGCGGACGGCCGCGGGAGCGTCACGCGATGGCCCGGATCCTTCTCGGTGTCAGCGGTTCCGTCGCCGCCTACAAGGCGCTCGAGTTCGTCCGCCTCGCCACGAAGGCCGGGCACGTGGTGCGCGCCGTCCAGACGGAGGCGGCGCAGGAGTTCGTCGGAGCAGCGTCGTTCGCGGCGCTCACCGGCGCGCCGGTGCTGGTCACCGAGTGGGAGCGCGACCCGGCGCGCGGAGCCTTTCCGGATCAGGCTCCGCCCGAGCACGATCCGCTCAGCCATCTGGAACTGGTCCGCAACGCGGACGTGTTCCTGATCGCGCCGGCCAGCGCGAACACGATCGCCAAGCTCGCCCATGGCCTGGCCGACAACCTGCTGACCTCGGCGGCACTCGCGGCCACCTGTCCGGTGGTCGTCGCTCCGGCGATGAACAACGCGATGTACGACCACGCCGCCACGCGGGACAACCTCCGCGTCCTGCGCGAGCGCGGCGTGCGCGTCGTGGACCCCGGCACCGGGGCGCTCGGCAGCAAGCACGAGTGGGGGATCGGCCGGCTCGCGGAGCCCATCGATCTGCTGGGCACCGTGGAGGCGGTCCTGGCCGAGTCGCCGGCCACGGCGGCCGCCGGCCCGTGGGACGGACTGCGCGTGCTCGTGACGGCGGGCGGGACGCGCGAGCCGATCGACAGCGTCCGCTACGTCGGCAACCGCTCGTCCGGGCGGATGGGGTTCGCGCTGGCGGACGAGGCGGCGCGACGCGGGGCCGAGGTCACGGTGGTGGTCGCGAACGTGGCGTTGCCCCGTACCCCCGGTGTGACCTACATCGACGTCGAGACCGCCGCGGAGCTCCACGACGCCTGTGCCGTCGCCTTCCCGGGCACCGACGTGCTGCTGATGGCCGCCGCCGTCGCCGACTTCCGTCCGGCCTCCGCAGCGGACCACAAGATCAAGAAGACCGGTCGCGACGAGCTCACCGTGCAGATGGAGGCCACGGTGGACGTGCTCTCGAGCCTGTCGGCCACCCGCCGGGACGATCAGACCCTGGTCGGCTTCGCCGCCGAGCACGGTCAGGACGCGGTCGCCTACGGGCGCGACAAGCTCGAGCGCAAGGGCCTGGACGCCGTCGTCGTCAACGACATCTCGCGCGCCGACATCGGCTTCGACACCGCCGAGAACGAGGTGACGATCGTGCTGGCCGACACCCAGGTCGCCGTCGGCAAGTCGGACAAGACCCTGATCGCGGCGGCGATCCTCGACACGGTGGACCAGATCCGAGAACCGACCTCCCTCGCGGCCCGGACTCCGGGATGACCGAGCAGCTCGGCGGCACCGCGCGGTTGCCGCTCCGAGCGGAGGAGATCGAGCGTGCGGTCACGCTCGGTCGCCGGGTCACCGCGTCCGTCCGAGGCGTGGCGGAGGTCCGCCCCGAGATCCTGGAGGACCTGCTGGTCGCGCTCGTCGCCGAAGGGCACGTCCTGGTCGAGGACCTGCCGGGCGTCGGCAAGACGACCCTGGCGCGCGCCCTGGCCCGCGCGGTGGGGCTGGAGTTCGCGCGCATCCAGTGCACCGCGGACCTGCTGCCCTCCGATGTCGTGGGGACCAACGTCTACAACCGGCGCGAGGACCGCTTCGAGTTCCGGCCCGGGCCGATCTTCGCGAACGTGGTCATCGTCGACGAGGTGAACCGCGCGAGCCCCAAGACGCAGTCCGGGCTCCTGGAGTGCATGCAGGAGCGCCGGGTGACGGTCGACGTGCACACCCACGAGCTCGCGCGTCCCTTCGTGGTGCTGGCGACCCAGAACCCGATCGAGTTCGAAGGGACCTACCCGCTCCCGGAGGCGCAGGTCGACCGCTTCATGATGCGGCTGTCGCTCGGCTATCCGGATCCCGCGTCGGAGGCGGCGATGCTCCGCGCCCACGAGGTCGGCGACCGTGTGGACGTGGGCGACTCCTCCGGCGGCGCGGGCGACGTGCTCGCGGCGCAGGACCTCGCGCGCCGCGTCCACACCTCCGACGCCCTGCGGGCCTACGTGGTCGCGCTGCTGCAGCGCACGCGGGACGACGAGCGGGTCGAGCTCGGGGCGAGCCCGAGAGCCGGTCTCCTCCTGCTTCGCGCCGCGAAGGCCCGTGCCCTGCTGCACGGCCGCGACCACGCCCTGCCGGACGACGTGCAGGCGCTCGCCGACGTCGTCCTGGCCCACCGGCTGGTCCTGGTGCCCGAGGTGCTGGACGCCAGCGGTACCGACGTCGTGCGCGACGTCCTGGCGCGAACGCCTGCGCTCTGAGGGACATCGGTGTCCCGCGCGCAGAACGCCGCCGGGAGCACGAGCCGCCCCGCGATCGGGACGTTCGCGCTCGGCGCCGCGCTGCTGCTCGTGGCGGCCGCACTGGACGCCGAGCCGCTGTACGTCCCGGGTGTCGCGTTCACGCTCCTCGCCCTGGTGACGTCCTCGTGGGTGCTGCTGGGCGCCCGTGGCATCACCGTCCAGCGACGCGTGGGGGAGACCCGCGTTCTCGAGGACGCCCCGCTGCAGATCGTCGAGGAGGTCACCGCGGGCCGGATGCCGCTGCCGACCGGCGTGCTCGAGGACCCGCTGCTCGGCAGTCCTGCGCCGCTCGCCACCGGACACCGCCGGACGCGGGTCCGGATCGCCGTGCGGTTCTCCCGCCGCGGCCGGCGGCGGCTCGAGGCGCCGCGGGTCGTGGTCCGGGACCCGTTCGGTCTGATCTCGCGTGTCGTCCGCGGCGGGCAGTCGCACGAGGTGCTCGTCCTTCCCCGGATCGAGCCGGTGCACGTCGTCGTCGGGGGCGGTGACGGCCTGGGACTCGGTCTGGCCCGTCGCCGGCAGCCGACGCTGGCCGAGGTCGAGCTGGAGGGTCTCGGGCCGCTGCGGCCGGGCACGCCCGCCTCACGGATCCACTGGCCGTCCATCGCCCGACTGGCGGAGCCGCAGGAGCGACGCCTGCACGCCGACGGCGACCGGCTGCCGCTGGTGCTGCTCGACCCCCGCGTCGAGGACGGACCGAGTGGCGCCCGGGATCTCGACGCCGCCGTGCGCGCCACCGCGTCGCTGGCGGTGCACCTCGCGCGGGCCGGCGGGTGCCTGCTGGTGCTGCCGGGGGATCGCCGACCGACGCTCATCGGACCCACCCTCAGCGGCTGGCCCCGGCTGCACGCTCGGCTCGCGCTCGTCGGCGGGACCGAGCCGCCCGCGCTCGGAGCGGTCGCGGCGCGGCTCGGACCGCTGGTGTACGTCTCCGCGCGACGGATCGCCGCCGCCCCCCGGACCCTGCGACATGCTCCGGGTGGGGGACGCGTCCTCGTGGTGCCGGACCGGCTTCGCGCCGTCCGTCCGGTCTTCACCGTCGCCGGGTGCGCCGGGCACGAGCTCACCGCGTCCCGCGTCGCCCGGACGGGGGCCGCCTGATGGCCGTCGCACCGTCCCCGCCACCACCGGCCCTCGAGCGTGCGCCTGCGGCGCCCACCCGCACCGACGCGGGTGCCGGCACCACGCTGACGCCGCGGGCGACGCTCCTGCGCCTGGTGACGTGGAGCGCACTCGCGCTGTTCGGGGCGCACGCCTGGGCCGTACAGGTCGATCCCGCGTCCCGCGGCGCCGCGTGGGGATCCGTGATCGCGGGTCTCGTGGTCGTCGCGGGGCTCGCCGGGGCACGACGTCTGCGCGGTCGGGCGGGTACGGCGGCCGTCGACGGGCTCGTCGTGGTTGCGGCGCTGCTCGCGCTGGCGACCAGCGGCATCGAGGTGCGGCTGCTGCTGCCCGACCGCTGGGACGTGATGGTGACCGGCATCGGTCAGGGACTCGGAGGACTTCCGGGCGTCCGCGTCCCGTACCGCGGTCTGGACGAGTGGATCCGCGTCGTCATCGTCCTGGGCGGCAGCCTCCTGGTGACCCTGTCGGCATGGCTGGCCTTCGCGCCCACCCGGCGCGCCGCCGGACGGCCGCTCGCCGCCGCGACCCTGCTCGGCGTCCTGTACGCCGTCCCGGTCGTCGAGCGGTCGCCGGAGAGCCCGTTCCTGTCGGGCGCGGTGTTCGCTGCCCTGCTCGCCGCGTTCCTGTGGGCCGACCGGCTGCGGCCCGACCAGGCCCGCCTCGGGGTCGCGCTCGCCGGCGGCTGCCTGCTCGTGGCGCTCCTCGCGGCACCGAGCCTCGACGGCCGGCGTCCGCTGCTCGACTACGAGCAGCTCGTGACGGACGCGCTGAGCCCCGCCAACAGCACGCGCTTCGACTGGTCGCACGGCTACGGCCCCCTGCAGTGGCCGAGGGACGGGCGCGAGGTCCTCCGCGTGAAGGCACAGCGGAGCACCTACTGGAAGGCGGCCGTGCTCTCGGAGTTCGACGGGCGCGCCTGGCAGGAGCGCCCGGGGACCGGGGACGGCCGGGTGGACACCGAGTTCGCGCCGGACCCCGACTACCGCGACCGCCTCCAGGTGGTGGTGCGCAACCTTCGCTCGACCGAGTACATCGGAGCGGGCACGACCCTCGGCGTCCGGGAGTCCCCGCGGTTGGTGCGCGCAGGGGCCACGTCCGGCACCTGGCGGACGGGGCAGACCGAGCTGCAGCGGGGCGACGCCTACTCGGCGACGGTGTACGTCCCGCGCCCGGAGCCCGCGGAGCTGCGGGATGCCGGGACGGACTTCCCCGCCGTCACCCGGCAGAACCTGACGATGACCATCCCCGCGCCAGGCGGCGCCGCGGCGGCTCCCGCGGGCGACGACGGCCCCCGCCAGATCGTCTTCCCCTTCTGGGGCGTCGAGGCGCCGACGTACGCGCTTCCCGAGCAGGGGCTGCCGGCCCTCGACGGGGAGGACCGCGTCGCCCGCTCGGTCTACGGCCGTGCCTACCGGCTCGCCCAGCGCTTGAAGAGCGCCTCCACGACGCCCTACGAGTTCGTGCGCGCGGTGCGGGCGCGCGTCCGGCGCGGGGCCGAGTACTCCGAGACGCCCCCGGCCGCGGCGGTCCCGCTGGACGCGTTCCTCTTCGAGGACCGGCTCGGGTACTGCCAGCAGTTCTCCGGCGCGATGGCGCTGCTGCTCCGGATGGGCGGGGTGCCGGCCCGGGTGGCCAGCGGCTTCACCTCCGGCAGCTACGACCAGTCGCGCGGGGAATGGGTGGTGCGGGACATCGACGCGCACTCGTGGGTCGAGGTGTACTTCCCCGGGCAGGGCTGGGTCGCCTTCGACCCCACCCCGGCGGGAGCACCACCTCGCGCGCAGCTCGTCGACGTCGCGCTGGACCCTTCGGCCACGGAGGCCTCCGGCGGCAGCGGCGATCCCGGGCTGGGGGCCGGCGACCGGCAGACCGACCCGGGCATCGGGGCCGCTCCCGAGCCGCCCGGTGTCCCGCAGCAGGGCGGATCGACGTCCGTGCTGCCCGTGGTCCTCGCCGTTGTGGTCACGTTGCTGGCGGCCGGAGTCCTCGTGCGACGCCGTCGCCGCCGCCGGTCGCGGGACCTGACCGCCACCGACCCCGAGTTGCTCGAGCTCGTGCGCGCGCTGGCGCTGACGGGAAGGACGCCGAAGCCCGGGACCACGCTGCGCGCCATCGAGCGCCAGGTGGCGCACGAGCCCGGAGCCGACGCCTACGTGCGCGCGGTGCGGCAGCGACGCTACGCCCAGGGAGGGGGGCCGGACCGCGGGGCCGGACCCGACGGCCGCGCTGCGCTGCGCCGGGCGCTCGGGGAGGGTCTCGGACCGCTCGGACGCGTGCGCGCCTGGCGCGCGCTGCCGCCGCGCCCCCGCCTGGCGTTCCGGTGGCGGACCCGACGCCCCGGGAGCGACCGCCGGGAACCGGCGTAGACTTGGTCGTCGTTCATGGATGACGTCTACTCGCTCTTTCGCAACGGCTCACGCCTCCTCGAAGACGGCGACTACCACGCGGCGGCCGTGCCCCTGACCCGCGCGCGGGATCTCGCTCCCGGCGAGGACTCGATCCACGAGGCACTCGGACGGGCCCTGTTCGGCGCCCGTCGCTTCGGCGAGGCGGCTGCCGAGTTCGCGGCCGTCGCCGAGCACGCACCCACCAACGACTACGCGCTCTTCTGCCTCGGTCGGTCGCTGCAGCTGTGCGGGCGCCACGGCGAGGCACGCCGGCCGCTCGCGCTCGCCGCCCAGCTGCGCCCGGAGCGGGACGACTACCGCCGCTACCGCGACCAGGCGCGCCGTCACGCCGGCGGCGACGCCGGGTCCTCGGCCGCCGCCTGACGCGCCCAGCTCGCCGCCTCCATCAGCACGCCGAGCAACCGATCGAGCTCCGTCGCGTCGACGGCTGCGGCCGGGAGCTCGCCCTGCAGCCACACCGCGCCGGCCCGGGTGTGCGCGAAGCGCACCAGGACACCCAGGCGGTTGCGGTGCAGGAGCTTCTCGGGCGCCAGCCGTCCCGGCCCGAGCACCTCGGCCTGCACGCGCAGGAGACCACCGCGCACGGCCAGCCCGATGTGCAGCGGCCAGCCCGAGCACTCCACGGAGAGCCCCCATTCGTCGGCGGCGACGCGGCGGTGATCGGCGTCCAGGGCGCGCAGGAGCGCCTGCACCTCGGCCTGCAAGCGCGTCGTGGAGTCAGCAGGAACGGCGTCCATGGTGGTATCTTCGTGCGACAGCTTTCGTTGGCCGGCCCGCGAGCCGGTGGCAGTGCAGAAAGTGGGCGCCCGCCCACTTTCTTTCGTTTCCGGAGGAGGATCGCAGGTGGCCCAGGACATCCAGACAGAGGTGGAGACGACGCTCGCGTCGGCCGCACCCGATGTCGAGGTTCTGCTCGCCGAGGTCGTCTCCGGAGGCATCCTGCGTCTGTTCATCGATCACCCCGACGGGGTGTCGCTGGACCTGTGCGAGCGGGTCACGCTTGCGTTGGAGGACGTGCGTGAGCGGTACGCGCTTGAGGTGTCGTCGCCCGGACGGGAACGACCTCTGAGCAAGCCCGCGCACTTCCGGCGTTTCCTGGGCCGCAGGGCCCGGGTACGGACCCGCGAAGCGCGCGACGGTCATCGCAGTTTCACCGGCGAGCTGGTCGGCGCCGATGAACGTGAGGTCACCATCGCCGCCGAGACCGGGGTCGTCGCCATCCCGTACGTCGAGATCCACCGATCGAACCTCGTGGAGGAGTAGCGAATGTCGCGCGAGATCATCGAGGCCATGCGCGGCCTTGCCGCCGAGAAGAACATCTCGGATGAGAAGCTCATGGTCGCCCTGGAGGACGCGCTCCTCTCGGCCTACAAGAAGCTCCCCGGTGCGGCGCGGTACGCCCGCGTCGACGTCGACCCGGAGACGGGCGACTTCATCGTGATGCGGTACCGCATCCCCAAGGACCTCGAGCAGGAGCTGCTCGTGCAGACGGTCGAGGAGGAGTCGTACATCGACCCCGAGACCGGTGAGCGCGTCGAGCCGGCCGACCCCGAGATCGACGCCGCGAAGTTCGAGCAGTTCCGCGATCAGATCCGCGAGGTCGACGACACTCCCGAGGACTTCGGACGCATCGCCGCCCAGACCGCCAAGCAGGTGATCCTGCAGCGGATCCGCGAGGCCGAGCGCGACATGATGTTCGAGGAGTACCGCGACCGGGTCGGCGAGCTCGTCACCGGCATCGTCCAGCAGAAGGACTCCCGGTACACCCTCATCCAGCTGCGCGAGCGCGTCGAGGCGCTGCTGCCCAAGAGCGAGCAGGTCGACGGCGAGCGCTACGAGCACAACCAGCGCGTCAAGGCCGTCATCAAGGAGGTCTCCAACTCGACCAAGGGCCCCTCGATCATCGTGTCGCGTCGCGATGCGGATCTGATCAAGGCCCTGTTCGAGCTCGAGGTCCCCGAGATCGCCGACGGCCTGGTGGAGATCGCCGGCGTCGCGCGGGAGCCCGGGTACCGGTCCAAGATCGCCGTCGTGTCGCACGCCGACGGGGTCGACCCGGTCGGCGCCTGCGTCGGCCCGCGTGGCTCGCGCGTGCGCATGGTGGTGTCCGAGCTGCGTGGCGAGAAGATCGACATCATCCCCTACAACGACGAGCCCGCCCGGTTCGTCGCCAAGGCCCTGTCGCCGGCCCGCGTCCGCGAGGTCATCGTCGACGACGAGGCCCGTCAGGCCACGGTCATCGTGCCCGACGACCAGCTCTCGCTCGCGATCGGCCGCGAGGGCCAGAACGCGCGTCTCGCCGCTCGCTTGACGGGCTGGCGGATCGACATCCGCTCCGAGACCGATTTCGCCAACGTCGCCGACGAGCCCGGCTTCGAGGAGCAGCAGGAGGCCGGGGGACGGTGCGCCGCGGTGCTCACCAACGGCCGTCGCTGCCCGAACGCCGCGCTCGGCGGATCGCCGTACTGCGGCCTGCCGATGCACCAGGCGCTGTCGCGCTTTACGACCTCGTCGGTCGCGGTGCTCACCGGCCTCACGGACGACGAGATCACCGCCCTGTCGGATCCCGACAAGTCTCAGGACGACGTCGCCGCGATCGTCGTGCAGGCGGAGGCGGCGCACGCCGATCTGCTCGCCGCCGGTGAGCCGGTCGTCGCCGAGGACGGCCCCGAGTCCGGCGACGGCGAGTCCGGCGAGCCGACGAGCGGCGACGACGGTGCGGCCGACGACACCGCGGCGGCGGAGGGCGAGGTCCCCAGCGCCGAGGTGCCCGCCGACCCGGAGCCTGCGGTCGCGGCCACCGAGCAGCCCGCCGCGGAGCAGCCCGCCGAGGAGCCCGCGGCCGAGACGGCCGAGGAGCCCGTCGCGGCCGAGGACCCGGAGGAGCAGACGGCCCCGCCGTCCGAGCCCGCCGAGGAACCGCTGGCCGAGACGACGCCCGCGCCCGAGGGCGAGGGATCTCCGTCCTAGACGCGCGCCCGACGAGAACCTGCGTCGGCTGTCGTGCGGCGCGTCCCCAGACCGACCTCGTGCGCCTCGCCGCGCACCGCGGGTCCGTGGTCGTCGACCGTTCCCGTAGGCTCCCCGGACGGGGCGCGTACGTGTGCGGTCGGCCCTGCCTGGACCAGGCCATCCGGCGCCGTGCGCTCCCGCGCGCATTGCGTCAGGCGGTGGCCATTCCCTCCGACCTCGTAGAATCGATCGACTGATGGCCAAGAGACGTGTGTTCGAAATCGCGCAGGAGCGCGGCATGACCTCGAAAGAGGTCATTGAGAAGCTGTCCGGCGGCGGCATCGCCGTGCGGGCGGCACAGTCGACCGTCGAGGACCGCCACGTCCTGCGCATCATGGGCCCGCCGCCCCCGCCGCCGGAGCCCGAGCCGGAGCCCGAGCCCACCCCGGAGCCGGAGCCCGAGCCCACCCCCGAACCCGTCGCGGAGCCCGAGCCCACCCCGGAGCCGGAGCCCACCCCCGATCCCGTCGCGGAGGCCGAGCCGACCCTGGAGTCCCCTGCGGAGCCCGAGGCCCCGCGCCAGGCTCCCAAGCCCGAGCCGATCCGCGGACCGAAGATCCTCGCGTCGATGCCGGACCCCGAGCCGGACCCGGAGCCGGAGCCGGCCCCGCCCGTCGAGCCGACCCCTGCGCCCCCGGAGGCCGTCGCGCCCCCGGCGCCCGAGGCACCGGCGACCCCCGAGCCCGAGGTGCCCGCGCAGCCGGTCGCCCCGGCCGCCGAGGCGCCCACCGCCGACGCTCCGGCCGCGCCGGAGTCGGCGCCCGCGGTGGCGGCCGCCTCCACGGAGGCCGTGCCGTCCGACGAGGCACCGGCGCAGGTCGCCGCCTCGGCCACCCCGTCGGCCCCCGTCCGCCCCAAGGGCGACGCCCCGACGCAGCCCGTCCGGCCCAAGGAGAAGACCGAGGCCGCAGCGCCGGCGGTGGGCGAGAAGCCCGCACCGGGTGCCGGTCCGAAGATCCTCGCGCTCCCCGAACCGCCCAAGAAGCCCAAGCGCGACGAGTCCAAGAACCTCCCCGGCACCACCGGTCCCGGCGGTCGCAGGCGCGTCGTCATCGACTCGCAGGCCGCCCGACGCGGTCCCGGCGGCCCGGGTGGCCCCGGCGGCCCCGGACAGGGCCCGCCGCGCCGTCAGCGCCGCGGTCGCCGCCGTCGCGGGACCTACGACGACACCGTCCGCCCGCTGGACGAGACCGCCCAGACGGCGACCGATCTCGTCAAGATCAACTCGGGGTCCTCCGTCAAGGAGGTCGCCGAGTACCTGGGCGTGCCCGTCCCCGAGGTCATCAAGAAGCTGATGACCCTGGGTGAGATGGCCACGCTCACGCAGACCCTCGCCGACGAGGCGATCCAGGTGATCGCCGACGAGTTCGAGAAGAAGATCGAGATCGTGCACGTCGGCGACGCCGACGAGGAGGCGCCCGCCTACGACGACAGCGACGCGGAGCTCCAGGAGCGCCCGCCGGTCGTCACGATCATGGGTCACGTCGACCACGGCAAGACCTCGCTGCTCGACGCCATCCGCGAGGCCGACATCGTCGCCGGCGAGGCCGGCGGCATCACGCAGCACATCGGCGCCTACCAGGTGCATCACACCGACAAGGTCGTGACGTTCCTGGACACGCCGGGTCACGAGGCGTTCACCGCCATGCGTGCGCGCGGCGCGAAGGTCACCGACATCGCGGTCATCGTGGTCGCGGCGGACGACGGCGTGAAGCCGCAGACCCTCGAGGCGATCGACCACGCGATGGCGGCCGAGGTGCCGATCCTCGTCGCGGTCAACAAGATGGACAAGGAGGGCGCGGACCCGACCCGTGTACGCACGGAGATGACCCAGCACAACCTCCAGCCCGTCGAGTGGGGCGGCGACATCGAGTTCGTGGACGTGTCGGCCAAGACGCACACCGGCCTCGACGACCTGCTCGACACCATCCTGGTGATGGCCGAGGTCGAGGAACTGCGCGCCAACGCCGACACCGAGGCGTCCGGCGTGGTCATCGAGTCCAAGCTCGACCCGGGCCGTGGGCCCGTGGCGACCGTCCTGCTGCAGCGCGGCACGCTGTCCATCGGCGATGCCGTCGTCGCGGGGCCCGTGTGGGGCAAGGTGCGGGCGATGAACGACTACCACGGCGCCCGCATCCAGTCGGCCGGGCCCGGCGATCCGGTCGAGATCCTCGGCTTCGATGGCGTTCCCTCCGCCGGCGAGCTGTGCCGCGTCGTCGAGGGCGAGCGCGAGGCCCGCCGCATCAGCAACGAGCGTGCCGTGCGGCTCAAGACGGAGGCGCTCGCCCGCCGCTCCGGCCGCAAGGTCAGTCTCGACGACGTCTTCAAGAAGGCGCGCAGCAGCGAGCTCAAGGAGCTCAACCTGGTGCTCAAGGCCGACGTGTCGGGCTCGCTGGAGGCCTTCGAGGACGAGATCGCGAAGCTCCCGCACGAGGAGGTCCAGGTCAACGTCATCCTGTCCGGCGTCGGTGGCATCACCGAGTCCGACGTGATGCTGGCCGCCGCCTCCGACGCGATCGTCCTGGGCTTCAACGTCCGTCCCGTCGGGGACGCTCGCGGCGTCGCCGACCGCGAGGGCGTGGAGATCCGCAACTACTCGGTGATCTACAAGGCCCTGGACGAGCTCCGCGACGCCATGGAGGGTCTCCTGGACGCCATGGAGGTGGAGGAGACCGTCGGCACCGTCGAGGTCCGCCAGACGTTCAAGGCCTCCAAGGTCGGCACGATCGCCGGCTGCTACGTCACCGACGGCAAGGTCACCCGCGGCGCACGCGTGCGGCTGGTCCGCGACGGCACGGTCGTCCACGAGACGACGATCGACACGCTGCGGCGGTTCAACGACGACGTGCGCGAGGTCACCCAGGGCTACGAGTGCGGCATCGTGCTGCGCAACTACCAGGACGTCCGGGAGGGCGACGAGCTGGAGGTCTTCGAGACACGGCAGGTCGAGCGCGAGCTGGCCTAGATGGCGTCGGCCCGCATGCGTCGCGTCGACGAGGCCGTCCGGGAGGTCCTCTCGGAGGTGCTGACCGGGGATCTCAAGGATCCCCGGATCGGCTTCGTCACCGTCACGCAGGTGCAGACGAGCCCGGACCTGCGGCACGCTCGCGTGTACGTGAGCGTCCTCGGGGACCAGGACACGCGCGACCGGTCGCTCGATGGGCTGCGCTCGGCGCACGGCTACCTCCAGCGGCGGGTCGCCGCCCAGCTGCGGATCAAGAACACGCCGCAGCTGGAGTTCTTCCACGACGACACGCTGGACCGCGTCGAGCGGCTCGCCGAGCTGCTCAAGGACCCGCCGGCGCCGTACGTCGAGGGGTCCGAGGACGACGAAAGCGACGGAACGTGAGCACCGAGGTCGAGCTGCCCGCGCAGGTGCAGCCGGAACGGGACCGCGTCATCGCGGAGATCCGCATGGCGGACAAGTTCGTGCTGGTCACCCACGAGAACCCGGACGGGGACGCGCTCGGCTCGCTCGTCGGCATGCAGCGGGTCCTGACCGCGCTCGGCAAGGACTCGGTCATGTTCATGGACGCGGGCGAGTTCCCGCTGCCCTACGAGTACCGCTTCTTCCAGCTCGAGGGCCTCGTGTCCTCACCGCCGGCGGACCTGCAGGACCGCACCGTGATCTACCTGGACTGCGGGAACATCGACCGCAATCCCGCCGACGTGGTCAAGCGCGACGACGCGCACATCCTGAACATCGACCACCACCACGACAACACGCACTTCGGGACCGTCAACCTCGTCGTCCCCGAGGCGTCGTGCACGGCCGAGATCGTGTGGGACCTGATGCGCGCGCTGGGCGTCGTCCCGACCCCGGAGATCGCCGACGCGCTCTACGTCGGCCTGGTCACGGACACGGGCAAGTTCATGTACGAGAACACCGGCACCCGCGCCCACGTGATGGCCGCGGAGCTCATCGCCGCCGGGGTCGACGTCAACGCCATCTACCGCAGGCTCTACGAGGAGATGCCGTTCGGCAAGCTGGCGCTCCTCGGGCGGGGCCTGGCCGGGGTCCAGCGCTTCGACGGCGGGACGCTGACGTACACGCACCTCACCAAGGACGACTACGAGGCCGCGGGCGCGGAGGAGAGCTACTCCGAGGGGATCATCGACCACCTCCGCTGCGTCCAGGGCACCCGTGTCGCGGCAGTCGCCCGCGACATCCTGTCCGAGGACAACGACCCGCCGCTGCGCAAGAAGGTCTCGCTGCGGTCCACCGACGGGACCGTCGACGTGTCGGTCATCGCCCGGGCCGGGGGCGGTGGAGGGCACCGGCAGGCAGCGGGCTTCACGACCACCATGGTCGAGGAGCAGCTCGTGGACTTCCTGCGCCAGCAGGTCGCGGCGCAGCTCGACACCTGACGCCGTGGACGGCGTCATCCTCTACGACAAGCCGGCCGGCGTGACGAGTCACGACGTGGTCGCGCGCGTGCGGCGGTCCCACGACCGCATCCGCACGGGACACGCCGGCACGCTGGATCCCTTCGCCACGGGTCTGCTGCTGGTGCTGCTCGGGCGAGCCACGCGGGCACAGCAGTTCCTCATGGGCCTCCCGAAGTCCTACGAGACCGTGGCGCGCCTCGGGGCGACATCGACCACGGGGGACCCGGAGGGCGAGATCACCGAGACGGGTCGCGTCCCGCCGGACCCGCCGGCACTCCCGACCGGCGTGGTGCGGCAGCGCCCGCCCGCGTACTCCGCCATCAAGATCGACGGCGAGCGGGCCTACGCGCGGGCGCGCCGGGGCGAGGCCGTCGAGATGCCGGAACGTGAGGTCACCGTGACGCGGTTCGAGCAGCTGTGGCGCCGCGGGGACACGGCGGGCTTCGCGATCGACTGCTCGTCGGGCACGTACGTCCGGTCGCTCATCCTCGAGCTCGGCGACGCCTACTGCCTGGAGCTGCGCAGGACGGCGATCGGCCCCTTCCACGTGGCCGACGCCGACCCCGAGCGGATCGTCCCGCTCGGCGACGTGCTGGCGAGGGTCCTGCCGAGCCTCCACCTGGATCCCGAGTCCGCGCGGCGGGCCGGGCACGGAGCGCCGGTCCCCGGCGAGATCCCGGGTGGTGGCGAGCACGTCCTCCTGACCGACGACCAGGGGCCGATCGCGGTGGCGGTGCCCCGGGACGGCGGCCTGCTGAAGCCCACCGTAGGCTTCCGGGCATGAAGGTCACGCACCTGCCCGACGTGGAGCCGCGTCCGCGGCGGATCGCCGTCGGCACGTTCGACGGCGTCCATCGCGGCCACCGCGAGGTGATCGCCGGCGCCGACACCGTCCTGACGTTCGACCCGCACCCGTCCTCCGTCGTGGCCCCTCAGGCCGCCCCGAAGCTGCTGACGACCGTCGCACGCAAGGCCGAGCTCGTCGCCTCGCTCGGCGTCGAGGAGCTGGTGGTCATCCCGTTCGACGCCGAGTTCGCATCCCGCAGCGCGCGCTCGTTCCTCGACGACGTCCTCGTCGGCGCGCTCCAGGCCACGCACGTCTCGGTCGGGGAGAACTTCCGCTTCGGCCACAAGGCCCAGGGAGACACGGCCCTGCTGAGGTCCGACGACCGGTTCGAGACCCGGGTCGTGACGCTCCTGGAGGTCGACGGCGAGATCGTGAGCTCCAGCCACATCCGCGGCCTGATCTCCGGCGGGGCGGTGCGCTACGCCGACACCCTCCTGGCCGAGCCGTTCGTGCTCGACGGGCCGGTGGTCCACGGGGACAAGCGCGGACGGGAGCTCGGCTTCCCGACCGCGAACCTCGTGCCGCCGGAGGGCTACATCGTCCCGGGGCACGGGGTGTACGCGTGCCGGATCCGGACACCGGACGGCGCCTGGCACGCGGCGGCGACCAACATCGGCGTGCGACCGCAGTTCGTCACCGGCCGGGGAGAGCTCATCGAGGCGTTCCTCATCGACTACGAGGGCGATCTCTACGAGCAGGAGCTCCGGATCGCCTTCCTCGAGCGGCTCCGGGGGGAGAAGCGGTTCGTGTCCGTGGACGTGCTCGTCGAGCAGATGCACGCCGACGTCGAGGCCGCGCGTCGCGTGGTGGCGGACTTCGCGGCCCGCTGATGCTTGCTACCCTCCCTCGCCGCATATGAGCACCCTGACCCCCGAGCGCAAGCAGCAGATCGTCGAGCAGTTCGGCGCGAACCCGCAGGACACGGGGAACACCCGCGTCCAGGTCGCGCTGCTCACGGAGCGCATCAACCTCCTCACGGAGCATCTGCGCACCCACAAGCACGACCACCACTCGCGCCGCGGCCTGCTCATGCTCGTCGGACAGCGCCGCCGGCTCCTCCAGTACCTGGAGAAGTCGAACCTCGAGGGCTACCGCGCCCTCATCAAGGAACTCGGCCTCCGCAAGTAGCACCGCAGGTCGATCGGATGGGCATCATCGAACCGGGCACCGAGGTCCCGGAGTTCACGCTCAAGCGCGGCGACGGCAGCGAGTTCACCCACGAGGACCTGGCCGGCCGCACGGTCGTCCTGGTGTTCTACCCGTTCGCGTTCAGCCCGGTCTGCAACGACCAGTTCCAGGTCTACCAGGAGGTCCTCGACGAGTTCGAGGCGAAGGGCGCCACGCTGTACGGCGTCTCCACCGACGCCGCCTGGTCGCAGTCCGCGTTCCAGGAGAAGCTCGGCATCTCCATCGAGATGCTGTCGGACTTCGAGCCCAAGGGCGAGACCGCCCGCAAGTTCGGTGCGTTCTTCGAGCCCGCCGGCATGACCAACCGCGCGCTCGTCGTGATCGGGCCCGACGGTGTCGTGGCGTGGTCCTACCTCGCGGATTCCCCCGGGGACCTGCCCGGCGCGAACCTGATCTTCGACGGCCTCGACGCCGTCGCCGCGTAGACGGCACCTCCCAGCGACCTCCGGGGTTTCCCCGCACCGGAACGCGGAGTCCTGCGGATGCCGTCACGACGCCGCTCCGCGACGCTGGGGTCCATGAGCGCGCATATCCCGCATCCGTCCGAGCGGCACCCGGTCCTCCGGATGCTGAGCCAGTTCGTGCTCGCCATCGACATCGGCTTCCTGGCCCTCACGGCGGGCATCATCGTGCTCGCGGGTTTCGGCGTGCTGGAGTCGCCGGTCACCCTCGGCATCGTGATCGCGTGCATCGCGCTGTGGGTCGTCCACGCGGTCCGTCTGCACCGCCACCGCGCCGACGAGCACCTCGAGATGATCCGCGCCCGGGAGCGGCGGGGGTTCTGAGTCCGTCAGGCGGCCGCGAGCGCTCGGCGCCTGGCGATGTCCTGCGCCATCAGCGCGGGCACGACGCGCGCTCGGTGGGCGAAGATCGCCTCGACGTCCCGCCGCACGAACAGCGCGTGGGCGACCTCGCCCAGGGGTCCGAAGCCGACCGCGTACCGGACGACGTCGGTCATCGCGGTACGCGTCGTGCCCACCGGCTCGAACGTGTGGGTGTGGTGCCAGAGCGCGTAGGGGCCCCGCAACTGCGTGTCGACGAACCGGGGGCTGGGGCCGTCCGGCTCCCAGTCCTGGATCAGGGTCTGCCACCGGATCGGGAGGCCGTGCACGCGCAACCGGTACTCGATCAGCGTGCCGACCGCCATCCGGATGGGCCCCGGCGTGATGACGCGGAACCGCAGGAGCGGTGGCGTGATCGCCTCGAGGTTGCGCGCGTCGGCGAAGAACGGGAACACCTCGGCCGGGGTGCCGTCCAGGACTTGGCGCTTTCGCAGCGTGTGGACCCTCATCGTGGGTGTCTACGGCCTCTAGGCTGGTCTGGATGACGGACTTGCGCAGCGCCCCTGTCCCGGCTCTGCGGGTCGAGGATCACCTCCGAGGCCCGGCCGACGCTCCGCTGGTCGTCGTGTACGCGGACTTCTCCTGCCCGCGGTGCGCGGTCGCCTGGGCCCGTCTGCGGGAGGCCGACGTCCGGGTCTGCTTCCGGCACTTCGCCCTGCAGGCCAAGCACCCCCGCGCGGTACCGCTGGCCCACGCCGCCGAGGCCGCGGCCCGCCAGGGCGCCTTCTGGGAGCTGCACGACCGCCTGTACGCCGACCAGGGACGCCAGGACGATCCGCACCTGTGGCAGCACGTGGAGGACCTCGGGCTCGACGTCGAGCAGTTCGAGCGCGACCGGCGCGGCCCGGAGGTTGCCGGACGCGTGCAGGAGGACGTGCGCGGGGCCCTGAGGGCCGGAGTGACCGCGACACCGACCCTGTTCGCCGGGGATGTCCTGCATTCCGGAGCGCCGGATCGTGCCTGGTTGCAGGCACTCCGGTAGGCTGACCAGGTTCGGAACCAAGAGACGCAAAGACGCGGCGCGCCGACCGAAGGGCGACGCCAGGAGGGAAGTACACATATGAGCAGCACCGCTGCGACCACGGTCACCGTCGAGGTGGGCGGCACCGAGATCTCGTTCGAGACCGGTCGACTCGCCAAGCAGGCCTCCGGGTCCGTTCTCGTCACACAGGGCGACACGCTCGTCCTGTGCACCGCCACCGCCGGCGGGGAGCGCGACGTCGACTTCCTGCCGCTGACCGTCGAGGTCGAGGAGCGCATGTACGCCGCGGGCAAGATCCCCGGCTCGTTCTTCAAGCGCGAGGGTCGGTCGGGGGAGAAGGCCGTCCTCACCTGCCGGATGATCGACCGGCCCATCCGGCCCCTGTTCCCGAAGGGCTGGCACCGGGAGACGCAGCTCGTCGCCATGCCGATGAGCATCGATCACGAGCACCCCTACGACGTGCTCGCCATGAACGGCGCCTCGGCGGCCCTCATGCTGTCGGACATCCCGATCCCGTTCCCGGTCGGGGCCGTCCGCATCGGCAAGATCGACGGAAACTTCGTCATCAACCCGCCGGAGGCCTCGCTGGAGGACGAGGGTGGATCGGACCTCGATCTCATCGTGTCGGGCTCCGAGGAGGCCATCCTGATGGTCGAGGCGGGGGCCAACGTGATCCCCGAGGCCGAGATCCTCGACGCGCTCGACATCGCCCACGACGCGATCAAGAAGATCTGCGCCGCGCAGCGCGAGCTGGCCGAGAAGGCCGGCAAGGAGAAGATCGTCTTCGAGTCCAAGGGCGTCGACGAGACGCTGTACGCGGCCGTCAAGGCTTCGCACGGCGAGAAGCTCGATGCGGCGACGCAGATCTTCGACAAGATCGAGCGTCAGGACGCCACGAAGGCCGTGATCGACGAGATCGTCGCCGAGCACGCCGGCGACGAGTCCGCCGAGGACTACGCCGAGAAGCGTGCCGCCGCGAAGGCCGCGGCCGCGAAGCTCGAGAAGTCGATCATCCGCGAGCGGATCGCCGTCCACAAGAAGCGTCCCGACGGCCGCGGGGAGAAGGAGATCCGTCCGATCACGATCGAGGCCGGTCCGCTCCCGCGCACCCACGGCTCCGCGCTGTTCACGCGCGGCCAGACGCAGGCCATGAGCGTGGTCGCCCTTGGCACGCTGAAGGAGGAGATGCGTCTCGACACGCTCGGCCTCCAGACCAACAAGTACTACTGGCACCACTACAACTTCCCGCCCTTCTCGGTCGGGGAGGCCGGTCGCATGGGCGGCCCCAAGCGCCGTGACATCGGCCACGGCGCCCTCGCGGAGCGCGCCCTGACCGCGGTCGTGCCGAGCATCGAGGAGTTCCCGTACACGATTCGCGTCGTGTCGGACATCCTCGAGTCCAACGGCTCGTCGTCGATGGCGTCGGTCTGCGGGTCCTCGCTGTCGCTCATGGACGCGGGCGTGCCGCTCAAGGCACCGGTCGCGGGCATCGCCATGGGCCTCATCAAGGAGGGCGACGACTACACCGTCCTCACCGACATCGCCGGCGTCGAGGATCACCTCGGCGACATGGACTTCAAGGTCGCCGGCACGTCGGAGGGCATCACCGCCCTGCAGATGGACATCAAGATCACCGGCGTGACCTTCGACATCCTGCGCGACGCGCTCGCCCAGGCCAAGGAGGCCCGCGAGGACATCCTGGGCCAGATGGCGAAGGTCCTCGACGCGCCGCGCGAGGAGCTGTCGCAGTTCGCCCCGCGGATCGAGAAGATCAAGATCGACCAGGACAAGATCGGTCTGCTCATCGGCAAGGGTGGCGAGACCATCCGCGGTCTCTGCGACGAGTTCGACTCGCAGATCACGGTCGAGGACGACGGCACCGTGCTGATCTACTCGGCCAACGGCGAGCTGGCCGCGTCGCTGGTCGACCGGATCCGCTCGATGACCAAGGAGGTCGAGATCGGCGACGAGTTCGTGACCGCCAAGGTCGTCAAGACGACGACGTTCGGCGCGTTCATCGAGCTCGCGAAGGGCACCGACGGCCTGCTGCACATCAGCAACGTCTCGCCCGGGCAGCGCGTCGACACGGTCGAGGACGTCCTCACCAAGGGCGACGAGATCCACGTCAAGGTGGTCGAGGTCGACCGCGAGCGTGGCCGGATCGGCCTGCGCCTCGCCCACGACCCCGACATCGCCGGGAAGTCCAAGGACGAGCTGGCGTCGACCGGTGCCGGCGGCGGCGGCAACGGCGGCGGCCCGCGCGGCGGCGGTGGCCGTGACCGCGACCGCGGTCCGCGCGGCGGCGGCGAGGGTCGCGGCTCCGGCCGCCCGCGTCACCGCAGCCGCTCGGACAGCGATCCCGACCGCGGCTGAGGCCGCGGCCGGCGTGACCGAGTTCGACCACCGGCTCACCACGCTCGACTCGGGCGTGCGGATCGTGACCGAGGCGCTGCCCTCGGTCCGGTCCGCTGCCCTGGGCTTCTGGATCGGCACCGGATCGGCCGGAGAGTCGCACGACGAGGCCGGGCTCAGCCACCTCATCGAGCACATGCTGTTCCGCGGCAGCTCGCGCTACGAGTCGCTGGAGATCGACCAGATCTTCGACGGGTTCGGGGCCGAGCTGAACGCGGGGACCGGCAAGGAGACGACGTCGGTCTACACGCGGGTGCTCGACCAGCACCTCGCGCCCGCCTTCGACGTCATGGCCGACATGGTCTGGCGCCCGCGGTTCGACCCGCGGGAGCTGGATCAGGAGCGCGAGATCGTGCTCGAGGAGATCGCCATGTACGAGGACGATCCCCAGGACAAGGTCTTCGACGTGCTCGGGCACGCGGTGTTCGGCGACCACCCGCTCGGCCGGGCCATCATCGGCCGCGCCGAGGTGGTGTCGGGGACCCCCGCGACGGGCCTCGCGGCGTTCCACGCGAACCGCTACACCCCCGCGAACGTCGTGATCGCGGCGGCCGGCGCGGTCGAGCACGACGAGCTCGTGGCGATGGTCCAGGCCGCGGAGGGGCAGGCCCGACCTGCCCGTACGCCGTCCCCGGTCCCGGTGGTCCCCACCGTGGGCGCTCCGGTGGCACGGGCGCGGTTCGTCACCAAGGTGACCGAGCAGTACCACCTCTGCCTCGGAACCCACGGGATCGCCCGGGACGACGACCGCCGCTACGCCCTGCGGATCCTCGACACGATCCTGGGGGGCAGCTCGTCCTCGCGGCTGTTCGTCGAGGTGCGGGAGAAGCGCGGGCTCGCCTACTCGGTCTCCACGTTCTCCTCCGCCTACGCGCACGCCGGGCAGTTCGGCCTGTACGTCGGCACCCGCCCGGACAACGTCACGAAGGCGATGAAGGTCATCGGCGACGAGCTGCGGCGCGCGATCGAGGATCCCGCCACCGACAAGGAGCTCCAGCGGGCCAAGGAGAACGTCAAGGGACGGATCGGGCTGTCGCTGGAGTCGACCACCGCGCGGATGAACCGCCTCGGCTCCGCGGTGCTCGCCGACCTCCCGTTGCTGTCGCTCGACGACCTGATCGAGCGGATCGACGGCGTGACGCTGGACGACCTGCGGTCCCTCGCCGCCGAGCTCCTGGATCCGTCGCGCCTGAGCGCCGCGGGTGTGGGCGGCGACGAGTCCGTGTTCCGCAGCGGTCTCGCCGAGGTGGCTCCCGAACTGGCGGAGGCGGCATGAGCGCCATCCGCGTGGGGGTCGCGGGCGCGGCCGGACGCATGGGCGCGACGGTCTGCTCCGCGGTCGAGGAGGCGGACGGCATGGTCCTGGCGGGCCGTGCGGACCCCGCGCTCGACACGCCGCTGGAGAGCATCCTCGGTGGTGTCGACGTCGTCGTGGACTTCACGCGGCCCGACACGGCCACGGCGAACGCCCTGGCGTGCCTGCGGGCCGGGGTCCACGTCGTGATCGGGACCAGCGGGTTCGACCTCCAGCCGCTGCGCGAGCACGGCCGGCGCGAGGCGCCCAACGGCGTCACGCCCAACGCCCTGTTCTGCCCCAACTTCGCGATCGGGGCGGTGCTGATGATGCGCTTCGCGGCCGAGGCCGCGCGCCACATGCCCCGCGCCGAGATCATCGAGCTGCACCACGACAGGAAGCTCGACGCGCCGTCCGGTACCGCGGCCCGGACCGCCGACCTGATGGCGCAGGCGACCGGCGGGGA
>NZ_JBFIGP010000038.1:0-21779 GCF_041602235.1 Paraconexibacter sp.
GAGCTCATCGAGTACCGCATCACCAAGGGCAGCCCCCTTCGCGGTCACCGCGGCAAGATGGTGTTCACGGAGCGGCCCGGCGGCGGGAGCCACCTGCGGTACGAGATCGAGTTCGGCGCGGTCGTGCCCGGCCTCGACGTCGTCATCGCCAAGGCGCTCCAGAGCGGGATCAAGAAGGGCCTGCCGAAGGTCGACAAGCTCGCCTGACGCCGCGTAACCTCGACACGAATCGGTGTAAAGGTGAGGGATGAGCTCGCGCCGGCCCGCCCTCACCGCCATCACCGCAGCCGCGGCCACAGCCGCCGCCTGGGAGATCCAGCGGCGGCGCGATCGGGCCGCCGTCGAGGCCGATCCCGAGCACGCGTTGTTCCACCGGCCGCTGCAGGGCCGGCCGCAGACCGTGACCGGCGACGACGGGACGACGCTGCACGCCGAGACCTTCGGCCCGCAGGACGCCCCGACGATCGTCCTGGCCCACGGGTGGACCTGCCAGATCCGCTTCTGGACGCGCCAGATCCACGACCTCGCGCGCGACTTCCGCGTCGTCGCCTACGACCAGCGCGGCCACGGCAGGTCCGGCCGGGCGCCGAGCGACGACTACCGCATCGAGCGCTTCGGAGCCGACCTCAACGCGATCCTCCAGGCGTGCGTGCCCGACGGACGCAAGGCGGTCGTCGCTGGGCACTCGCTCGGAGGCATGAGCATCGTGTCGTACGCCGGCCTGTACGCGGGTGAGGTCGCCGACCGCGTCGCGGCCGCCGCCCTGGTCAACACCGGCATGGGCGACCTGATCCAGAAGTCGCTCGTGGTGCCGGTCAGGACCCCGGTCGCGAAGCTCGAGCAGAGGATCGGCGCCGCCGCGCTCAGCGCGCCCCTGCCGCTCCCCTCCGGCCCCACCCCGCTCGCCCACCGCGCCGTGAAGTACGTGGCGCTGTCGGCGGACGCGACCCCGGCGCAGGTCGGTTTCAGCGAGGAGCTGGTGATCGACTGCCGGCCCGACGTGCGCGGGGCGATCGGTGGCGCCCTGACCCGTCTGGACCTGCACGCCGCCGTCGAACGCCTGGACGTGCCGACCCTGGTGATCGCCGGCGACCGCGACCGCCTCACGCCACCCGAGCACGCCGAGCGACTGCACGCCGAGCTCCCGCGCCCCGCCGGCCTGGTGCGCATGCCCGGCGGACACATGGGACCGATCGAGCACGCCGACGAGGTGACCCGCGTGCTCCGTGACCTGGCCACCACCCACCTGGGCGAGGCGACCGACGGACCGCGGGAGCAGAAGGCCGAGCGCCTGCCGGACCGCTAGGGGACGGCGTCCCCGCGACGCACGTTCGCCAGCAGGGTGGCGGTGAAGTCCGCGATCCGGTCGGGCGGGAACCGGTCCGGGTCGGAGAGGACGAGTCGCGCCGCGTCCTCCGCGAGCGTGATCAGCGTCCGCGTGAACAGCTCGGCGTCCAGGTTCGTGGGACCGCCGCGAGCCCCGATCCCCCACGTGATCACCGGCTCCAGGAGGTCGGAGACGGCCTTCTTCGCCCGACCGATCACACCGCGCAGCTCGGCCGGGGCTCCCTCGATCGGCAGCAGCGCCAGGCGCCAGGTGTCCCGGTCGTCGCGTACGCGGGTGAGGAGGTCCCGCAGGGCATCCACGAGGATCGCGTCGGGGTCCTCCCCGAGCGGCATGTCGGGCACGATCGAGCGGATCGTCCGCAGCGCACGGTGCTCGGTGCGGTCCACGAGCGCGCGCTGCATGCCCTCGAGGTTCCCGAAGTGCGCGTACACGACGGTACGGGCGATCCCCGCGTCCCGCGCGATGCGGTCGATGGACGCCGCACCGTAGCCCTCCTCGAGCACGAGGGTCGTCAGGACGTCGAGCAGTTGCTCGCGCCGCTGCTCCGCGGTCATGCGCTTCACCTGACTGGCCGCCACGGTCGCGAGTCTTCCACGAACCGAGGACCCTGCGTGCGCGCCGATGTCGACGCCGGGCCCGTCGCGCTGGTGCCCGGCCCGGGTCAGCCGAGGACCACTTCGCAGTTCCTGGTCCTGTCCTTGCTGTCCTTCTCGACGCGATCCCGTCCGGGACCGCAGTCGATGATGTCCCGCCCGCCGCCGACCGCGCGGATGGTGTCGTCGCCGCGCCCGCCGTAGATGCGATCGCTGTCGTAGCCCCCGTTGATCACGTCGTCACCGTCACCGCCGTAGATCGTGTCGCGCCCGCGGCCGCCCTCGATCTCGTCGTCCCCCGGTCCGCCGACGAGCCGGTCGTCGCCCTTGCGGCCGAACAGCAGGTCGCTGCCGCGGCCACCGTACAGCCGGTCGGAGCCGCCGGCGCCCTCGAGGTAGTCGTCACCGTCGAGCCCCCGGATCGTGTCCGCACGCTCGGTCCCGATGATCCGCTCGGACTGCGCGGTCCCGCCGCAGCGGCTGCGCTTGAGCTGGCAGTTGCGCAGCGCCGCGTAGGCCTGCACCTTCGCCACCAGCTTGTCGTCCCAGGGCACGCCGACCGCCACGTAGCGGTCGCGCTGGCCCGCGAACGTCGGCGGGCTCTCCGCACCGGCGGTGAGGAAGGTCTCGCACCCGTCGAAGCCGATGGTCCGGGGCAGCGCCTTGCGCGTCCGGCGCGAGGCCGCGTCGGGGCTCAGGTACACGGTGTCCGCGCCGGGACCGCAGTTGGCGACCTGGACGGAGGACCCGACGTACAGCACGTCGTCGCCGGCGCCGCCGTACATGCTGGTCGCGACCCGGTCGGACGTCGCCCAGAGCGTGTCGTCGCCGTCGTCGCCGTGGATCGTCGCGGACCCGGTGTCCACGATGGTGTCGTTCCCCGACCCTCCCGAGGCCACCCGTCCCCTGAACTGACCGGTGGACGGGAACAGCATGTCGTCGCCCGGTCCGCCGGAGAGCTTGTCGTTGCCGGTGCCGCCGTCCAGGAGATCGTCGCCGGACCCGCCTCTGACGTCCTTGTCCTTGCCCGCCCCGCTGAGCAGCACGTCGTGGCCGGGGCCGCCGTCGAGCAGCCGGTCATCGCCGAACCGCGACTCCCCCAGGAAGTCGTTGCCGTCCCCACCGCGGAGGATGTCGTCGCCGTCGTACCCGTCGAGCCGGTCGTTCCCGCGGCCGCCCTCGAGCACGTCGTTGCCGGTGAAGCCGAAGAGGACGTCGTCGCCGTCCTGCCCGAGCAGCCGGTCGTTCCCGGACCCGCCGTCGAGATCGTCGTCACCGGAGCCGCCGTAGAGCTTGTCGGCGGCCGTACCGCCTGCGAGCAGATCGTTGCCGCCGAGCCCGCGCAGGACGTCGCGGGACCCGCGACCGCGGAGCGTGTCCGGGCCGCTCGTGCCCGTGAGCCGGTCCGCCAGCCGGCCGCCGTTGCGCGTCACGGCGAGCGCCGGCACCGCCGCCGCGAGCAGTCCGAGGATCAGCAGCACCGCCGCGGCGCGTGACGTCCCATGGCCCCCCATACCGACAGCAAACCAGCCCAGCGTGGGGAGTTGCGCCGCTACCGGCGCCCGCGCTCAGCCGGCGCGCTGCGGCTCGTCGACGTCGCGCTCCTGCACGCCGTGGGGCGCGCCGTACTCGGCGAGCAGATCCAGGAACGGCTGTGACGGGAACGCCTCGGGCCCGAGCACCCCGACGCCCGACCACGCCCCGGACTCCAGCAGCTCCAGCGCGATCACGGGGTTGATCGCGGTCTGCCAGACGACGGCCTGGCAGCCGTCCTCGCGCATGGTGCGCTCGTTGTCGACGAGGTGGTAGAGGTAGGTCGCGCGTGGCGCCCCGTCCTTCCCGGTGCCGGTCACGAGCGTCCCGGCGCACGTGCGGCCCGTCATGCGGTCGCCCAGACCAGCCGGGTCGGGGAGCGCCGCGGCGACCACGTCGCGCGGGCTCACCTGCTGCCCACGGACGTCCAGCGGCTCCGTGGCATCGAGACCGAGCAGGTGCAGCGTGCGGAGGACGCCGATGAACTCCGCGCCCAGCCCGTACTTGAACGTGACGCGGTTGCAGTCCACCCAACGCGGGATCAGCACGACCTCCTCGTGCTCGACGTTCACGCACTCGACCGGCCCGATGCCCTCCGGGAACTCGAAGATCTCCGGCTCGCTGAACGGCTCGGTCACGTAGAACCCGCGGTCGCGCTCCCAGATGAGCGGTGGGTTCAGGCACTCCTCGATCGTCGTCCAGATCGAGAACGTGGGCGCGAAGGCGTACCCCTGGACGACGAGATCCGCGCCGTCACGGACCCCGATCTCGTCGATCGTCTCGAACATCGTGTCGGCCGCGTGCCGCGCGAACACGTCCGAGGCGCCGGGTTCGACGCCGATCCCCACGAGGGCGAGCCGACCGTCCTGCTCCCAGGCCTCGTGCTCGGCGAACTGCGCGTCCCCGAGCATCACCCCCGGCTTGGCGAACGGCTCCTGCGGATGGCGTTCGGACAGGGTCATCGCCATGTCCAGGTAGGTGACCCCACCGCGCCCGGCCGCCGCGAAGATCGGAGGGTTCAGTCGCGGATCGCAGGCGTTCAGGACGTGGGTGATGCCCTGGGCCTCGATCAGGGCCACGAGCGCGTCGGTGTCCGAGGCGTCGCACCCCACGCCGCTGACGCGCTCGTCACCGGCACGGGCGGCCGCAGCCTCCGCTCGACCGGCATCGAGGTCCGTGAGCACGAGGCGCTCGAAGAACCCGCGGCGGCGGGCGATCGCCGCCACGGCTGCTCCGACCCCTCCGGCTCCGACGACGAGGATCCGCATGGTGGGCCGAGCCTAGTGGGCGCCGAGGTGCCACAGCGGAGCAGGCCGGACGGGACGGCACGCCGCAGCGGTGCGTCGCCGACGAGGCCACGATGCGCCTGACGGCCGGTCCGGCGCGGGCCGCGGTCGGGCCGGGGCCGCCCGCCGGTCAGGCCGAGGCCACGCGCCCGTAGCGCTCGGCAGCCCGGGCGCGGGCCTTGGCGGCCTCGACATCGCGGTCCTTCGGGGGCGCCGTGGTGACGAGCGCTCCGAGCAACTCGCGCGACGCGAGCGCCACCGCGTCGACCGCCCGCTCGAAGGCCGCCTGGTTGGCCTGCGATGGGTTTGTCGACCCGCTGATCTTGCGCACGTACTGCAGCGCTGCCGCGTGGATCTCGTCCTCGGTCGCCGGCGGCTCGAAGTTGTGGAGGGTCCGGATGTTGCGGCACATGCCTCCAGGGTAACGGCGTCGCACGTCGCGGCAGCCCGCTCGTCGGGCCGTCACGGAAGCCCCGACGCAGGATCGCGTGCAATCGGCGCGGTTCGGACGAGCCGACCAACCGTGTCCGGTACAACGTGAATGGTGGCTGTACCCAGGCGTCCCGTCCCACCCTCCTCCCGCCGTCACCCATCCGCCCTCCTCGTCGCAGTCGCGATCCCGTTGGCGGTGGTGCTCGTCGCGCTGCTCGGCCTGCGCACGGCGTACGGCGACCGGGCCTTGCCCGGAACGCGCCTGGCCGGGGCGAACGTCGGCGGGGACTCACGCGACGAACTGCGTGAGCGCGTCGAGCGGATCGCCTCCCGGGCCGTGATCGTCCTGGCCGCGGACAAGCGGCTTCGCGTCGAGCCCGCGGCCGCCGGGCTGCGCATCGACGTCGACACCACCGTTCGGCACGCGATGGACGCCGGACGCGACGGGACGCTGGCCGGCGCGGGATCGACCCTGCGCGGACTGGTCTCCACCAATGACGTCGAACTCGCCGTGCGGATCGACGGAGGCCTGCTCGACGGGACCGTCGCCCGCCTGGCGCAGAGCGTCGACCGCAAGCCGTTCCCCGGAGCGATCGAGGTCGACGCCGAGCAGCTCGAGGCCGAGGCGGTGGCGCCCCGCACCGGACGCGAGCTCGATCGTCGCGACCTCCGGGCGCGCCTGGTCCGCGCGTTCCGCAACGGCGTGTCCGAGGTCCGGCCGGCAGTCGACGTCACGCGCGTCGCCCGCATGTCCGAGGTCGAGGCGGTGGCCCGGTCCGCGCAGGACTACCTCGACGCGCCCGTGGTCCTGACCGGTGCCGGTGACCCGCTGCGACTCGAGGCCTCCCGGATCGCCCCGATCCTGCGCCTGAGCACCCTCGGGTCGGAGACGAACGTCACGTTGGGGACGAGCCGGAAGGCGCTCGAGGCGCTCGTCTCGGAGGTCGCCGAGTCCCGGGACCGCGCCGCCCGCGACGCCAAGATCTCCGCCCCCGCCCGGAGCGCCATCGTGGAGGGCAAGGGCGACCTGAGCTGGAAGCCCAAGAAGGCGGACGTGTCCGTCACCGGAGAGGGCCGCAGCGGCCGCAAGGTCGATCAGGCGGCCAGCGTCAAGGCGATCGACGGCGCCGTGCGCAAGGGGGAGCACCGGGTCTCGCTGAAGGTCGTGAAGACGAAGCCGGCCGTGAGCGCCGCGGCGGCCCGCAAGGTCGACCGGCTGATCGGCACCTTCACGACGCGATACACCCCCGGTCAGCCGCGGGTCAAGAACATCCGCCGCATGGCGCGGACGGTCGACGGCACGATCGTCGCCCCCGGAGCCCAGTTCTCGCTCAACGGGCTCGTCGGACCTCGGACCAAGGAGGGCGGGTACGTCGAGGCGCCGTTCATCGCCGACGGCAAGCTGGAGCCGTCGGTCGGCGGAGGGGTCTCGCAGTTCTCGACGACCCTGTACAACGCCGCCTACTTCGGTGGCCTGAAGCTCGACACCCACACGCCGCACAGCATCTTCATCGATCGCTATCCGCCGGGCCGGGAGTCGACGCTCAACTACGACTCGATCGACCTGAAGTGGACCAACGACACCGACGCCCCGGTGCTGATCCGCACCTTCACCGACAGCACGTCGGTCACCGTGAGCCTCTACGGCGACAACGGCGGCCGACGCGTGACGGCGCAGACCGGTGAGCGCCGGCCGATCCCCGGTGAGGACTTCTCGATCGTCGTGACCCGGGTGGTGCGATACCCGGGGGGACGCGTGGCGCGGGAGCCGTTCACGACCCGCTACGACGCGCCGATCGAGGACTGACCGTCCGCGCGCGGCTCGATCGTGCGACCCCGCCGCCGCGGCAGCCAGCGCGGGACGCGCTCGCGGTAGACGTCGTAGGCAGCACCGAACCGCGCCCGTAGCCGCGGTTCCTCGTAGCGGACGATCAGCACGTGCAGGGTGAGGAGGTACGCGGCAGCCGCGGCGAACAGCACCGGCCGCGCCAGCACCAGGCCCTCACCGAGGAGCACCCCCACCGTGGCCAGCTGCTGCGGATTGCGCGAGCGCCGGTAGGGACCGTCGGTCACCAGCGCCGCCGTGGGCGCCGCGGGGGTCGGTGTACCTCTCCCCTCACGGGCGAACCGGGCGAAGCAGCGCACCAGCGTGATCAGCCCGACCACAACCAGCACCGCCCCGACCGCTGTGGCCACGGGCTGGAGCGGCACCGCGTCACCGCGCTGGAAGCCGCCCGTCAGCAGCGCGGGCCCGACCCCGATCTCGAGGCCGGGTCCCAACAGGAAGAAGACCGCGCTGCCGATCGCTGCGTGCCGGGGTGCCATCGGTCGCCATCATGGCGACCCTGGCGCCCCGGCGACGCTGCGCGCGTCGCGTCAGGACCCGGCGGGTGCCGCGGCGCCGGTCAGGTGATCGAGGACCCGCTGGAACTCGTGCGTCGGGGAGAAGTCGACGTACTCGCTGTCCTCCAGCGCCTCGGGAGCGTGCCCGGCGGCCCAGTAGAACGCGTCGCCGGCGGCGAAGTCCTGATGGCCGTCCTTGGTGTGCATCCGCACGCGCCCCTTGATCATGTACCCCCAGTGCGGGCACGGGCAGAGGTCGTCCGGCAGGCCCTTCGTGGCCGGTCGCAGATCGGCGCCGGCGGGGAGCTGGACGAATCCGACCATCAGGCCGTCCTGGTCCAGCACGCGGACCTCCACGCCGCCATCTGCGATGGCGACGGGAACGTCCTTGCGGGGAATGGAGCGCATGGTTGACCTCCGAGGTCGACGAGTGAATGGACGCCGCCACCGCTGTCGGTGGCGACGAACCACACCGTCGCGGACCCGCGTTCCTCGGACGTTCCCTATCCCTCGGCCAGCCGGGCGCAGCGCTCCGCGTCCAGCGGCTGCGCCCAGGTGTCGAACTCCTCCGCAGCGGCCCGGAAGTGCCCACGGGCCGCATCACCGCGCCCGTGGGCCAGCGCCACCCACCCGCGCACCTCGGCGACCGCGGCGCTCCAGGCCGGGGGCAGCGCGATGACCTCCAGCGCCCGCTCGCAGTCGCCGGCGTAGCGGTCGGCGCGCTCGAGGTCTCCGGCGCGTGCCGCCGCGATCGCCGCCGGCACGATGAACGCGATCCGGCACGTCGGACAGGTCTCCGCGGGTCCGGCGATCGCCGTCTCCGCCTCGCGGACGACCGCCACACCGGCCTCGGGGTCGGCGGCCGCGGCCACCATCGCGCCGTAGATGCGGTCGAGGGTGTGGTGCCCGACCTCGGACTCCCGCGCCATGAGCAGCGCCTCGGCCAGGTACCGGCGCGCCTCCTGGGACCGTCCCCGGTAGGTCGCCACCTGACCGCGTCCCAGCAGCGACAGCGCCTCCCCGGCGGCGGCACCGATACGCGCGTGCAGCCGCGCGCCCTCCGCGAAGTCGTGGTCGGCCTCGTCGAGATGCCCGGCCAGGACACCCACCTCCCCGCGCAGGGTCCGCGCGAACGCCTCCCCGCGCGCGGCCCCGAGCCGGCGCGCCTCGGCCGCCAGACCGTCGGCGAACGTGATGATCTCGTCACTGGGCAACCCCCCGTAGAGCATCCGCTCGGTGACGCACAACTGCCCGTCGAAGACGCGCGTCGCGAGCGCGGGCAGGTCTCGTGTGCTGCGCAGGTACTCGCGCAGGCGCACCGGCAGATCCCCCGTCGCGTGCGCTGCCAGCGCGTGCGCCCAGGTCGCGTCGAGGATCGCCCCGGGATCCCCGAGCTCGATCGCCAGCCGGCGCGCCTCCTCGGCCTTCGCCGCTGCCGTCTCGGCGTCCGCGTAGCGACCGATCGCGGCGGCGGCACTGAGGGTCAGCGCCTCCGCCAGCCGCCCGGCCAGCGACGTCGGCCGGACGCCCCGCAGGGTGGCCAGCGCGCTGTCGGGGTCGCTGGCCTTCAGCTGCGCCAAGGCCTGCCGGGCCTTCAACTCCTGCGCCTCGGGCTCGCCGACCGCCGCCGCAGCGGTCGCGTACGCGTCCGGGGCCCGATTGTCCCCCAGGGCGTCCAGGATCTCGGCGCGCAGGCTCAGCGCCTCGACGTGGTCGGGCTGGTGCTGCAGCAGCCGGTCGACCTGCACGAGCGCGTCGGCGAAGGCCCCGACCTCGACCGCCCGTCGGGCGGCGCGCAGCAGCCACGGGACCGCCTCCTGGGGGCGCTCCCCCTTCAGCCAGTGGTGCGCGATGAGCTGCGGCGGCGCCCCCGCCGCGATCAGGCGCCCGGCGGCGTCCCGGTGCAGAGCGAGCCGATGGTGTGGGGCGAGCTCGTCCGTGAGCGCCTGCCGGACCAGCTCGTGCCGGAAGCGGTACTTCGTGTCCGCCACGACCAGGGCACCTGCGGCCAGCGCGGCGTCCAGCGCGGCGAACGCCGCCCCCTCGGGCAGGCCGGTGAGCGCGAGGACGCTCGCCAGGTCGAGCGGCTCGCCCGCGACGGCGAGCTTCGCGAGCACGTCGAGGTCGTCCCTGTCCAGCCCGACGAACCGATCCATCACCGCGGCGCGCACGGTGCGGGGAAGGTCTCCGGACGCGTCCTGCGTGCGTCCGCGCGCCAGCTCGAGGGCGAAGAACGGGCTGCCCTCGGCGCGGCGCACGACCTGCGCCACGAGCTCGGGATCCGGCGGCTCGGCACCGGCGGACTCGACGAGCCGCACGATCTCCGCGTCCTCGAGCGGTCCGAGCTCGACGTGGAGCGTCTGGTCGTGGGCGGCGAGCTCGGCGAGACCGTGCGGCAGGCTCGCGCGCAGCCACTCGGTCCGGTAGGCGAGGATGACCGCGACCGGCAGGGCGCCGCCGCCCGCGACGAGCTGGTGCAGGACCCCGGCGGTGGCCTCGTCGCACAGGTGCGCGTCCTCGAGGCACAGGACCGTGGGCACCGGGGACCCCGAGAGCACGATCGCGCGGCGCAGCGCGGCCACGACCTGATGTCGCGTCACCGCGCCCTCGAGCGGTTCGGCCGGCCCGGCGAGCGGCGTCAGCTCCGCCAGGATCGACCGGGTCCGCGCCGGGAGGCCGGCCAGCGGATCACGTCCGTCGAGCAGCAGCTGCTCCACGAACGCGCCGAGCGGCCCGTAGGGCGCCCGTGCCGCGGTGCCGGTGGCACCGACCACGCGCCAGCCGTCCTCGCGGGCGCGGTCGAGCACCTCGCGACACAGCGCGGACTTGCCGATGCCCGTCGGTCCTCGGACGAGGACCGACACGGTCTCGCCCGCACGGGCCTCCTGGAGGCGGCCCATGACGCGGGCGACCTCGAGCTGGCGACCGACGAGGGTCTGCTCCCCCAGCCGCACGCCGGTCGTGCAGTCGTCGTAGAGCCGCTGCGTCTCGGGGCCGGGCCGCGCTCCCAGCTCGCGGACGAGAGCGATCCGCAGCTGCTCGTACCACCGGATCGCGACGTGGCGCTGCCCCTCGGCGATGGCCGCGCGCATGAGCTCACGGCACGCCGCCTCGTCGGTCGGGTCCACCTGCATCAGCCGCTCCCAGTTCGCGGCGCGGCGCAGCAGGTCCGTCAGCCGCGCGCGCACCTCACGTCGCGGCTCCTGCGTCCACGCCTCGTAGGGCGAGAGCGGCAGCAGGTCCCCGGGGCACGTCTCGGCCACGCCCGCGCACGCCGCCGGGTCACCGTCGTGCAGCGCGGCGTCCGCCCGGTGCAGGAAGTCCTCGACATCGGTGACGACGGCCCGCGACGGGAACAGGTGCACCTGACCACCGCGCAGGACCACCGCGTCGTCGTCGTCGAGGACGCGACGAGCGTGATGCGCGGCCTTGCGCAGGTTGGCGGCGCCCGCCTTGGCTCCGAGGTGCGGCCAGAGCTGCTCGATCACGCTGTCGCGCACCAGACGGTGACCGTCGGCGAGGGCCAGCAGCGCGACGAGCTCCTGCGCCCGGCGCGACGGCCAGTCGTCCTCCGAGATCTCGTGCTCGTCGGCTCGCACCCGGAACCTCCCGAGCATGTCGATGCGGATGTCGACGGTCGCCGAGGGCACGGAGCGATCGTAGGGCCTGCGTCACCCGTCGTCGATCGGCCCAGGGGGCCTTCCGGTCGGGGCGGTGGCCGAAGGCTGCTCAGACCAGGTCCGCGTCGCACCGGACGACCACCGTGGCCGGCCCGTCGTGCGCGAAGGCCTCGGCCAGGGCGCCGTCCAGATCCTGCGCGCGCTCGACCCGCAGCCCGAGGGCGCCGCAGTCGCGGGCGTACGCCGCGAAGTCCGGGTTGTGCAGGGACGTCTGCCACACGTCCCACTCGCCCGCGCGCTGCTCCTTGCTGATCTTGCCGAGCTGACCGTTGTCGAGCAGGACGTGGACGATCCGCATGCCGTGCTTCACCGCGGTGGTGAGCTCGGCCATGTACTGCGCGAACCCGCCGTCGCCGCTGATGGCCACCACCGGCCGGTCGCCGTCGGTCGCCGCCCACGCTCCGAGCGCAGCCGGGTACGCGAACCCGATCGAGCCGAGGTACCCGCTCATCAGGACGTCCTGGGTCGCGCGGGCCTCGAAGTAGCGACCGAACGCGTAGGCGTTGTTGCCGACGTCGACGCACAGCACGGCGTCCGTGGGCGCGTGGCGGTTCAGCGCCGCGAACACGGCGGCCGAGGCCACGCCGTGACCGCGGTCATCGGCCGCCCGGGAGGCCTTCTCCGCGCGCCAGAGCGCCCAGCGGTCGGCGACGTCGGCCGTCTGATCCACCCGACCGCCACCACCGGACGGGGCCGCAGTCCGCTCCAGCGCCTCGACGAGCGCGGCGATCGTCACGCCGACGTCGCCCAGCACCGGGGCCTCCACCGGGTGGAAGCGCCCGAGCTGCTGCGGATCGCGGTCGACCTGCACGATCGGATGCCCCGGGTAGATCCCGGTGTGGTTCGCGAACGACGCACCGAGCACGACGAGCAGGTCTGCCTCGTTCATGAGCCACGAGGCGACGGGGGTCCCGGATCGTCCGAGCACCCCGCCCGCCAGCGGGTGATCGTCGCCGAGCAGGCCCTTGGCCCGGAAGGTGGTGATCACCGGCGCCCGGAGCCGCTCGGCGAGCCCGCGCACGGCCTCACGGTCGGCGGCGGCGCCGTGGCCGGCGACGATGACCGGACGCCGAGCGCCGCTCAGCAGCGTCACCGCCCGGTCGAGGGCCTCCCCGGACGGCGCGACGCGGCGGTCCGGGACCCGGCCCGCCGGGGCGGCGACCGGTGCCTCGGGGGCAGGCAGGTTCTGCACCTCGTCGGGGAAGACGAGGTGCGTGGGCGCCTCCCGCAGCAGCGCGTGCTTGATGGCGAGCGCCATGAGCTCCGGGTGGTCGGAGTCCGGCAGGACCGTCGCGGACCACGCGGCGACCGTGCCGAACGCCCCCGCCAGGTCGACGTCCTGGAACGCGCCCTTCCCCAGCACCTTCGTGTCGACCTGCCCGGTCAGCGCCAGCACCGGCGCGCGGTCGGCCTTCGCGTCCCACAGGCCCGTGAGGAGGTTCGTCGCCCCCGGCCCGGCGATCGTCAGGCACGCCGCGGGCCGCCCCGTCAGCTTGCCGTAGGCCGACGCGGCGAACGCGGCCGCGCCCTCGTGCCGGATGCCGATGAACCGCAGCTCCCCGGCCTCCTCGCGCCGGCGCAGCGCGTCCGCCAGGCCGAGGTTCGAGTGGCCGACCATCCCGAAGACGTGACGCACCCCCCACGCGACCATGGTCTCCGCCATCGCATCGGAGACCGTGCGGGCGTGAGGCTCCTTGCCGGGAACGGCGACCCAGATCCCGCCGTCCTCGCGCACCTCCACCGGGAAGTCGCGCACGCTGTCGCCGAACGCCGAGCCACCGGTCAACGGGCAGTAGTCGTACCCGTGCCACGGGCAGCGCAGCTTGCCCCGCTCGATGGTGCCCTCGCCGAGCGGCCCGCCCTGATGCGGACAGCGGTTGTCCAGCGCGCCGTACGTCCCGTTCACGTGGGTCAGCGCGATGCTGGTGTGCCCGGCGGTGACGGTCGTGACCCGTCCCTCGGGAAGCGCGTCGACGTCGAGGACACGGTGCCAGACGAGCGTCTCGGCTGCGGACGGTGCGATGGTCATGCCCGTTCGGTCCCGTGAGGAGGCCGAGCGTTACAGGCCGGTCACTCCCTTCGCGACGACCAGGACCGGAACGCGTCCCGCAGCACCCCGCGCGTGGCGTCCGACAGCTCCTCGCGCGGCAGCGAGCCCATGCGGGCGATCGTCTCCCGCATCTGCGCGAGGTAGGTCTCGCACCCCGGACACGTCTGCAGGTGCTCCTCGAGGGCTCGCGCCTCGCCGTCCGAGAGCGCCCCCTCGAGGTAGTCGGTGATCACCTCGACGAACTCGCGGCAGGCGATCTCCTCGTCCTCGCGCCGTTCAGCCATGCCGCACCTCCTCGAGCTCCTTCCGCAGGCGGGATCGGGCGCGATGCAGCAGCACCCGCTGGTTCCCCTCGCTCAGGCCGAGCGCCGCCGCGGTCTCCGCCGCGTCGAAGCCTTCCAGATCGCGCATCGTCACCACCAGGCGCTGCGTCTCGGGCAGCGCGGCGACCGCGTCGGCCAGGCGCGTGCGCAGGTGCATCACGTCGAGATGCCGGACCGGGGAGTCGTCCCACCGCTCGGGCGGCAGCGCCCAGTGTCCGGGCCACCGGTCGTGGTCCGCCGGGAGGAAGCGGTCGGCGTCCACGGCGGTGAAGGGCGCATCGAGCTCGTCCTGCGCGAGCGTCGCGAACGGGACGGTGCGGCGCTCGCGCTCCCCTCGCGTCCGCGCCCGGTTCACGAGGATGCGGAAGACCCACGTGCGCAGGGACGATCGCTCCTCGAAGCCGTCGATCCCCCGCAGCACGCCGAGCCAGGTCTCCTGCACGACCTCCTCGGCGACCGCGTGGGACGGCACGTACATCCGGGCGATCCGGAGCATCGAGGCGGCGTACCGGTCCACGAGCGTCACGAACGCATGCTCCTCACCGGCGCGCAGGCGTCGTAGGAGCTCGGTGTCGGAGTCGTGCGCTGCCACGTTCACCGTGGCGCGATGCTCTCATGTCCGGGCTTTCGGAACCATGAATCCGGCGACGATGGGGAAGATCAGGACCGACAGCAGACCGGCGGCGACGAGACCGGCGGCGGTGGCCCCCGACAGCAGGTCGAGCGTCAGTCCGATCTGCGTGGCCGCGACGATGAAGGGAAGCGACGTGGCCTGCAGCAGGCCGGCGGCGATCGTCTGCCGGTCGTCGCGCAGGTAGCCCCGGTACAGCAGCGCGGGGGCGCCCCGCACCAGCAGCAGCGCCAGCAGGAGCAGCGGCACGCGCGCGAGCGCCGACGAGCTCTCGGTCAGCGCGTCGAGATCGAACCGCAGCCCGCTCGTCACGAAGAAGACCGGGATGAACACGCCGTACCCGATCGCATCGAGCTTCTCGCGGAACTGCGGGTGGGTCATCTCGCGGTCCTTGTCGAGGACCGACAGCAGGGCCCCCGCGATGAACGCGCCGAGGATGACCTCGAGTCCCAGGCTCTGGGCGATCGCCGCGAACCCGACCAGCAGCAGGAACGCTCCGCGCACCCGGATCTGCGCGGTCGTGTCCTGCAGGCGCACGAGGACCGCGCCGAACCGCATCGACCGCTCGGCGGCGACGACGGCCGCGACCACGGCGATCGCGAACGCGGCGAGCCCGCCGATGAGGAACAGCTTGGCCCCTGTGCCGGTGGACTCCTCGCTGAACAGCAGCGACAGCAGCAGGATCGTGGCGACGTCGGCGATCGACGCCGCGGCGATCACCAGCTGCCCGTACCGCGAGGCGCTGAGCCCGGAGTCCTTGAGCACGGGGATGACGACCCCCAGGGAGGTGGCGCTCAGGACGACGGCCACGAACACCATGCTCTTCACGGAGCCCGCCATCTGCAGCAGGAGGCCCACGAGCAGCGCCAACGCGAACGACGCGGCGAAGCCCACGAGCGCCAGGCGCAGCAGACGCCCCCGCAGCATCGCGAAGTCGACCTCGAGTCCCGCGAGGAACAGCAGGACGGACAGGCCCAGCAGCGAGAGCACGGCGACGGGCTCGTCGACCGACACCCACCCGAGCACGTCCGGACCCACGACGATGCCGGCGACGATCTCCAGCACGACCGCGGGCAGGCGCACCCGCGGCGCGAGCCCCAGCGTGAGGGGCACGACGAAGGCGACCGCGCAGACCGCCAGGAGGTTGCCGAACTCGAGCTCCACGGCGGCGCTCAGCCGTCACGCAGCGCGATGAACCGCGCGGTCCAGAACGCGACGAGTGCGCTCACCGGGTCCTCCTCCCCCCGCAGCGACGTCCACCCCACCTCCGCGCCCGCGAAGCCCGTCGCGTTCCACAGCGCGGCGTCCCCCCGGGGTCCTGCCCACGGCGCCACGTAGGCGTAGGGCTCGTCGTGCTGCTCGTCCCCCGGCGAGATGCCGTACGCGGCGCGCGCCCCCGCGGCCTCGTCGCCGAGCTCGACGGCGACGTCGAAGTGCTCGGGCCACAGCCGGACGGGCGCGTCCGGGTCGTGGAGCTCCGCGAGGGCCGTGAGGGCGCGCGTGCCGATCTCGTACACGGTGCCGAGGAACAGCGATGCGGTGCGGTCGACGTCCAGCGGCGTCTCGTCGAGACCGTCGGCGCCGCGCAGACCGGCCGCGGTGGCGGCCTCGCGCAGCGTGCTCAGCGGCGTGCGGGTCTCGCCGCCGCCGCGGTCGACCACCACGAGGTCCGTGCCGCTGAACCCGACCCACCCGCCGTGCGGCAGGTCGGGGGTGGCGACACCGGCGCCGCGGGCCTCGAGGGCGATCTCGTGTCCGGTCTCCTGGACGCGGACGGGTGCGAGGACGTGCTCGGCGACGCGGTGCAGCGCCTCGCGGGTGGGAAGGAGGCCGATCGGAACGGTGGGAAGGCTCATGCCCTCCCCGTCCCGTGCCGGGGCGTGGCGTTACATCCCTGGCCTCCCGCACGCGGCCGCGGCGTCCCGCCACGACCGCTGCGCGGCAGCTCCGCTCAGTAGCTCTTCGGCAGCCCGAGGGAGTGCTCGGCCACGTAGTTGAGGATCATCTCGCGGCTCACCGGCGCGATCTTCGAGAGCCGAGCGCCCCACCACATGTCGGTCAGGCCGTACTCGAGCGCGATCCCGTTGCCGCCGTGCGTCTGGATCGCCTGGTCGACCGCCTTGACCCCCACCTCGGCCGCCGCGTACTTCGCCATGTTCGAGGTCTCCCCCGCGCCCTTCCAGCCCGCGTCGTACAGCGCGCACGCCTTGCGGGTCATCAGCTTGGCCATCTCGAGCTCGATCTTGATCGCGGCGAGCGGGTGCGACAGCCCCTGGTGCGCGCCGATGGGCTGGCCCCACACGGCCCGCTCGCGGGCGTAGTCGGCCGCCTTGGCGATGGCCCGCTCGGCGCCGCCGCAGCTCCCGGCGGCCGCCATGATCCGCTCCGGGTTCAGGCCGTCGAACAGCGCGCCGAGCCCACCGGTGGTGCCGCCGATCAGCCGCTCGTCCGGGATCGTCACGTCGTCGAAGAACAGCGTCCACTGCTTGTCGGGCAGGCGCAGCGCCGTGGGGATGTTCTCCTTCGTGAAGCCCTCGGAGTCGAGGTCCATGATGAAGAGCAGCGGCATGCCGAGCTGTCCGTCCTCGAGCTCCTCGCGGGCGACGACCAGGAGCGCCGTCGCGTGCTCGACCGCGGAGATGTAGGTCTTCTGACCCCGCAGCCGCCAGGTGCCGTCGGCCTGACGCTTGGCGCGGGTCTTGATGTTGTGGGTGTTCGTCCCGGCGTCGGCCTCGGTTACGGCGAACGCGATGCGCTCGGTACCGGCGGACAGGCCCGGGAGCCAGCGGTGCTTCTGGTCCGGGGTGCCGTGCAGGCTGAGGATCGAGCCGGCGATCGCCGGCGAGACGACGAGCAGCAGCTGGGTGCAGCCGTTGATCGCGAGCTCCTCCTGCACCGCGGCCAGCCCGGACATGCCCATCCCCCCGCCCCCGTACTCCTCGGGCAGGTTGACGCCGCAGTAGCCCTTCTCGGCGAGCGCGTCCCACATCTCGGTCGGCGGCACGCCCTCCTCGTGGCAGCGCAGCATGTACGTCGCCCCGCCGAAGCTCTGGGCGATGCCCCTGACGGCTTCGCGCAGGAGGGTCTCCTCCTGCGACGGCACGAGGTGGATGACCGGCTCGGCGTCGGTCGCGACGGAGGAAGTAGTCATTCCCACATCCTACTTTGCGTGCCAACCCGTCAGTGCCACTCGAGGGCGGCTCCGCGCCGGCGGCTCAGGCGAACTCGGCGCGTCCGTCCTTGATGATGACGTCGCCGTTGTCGGCGACGGTCTCGAACACGAGCACGCCGTCGCCGTGCGCCCACAGGGTCGTCGTGATCGTCTGCCCTGGGAGCGCGGGCTTGTTGAAGCGCACGGCGAGGCGCTTGAGCCGGGTCGGGTCCTCGGGGGCGGCGGTCTTGATGGCCGCCACCGAGGTGAACGCCATCGTGCAGAGACCGTGGATGATGATGCCGGGCAGCCCGACGGACCTCGCGAAGTCCTCATCGAGGTGGATGGGCATGGGATCGCCGGACGCCGGCGAGTAGCGGAACGTCTGGTCCTCGTCGAAGGTCTGCTGGACCACGGCGACGGGCTCCCGGTCGCGGACCTCCTCGGGGAAGGCGTGGTCGTCGGGGCCCACGCCCGCACCCTCGGTGGCCAGGACGCCGCGGAAGAAGGACGTCATCAGCTGCTCGCAGACGAGGTCCCCGTCGGCGTCGCGGGTCTCGGACTTCACGACCAGCGTGGTGCCCGAGGACTTGGGCTGGACGCCGATCCCGGCCCCCCGCACCGTGAGGGTCATCCCGGGGGTGATCGGCTTGTGGAAGCGGAAGTCCTGCATGCCGTGCACGACCCGCATGAGCACCTCGCCGGGGACGATCTGCCCGATCAGCGGGAACAACCCCTCGAACGGCGGCACCACGTTGAAGACCGGCGGCGCGAGATCACCGCGGGCGTGGTGTGCGATGTCGTCGTTGGTGGCCTCCGCGTACGCGACCAGGCGATCGCGTTCGACGAGGAACGTCGATGGCTCGGTCCACCTGTCGAGCGCGTCGAGGTTGAAGTCGGCGGTGGTGCTGGTGCTCATGCGGGTCCTCGGGTCACGGGGTCGGGACGTCGCCGGAGCGACGCGGCGATCCTAACCGAACAGATGCTCTGTTTGTCGGGCCTGCCGCCGCCGCTGCTCGCGCGCCGCCGCGCGAGCGAGGGCCGCCGTCGCGTCCCGTGTCCTGGTTAGGCTCGGGCCGATGCTCGGGCTTTCCGTCTCACGCTGGGTCGAGGCGCACGACGGCACCCAGCTGCATGCGGTGGTGACGCGCCCGGGCGGCAAGCGGCGCCCGCGGGCAGCGGTGGTCCTGATCCACGGCTTCACGATGGCGACGCCGTTCTGGTCCCAGCAGCTCGAGGATCTCGGCCAGGACCACCTGGTCATCACCTACGACCAACGGGGCCACGGCCGCAGCGGCGCGGCGCAGGGCACGGGCTTCTCGCTGGAGACCCTCGGTGCCGACCTCGACGCCGTCGTGCGGGCGCTCGTCCCCCCGGACCTGGCGGCCGTCGCCGCGGGACACTCGATGGGGGGCATGGCGATCATGGGCTGGGCGGCCCACACCGCGGGCAACCCCGGGGCACGGGGCCTCCACGGCGCCGTGCTCTGCAACACGACCGCCCACAACGTGGCCGGCGGACTGGTGCGCCAGATCCCCCCGTGGATCTCGGGCCCCCTCCTCGGCAGCCTGGTCCCGCTCATCACGATGCCGGTCCGCCTCGAGGGACCCGCCCTCCCGGTCCTGCGCACCGCGATGCGCGTGATGGCGTTCGGCCGGGGCGCCAGCGAGAGCGACCGCATCCGCACCGAGCACCTGCTCCGCGCCACGCACCCGGTCGCGCGCTCCAAGGCGGCGCGGTTCCTCTGGTCGATGGACGCGCGGGACGCGCTGGATCACCTCACCGTCCCGACCACGGTCGTCGTCGGGGAGCAGGACCGCCTGACCCCGGCGGCCCGGGGCCGCGAGATCGCCGATCACCTCGGGGCGCGCCTGGTGGTGCTGCCGGACGCCGGGCATCAGGGCCCGATGGAGGCCCCCGGGACGGTCAACCGCGTGATCCGCAGCGTCGTCGACGACGTGCTGCGCGGGTAGCGTGAGCCGCCGCGACGCACCCTGGATCTGGGACGCCAACGCGTCCCACTACGCACGGCAGGAGAGCCTCGAGGGCCGCGCCGTGGAGACGGCGGTCCGGCTCGCGGCGCCGGCGCCGGGCGAGCACCTCGTCGACGTCGCCACGGGCACCGGCATCGTGCTGCGCACGCTCGCAGGCCGCCCCCCAGCGGACCGACCGCGCAGCGCCATCGGCGTCGATGCCTCGAGGCGCATGCTCGCGCAGGTCGGCACGCTGCCCACCGGCTGGGAACTGCGCCAGGCGGACGCGCGCGCCCTGCCCCTCGACGACGCCTCCGCCGACGTCGTCACCTGCACCTACCTGCTGCACCTGCTGTCGGCGGAGGACCGGGCGACCGTGGTTGCCGAGATCCGGCGGATCCTGAAGGTCGGCGGCCGCGTGGTCGTCGCGACGCCGTGGTCCCCGCGCCTGGCCGTGCGCGCCGTGCTCACCACCGCGGCCTTCGTGGCCCCAGCGAAGGTGGGTGGTCTGGCCCCGCTGGACCCCACCGACGATCTGCGAGCCGCAGGCCTGGAGCCGCGCGCCCGCGTGGTGCTCCCGCGCCGCGGATACCCCACCGTGGTCGTGCTCGCCGACGCTCAGTGAGGTCTGCGCCCCCTCCCAGGTTCACCCCAGCCGCGCGGCGCATCCTGACGTCATCGCATTCCCCAACGTCAGGAGTCACACCATGTCCCCCCAGATCCGCAAGGTCGCCGCGATCGTCTCCGCCAGCGCACTGCTCGGTGGAGCCGGCATCACCGCCGCGAACGCCGCCACCAGCTCGAGCGAGAGCACCAGCTCCAGCAGCTCGACCAGCCGGCACGAGGGCAAGGGCCGCGGCCAGATGCCGGCGGCGACGCAGGCGAAGATCGCCGATGCGCTCGGCGTCAGCAGCTCCGAGCTGACGGCCGCCATGGACGCCAGCCGTCCGGAGAAGCCGACCGACCAGCAGCGGGGCGACCGAGGCGCACGCATGTCGAGCGAGCTCGCGTCCGCCCTCGGGGTCGAGGCCTCCGCGGTCGAGGAGATCCTCGACGCCAACCGGCCACAGCGTTCTGCCGACGGCGAGCGACCGGCCCGCGGCGCCAAGCCCGACCAGTCCGCCCTGACGAGCGCGCTCGCAGCCGGACTCGACCTGGAGACCTCCGACGTGCAGGCGGCACTGACGAAGCTCCACGAGGCACGTGAGTCCCAGCGCGAGAGCCGCCACGAGGCGATGTTCGCCGCGGTGGCCAAGGAGCTCGGCCTGTCGGCGAGCGACGTGCAGGCCGCCTTCGAGGCCAACCGCCCGGCGAAGACCGCGTAGGTCCCCTCGCGAGCGGTGCGATCCCGGTCGTCCGCCCCGAGTCCCGCCCTGGGATGATCGGGGTGATGACGGCGGCGGTCGAACACCTCCCGAGTGAGCACGGGCCGGACCCCGAGACGAGGGGCCCGGCCCGCACGCGCATCACCGGACTGCGGGACGCCAGGATCGGCTCGCTGATCTCGACCGCGGCACTCGCCGCGGTCGTCGCGGGTCTCGCGACGACGATCGTGTGGGTCCTGACGGGCGCCTCGGGCGCCTACTGGCCGGTCTGGGTCTGGATCGGAGCGGGGGCACCCGTCGCGGGAGCGGCCGCGATCCGCGTGTCGTGGCGGGTTCCCGCCGGCCCCGCACGCTGGGCGAGCGCGCACGCGGGACTCGGCGGTGTCGCGGCCGGCCTGCTCGCGATCATCTGGCTGCTGACGGGCGGCGGGCAGTGGCTGGCCTGGACGCTGCTGGGCATCTCGCTGGCGGTCGTGACGCACGCCCTGCTGGCGTTCGCGGACCGCCTGCCACCTCGCCCGCGGGAGCGGGTGCTCTCGGACCGGGTCGACGAGCTGCTGCGGACGCGACGCGGCGCGCTCGACGAGGAGGCGACGGAGCTCCAACGCATCGAGCGGGACCTCCACGACGGAGCCCAGGCCCGGCTCGTCGCCCTGAGCATCGCGCTCGGCCGCGCCGAGCAGCGCCTCGCGCACGACCCGGAGGCCGCGGAGCTCGTCCGCCGCGCCCGCGACGACGCGTCGGCCGCGATCGCGGAGCTGCGCAGCCTGGCCCGGGGCATCGCCCCACCCCTGCTGCAGGAGCGTGGCCTGTTCCCCGCCATCGGGGCACTGGCGAAGCGGTCTGGGCTGGAGGTCAGGATCACCGGGGACCTCGCGGAGCGTCCCGGCCTGATGATCGAGCGGGCCGCGTACTTCGTCGTGGCCGAGGCGCTCACGAACGTGGCCAAGCACGCTCCGGCCGCGCACGCCACCGTGTCCGTCCTCGCCGCGGACGGCGTCCTCTTCATCGAGGTGGCCGACACGGGTCCGGGCGGCGCCGATCCCGAGGGCTCGGGCCTGACCGGACTGCGGCGCCGGGTCGAGGCCCTGGACGGCCGCCTGGCGGTCGC
>NZ_JBFIGP010000039.1:0-20944 GCF_041602235.1 Paraconexibacter sp.
ACGAGAACCGGGTCTGCACGATCTGCGACGTCACACCATCCTTGAAGACGTAGCCGCGCACGTCGGACCGGCCGAGCCCCTGCACGTCCATGACGTGCACGGAGATCCCGTCGGCCAGGAAGTTGAACCACTTGTAGTGCAATGTGCTGCCCCAGTCCCGCGCGCCCCAGGAGTGGTCGCGGTGACCAAAGCCGTCCAGCGCGAACTCGCGCCCGCGATCGGCGCGGTGCCGTGGACGCGCCCCCCTGCTCGAGGCGCTCGTCCGCGAAGTACCGAGGGGACGGGTCCGGGTGACTCGTGTAGGCGTAGGGCTCCCCCATCGGGGCGAACGCGAAGTCCAGCGACAGGTCGTCGCTCGCGTAGGTGATGTGCGCGGCGCGCACGTCGCCCTCGTGCCGCACGGCGATGGGTCCGGCCGACCACGACCCGAAGTCCGGCGAGGCCTCGACCGTCACGCCGTCGACCCGGTGGAACACGGGCTCATCGAAGGCCGAGCCGAACGCGATGCCGGCCGCGCCCGCGAGCCCGTGCGCGTCGACCCACGTGTACGCCACGAGCCCGAGGCGCTGCTCCGCGTCGGTGATGACCCACACGAGCGCCTCGCGGTTGTGCGGGCGCGCGGGGTCGAGGTCGTGGCGCTGGTCGAAGACGGGGGCTGGCATCAGCCGAATCTACGAGCCGGGTCACGGCTCGACTCCCTGCCGCGGGGGGGGGAAGTGCTTCTCCCGCGGATGGGAGAGGGGGCGCGAGGCCGACGACCGCTCACCTCAGATCCGATCCCCCTGCGGTCCGATCAGGCCCAGGCCGCGCTCAGGACGGCATACGTGCCGAGCTCGACGAGCTTGTTGACCGCACCGAACGCGTCGCCGGTGACACCGCCGAACGTGCGGGCCAGAAGCGTCGAGAGCCCCGCGGTCAAGAGGATCGCCGTGCCGAGGGCGAGGAGCCCGGGCCCGACCCCGGCTACCGTCAGCGCGACGGCGGCGCTGAACGCCGTCGGTACGACGAGTCCGCGCCGGCGGACCCGCACCAGCGTTCCGGACCCGTCGGGTCGCGCGGGCGGCCACCAGGCCGAGTGCGGGAGCGTCGACCAGCGGCCGAGGACATGCGCGACGAGGGCCGCACGCAGGACGTGCTCGCCGTCGAGCCCGGCCAGGACGCTCAGCGGGAAGACGATCGCGAACACGATCGCCAGGGCGCCATAGGTCCCCACGCGCGGGTCCTTGAGGATCTCCAGGCGCCGCTCGCGTGAGACGTGCGCGCCGAAGGCGTCGGCGATGTCGGCGAGGCCGTCCTCGTGGAAGCCGCCGGTGACGAGCACCGCGACGAGCAGGGCCAGGAGGGTTGCGGGCACCGGGTCCAGCGCCAGGTCGGCGAGCAGTCGCGTCCCGCCGAGCGCCCCGCCGACGATCAGCCCGACCGCCGGGAACCACTGCGCGGCGCGGCTCATCGCCGCGGCGTCCAGGCGCCCGGAGGCGCCCACGCGCAGGCGGGTGAGGAAGGCGATCGCGGTCCGTGCGTCGTCGAGCGTCCGGCGGGCACGGGCAGTCACCGCCGCAACGATGCCAGACGCCCGGACCCAATAGGATCGCGGCTGCGACGTACGAGGAACCCGGTGTGAATCCGGGACGGTCCTCGCCACTGTGACCGGGGAGCGACCCCCACTCCAAGCCACTGGGCACCTGCCTGGGAAGGCCGGGGGGAGCGACGATCCGGGAGTCAGGACACTCGTCCTCGCGTTCCAGAGTCCACGAGGGATTGGAGTGCTCCGTGTCCGTCACGGTGAGCGACGCATCGGTGTCCATGGCACCGCGACCATTGACCGGCGACGGTGCGCCCCGGGATCGCCCGGACCGCTGCCCCGGCGTGCTGCGGCCCCATGCGGCGGCGGACGGCCTGCTGGTACGCGTGCGGCCCGCCGCCGGACGGCTCGATGCCGATGCGCTCAGTGCACTGGCCCGAGCCGCGCGGCTCGGCAACGGGATCGTCGAGCTAACGAGCCGCGCCAACCTGCAGATCCGCGGCCTGAGCGAGCCGGTGCTCACCGAGGTGGCCACCGCGCTCACGGCGTCCGGCCTGTTGCGCTCGCGGACGCACGACCGGGCACGCAACATCAGCGCCGAGCCGCTCGTCGGACGCCGGCCAGGGTCGTGCCTCGGATCGGTGGCCGTCGAGGCGGTCATCGATGCGCTGGACGACGGGATCTGCGCCGACCCCGCGCTGGCCGACCTGCCCGCGCGCTTTCTCTACGCCGTCGAGGACGGGGACCCGGTGGGTGCGGTCCCCGGCGCCGACGTGCGACTCGTCGCCACGCGCGACGCCGGCTGGCACGTGGTCGTCGGCGACCGCGCGCTCGCGGCCGCGCCCGCCGACCGTGCGGTGGCGGGCGCGCTCGACGCCGCCCGCGCGTTCCTGCGCGAGGGCCTGGGCGCCTGGCGGATCGCCGAGGTGCCGGGCGCGGCGGCGACCATCGCGGCCGCAATCGGTGCCGACGTGCCGGTCGAACGCGTCGTGCAGGCGGAGCCCGAGCCGAGCGTAGGTGCGACCGAGCAGGCGGACGGCCGATCGGCGGTAGCGGCGCTCGCCCCCCTGGGCCGTCTGCCGATCCCCGCGCTCGACGCGCTGGCGACGGTCTCGCGCACGCACGCGGTCCGCGTGTCGGCCCAGCGGACGGTGGTGGTGCTCGACGTCCCGCGCGATCGGGTGGCGACCATCGAGGACACGCTGGCCGACGCCGGGCTGGTCCTCACGCCCGGCAGCGGGTGGGCGGGACTGACCGCCTGCGCCGGGACGGGCGCCTGCGCGAGCGCGCTCGCCGACGTGCGGGCTGCTGCGGCGGCGCGGGCCACGCAGCGCGGGCCGGGGGCGCCGCGGGAGCACTGGGCGGGCTGCGGCAGGCGCTGCGGGCAGACGGCCGGCGTGCGACGAGCGGTCGTCCCGCGCGCGGACGGCGGCTGGGACGTCGAGGAGGTGATGGCGTGAACACGCTCGACCACCTGCGCGACGGCGCGGAGATCTACCGCCGCTCGTTCGCGACGATCCGCGCCGAGGCCGACCTGACGTCGTTCGACCCGCTGACCGAGCGCGTCGTCGTGCGGATGATCCACGCCTGCGGCATGGTCGACCTCGCCGGCGATGTCGTTGCCTCAGCGGGCTTCGCGGCCGCCGGGGTGGCCGCGCTGCAGGCCGGCGCTCCCGTGCTGTGCGACACGAACATGGTCGCCTCCGGCATCACCCGCCGCAGGCTCCCCGCCGACAACGACGTCATCTGCCTGCTCACGGACCCGCGGGTCCCGTCGGTCGCGCGGCAGATCGGCAGCACCCGAACCGCCGCTGCCGTCGACCTCTGGGCCGACGCGGGGCGCCTCGGCGGCGCGGTGTGCGTCTTCGGCAACGCGCCGACCGCCCTGTTCCGGCTGCTCGAGCTCATCGAGCAGGGCGCGCCGCGGCCCGCCGCCGTCATCGGGATCCCGGTCGGGTTCATCGGCGCGGTCGAGTCCAAGGACGCGCTGGCGTCACATCCCAGCAGGCTCGAGCATCTCGTCGTGCGCGGTCGTCGCGGCGGCAGCGCCATGGCCGCCGCCGCCGTCAACGCCCTGGGGAGCGCGGAGGAATGAGCGTGATGACCGGAAGGCTGATCGGCATCGGCGTCGGGCCCGGGGATCCCGAGCTCCTGACGCTCAAGGCGCTGCGCGCGCTGCAGGCGGCACACGTCGTGGCGTACCCGATCGCGCGCGGGAAGCGCGGGGTCGCCCGCAGCGCGGCGGCGCCGCACCTGCGGCCCGAGCAGGTCGAGCTCCCGCTCGTGTACCCGACGACGACCGAGGGCACGGCGGACGCCGGCGCCTACGACCGGACGCTGCGCGCCTACTACGACGAAGGCGCGGACCTGATCGCGGCGCACCTCGACGAGGGCCGCGACGTCGCGGTGCTCTGCGAGGGGGACCCGTTCTTCTACGGCTCCTACATGTACCTGCACGAGCGGCTCGCCACGCGCTACCCGACCGAGGTCGTGCCGGGGGTGACCGCGTTCAGCGCCGCGGCCGCCGCGGCCGGGACGCCGCTGTGCAAGCACGACGACGTCCTGACGGTGCTCCCGGGCACGCTGGGCCCGCAGGAGCTGCGGGAGCGACTGGCGACGACGGACGCGGCCGTGGTGATGAAGCTCGGGCGCACGTTCGCCGGCGTGCGCGACGCGCTGCAGGACAGCGGCACGGTCGGGCGCGGGGTCTACGTGGAGCGGGCCTCGCACCCGGAGCAGCGCGTGGACACGGTCGCGGACGTCGACGCGGACGCGGTGCCCTACATGTCGATCGTGCTGGTGCCGACGGAGGCCGACGACCGGCTGCGGGCAGATGCGACCGAACCCGTCGGGGCGGTCGCGGCCGGCGTCGGCAGCGTGACGGTCGTCGGGCTCGGGCCCGCCGGCGCGCAGTGGCGCACACCGCAGGCCGACGCAGCGCTGGCCCGCGCCGACGCGATCGTCGGGTACGAGACCTACGTGAGCCGCGTGCCGGTGCGGGCGGGGCAGGAGCGGTTCGCCTCCGACAACCGCGTCGAGGTCGATCGCGCCCGTCACGCGCTGGAGCTCGCCGCGGGCGGGCGCCACGTGGCGGTCGTGTCCTCGGGTGACCCCGGGATCTTCGCGATGGCGTCCGCGGTGCTCGAGGCGTGGGAACGCGAGGTCGCCGACGGGAGCCCGCTGGGCGCCGTGACGATCGAGGTCGTGCCGGGCCTGTCGGCGATGCAGGCGGCGGCCTCGCGCGTCGGCGCTCCACTGGGCCACGACTTCGCGGTGATCTCGCTGTCCGACCAGCTCAAGCCGTGGGCGGTGGTGGAGCGGCGTCTGGAGGCGGTGTGCGGTGCCGACCTCGCGCTCGCCCTCTACAACCCGGCCTCGCGGACGCGGCGGCAGCAGCTCGACCGTGCGGTCGAAATCATCCGTGATCACCGCGATCCGGCGACCCCGGTGGTCGTCGCCCGCGCGGTCGGCGCGCCGGAGGAGTCGGTGACGGTAGTGGCGCTGGAGCAGCTCGACACGACGATCGTCGACATGCGCACGCTGCTCATCGTCGGGTCCTCGCAGTCGCGGATCGCGACGGCGCCGGACGGGCGACGGCTCGTCCACACCCCGCGCAGCTACCCGGTGCTCGCCGAGCCCGCCCGCGTCGTCTGAGCCGCGACCCAGGCTGCGGCGGCTCCGACGTCCGCGACCTCGGGCACGCCGACGGGGCGCGACGGGCGCTCCACGACGACGACGGGCAACCCGCGCTCGCGCGCCGCGTCGAGCTTCGCGGCGGTGAGCGCACCGCCGGAGTCCTTGGTCACGAGGACGTCGATGGCGTGCTCGTCGATCAGGGCGCCTTCGCCCGCTCGGGTGTAGGGGCCGCGGTCCAGAAGGAGCGCGTGGTGCGCCGGGAGATCGGCGGGGTCCGGCGGGTCGACCGTCCGGACGAGGAAGAAGGTCGCGTCGTCGTGCGCGAAGGCGGCGAGGCCCTGGCGGCCCGAGGTCAGGAATGCGCGGGTCCCGAGCGACGGGACGAGCGCGGCTGCTGCGGCGAGGGTCGAGACGCGGTGCCAGCGGTCGCCCGCTCGCGCGCTCCAGCCCGGCCGGGCGAGCCTCAGGAGGGGGACCCCGGCGCGCGGGCAGGCGGCTGCGGCGTTCACCCCGATGCGCTGCGCGAAGGGATGCGTGGCGTCGACGACCGCGTCGACGGCGTGCGCCGCGAGCCAGTCGGCGAGTCCTGCGACGCCGCCGAAGCCGCCGATCCGCACCTCGCCCACCGGCAGGCGCGGCCGCGCGACACGCCCCGCGAGCGACGTGATCACCGTGACCTCCGGCGCGTCGTCGTGCAGCGCCGCCGCGAGCGCGCGCGCCTCGCCGGTCCCGCCGAGGACCAGGACCGTCGTCACCGGCGGCGCAGCAGGTAGGTGTCGAACATCCAGCCCTTCTCCTGGCGAACCCGCGCGCGCAAGCGCACGATCTCGTCGGCCACGGCGTCGAGCGGGCCGGCGACGAGCAGCTCGTCGGGCGCGCCGAGGTAGGCGCCCCAGTAGATGTCGAACGCCTCAGGGTCGGGCAGCGACGCGAACGTGGCGTGCGCGTCGAGCATGACGACGACGTCGTCGACACCGGCAGGGACGCCGTGCTCGGCGAGCTGCCGCGCCGGGGTGACCTGCACCGTGCGGCCGACGCGGTTGAGCGGGATGCGGTGCCGGGCGGTGAGCGCGTGCACGCTGCTGATCCCCGGCAGGACGTCGAGCGAGACATCGGGGGCGTCGTCGGCCAGCACCTCCTGGACCACCGCCAGGGTGCTCTCGTAGAGCGACGGGTCGCCCCACACGAGGAAGGCCCCCGTCTCGCCCTCGGCCAGGTGCTCGCCCAGCGCGCGGGTCCAGAGCTCCCGGCGCTCCGCACGCCAGCGGCGCACCGCGGACGCGTAGTCCGGCGCGGTGCGCCAGGGCCGCGGCGGGTCGGGCAGCGCAACCGTCCGGTACGGGCCCGCCTGCGGCGTGCGGTGCCGTCGGAGCACCTCGCGGCGGGCCGCGACGAGGTCGTCGACCTGCTCGCCCTTCTCGACGACGAACAGGACGTCGAACGCGTTGAGCGCCGTCACGGCCTGGACCGTCACGTGGTTCGGGTCGCCGACGCCGATCCCGACCAGCAGCAGGCGGCGGCTCATCCGGTCCTCGTGCGCGCGGTGGAGTAGAGGTGGGAGGCGCACGCACCCTCGGCGCGCTCGCCCGCCAGCGCCGGGCCGACGAGGATCGTCGCCGTGCGCCGCACGCCGTGGTCGCCGACGAGCGCGGCGATCGTCCGGAGCGTGCCCTCGAGGACGAGCTCGTCCGGCCACGACGCGCGGGCGACCACGACGACCGGGCAGTCCTCGCCGTAGTGGGCGGCGAGCCGCGGCGCGAGCTCGTCGATCGCCTGGACCGCGAGGTGCAGGACGAGCGTCGTTCCGTGTGCGGCGAGACGGTCGAGGTCCTCGCCGGGCGGGAGCGCGGTCGCGCGCCGGGCGTGGCGCGTGAGGATGACGCTCTGGGCGACGGCGGGAACGGTGAGCTCGCGTCCGACAGCCGCGGCTGCGGCGGCGAACGCCGGGACCCCGGGCACGATCTCGAACGGGATGCCGCGGGCGCGCAGCCTGGCGGTCTGCTCGGTCATCGCGCTGTAGAGCGACGGGTCGCCGCTGTGCAGCCGCGCGAGGTCGTGGCCGGCGGCGTGCGCGTCGACGAGGATCGCCTCGATCTCGTCGAGCGTCAGGTGCTGGCTGTCGACGCGGCGGGCGTCAGGCGGGCAGTGCCCGAGGACCGCGGGCGGGACGAGCGCGCCCGCGTAGAGGCAGACGGCGCAGCGGCGCAGCACGTCCACCGCCCGCAGGGTGAGGAGGTCCGGCGCGCCGGGGCCGGCGCCGACGAAGAAGACGGTCACGGGACGAGGTGCTCCTTGGTGGCGGACCACTGGGTGATGGGCATCTGGGGGCGGAAGGCGGTGAAGCGCCCGACAGGATCGGCGTGGGCGAGCTGGATGCGGACGAGGCGGCCGCCGTACTCGGCGCGCGCGGTGAGGACCGCCTGCTCGGCCTCGAGCGTGACCGCGTTGACGACCAGGCGCCCGCCGGGCCGCAGCGTCGCCCAGCACGTGTCGAGCACGCCGGGGACGCTGGCCCCACCGCCGACGAAGATCGCGTCGGGAGGATCGCCGAGCGCGCCGAGGGCATCCGGCGCGCGGCCCGCGACCGTCGCCAGGCGGTCGGGGACGCCGAGGAGCCGGGCGTTCTCGATCACGCGCGCGAGGCGGTCGGCGCGCCAGTCCAGGGCGACGGCGGTCGCGCCGGGCTCGGCCCGCAACCACTCGATCGCGACCGACCCCGAGCCGGCGCCGATGTCCCAGAGCGCGGCGCCCAGGGTGGGCTGCAGCGCGCAGACGCTCAGCGCGCGGATCTCGCGTTTCGTGAGCTGACCGTCGTGGTCGTAGGCCTCGTCAGGCAGCCCCGGCGTGCGCGGCAGGAGCGGCGTACCGGCGTCGGGGCGGACCTCGATGGCCACGAGATGCAGCGGGGCGGCGGGCGCCCCGTCGTGCTCGGCGGCGGTGGTGCGGTGCAGTCGCTCGGACGGCCCGCCGAGGTCCTCGGCGATCGTGAGCGCACTCGCGCCGTGGCCGCGGTCGCGCAGCAGCGCGGCGGCCTGGGACGCGCCGTCGCTGCCGGTCACGTACGCGACGACCCTGCGTCCCGGCTGCAGGACCCCGGCGAGGACGTCGATCGGGCGAGCGACCGCGCTGACGAGCGTAGTGCCGGCGACCGGCCAGCCGAGGCGCGCGCAGGCGAGCTGGAACGCGGAGGCATGCGGGTGAACGCGCAGGCGCGTCGCGCCGAGACGCTGTGCGAGCGTCACGCCGACGCCGTGGAGCATCGGGTCGCCGCTGGCCAGGATCGTGAGCCCGCCCGCCGCGGCGAGGTCGGGCAGCGCGTCGTAGAGGTCGCGCATCGGGGAGGGCCACGGCCGGCGCTGCGCCTGCGTCGCGCCGGCTGGCACGAGGTCGAGATGGCGGCGGGCCCCGATCACCAGTCGCGCGTCGGCGATCGCGGTGCGGGCCGCGGGGGCGAGGCCGTCCCAGCCGTCGGCGCCGAGCCCGACCACCGCAACCGGTGGCGCGGTGGTGCTCATGCGAGGGGCACCGGTGTCAGGACATCGGCGAGGGCGTCGGCGAGCTTCGCGTTGGCCGTCGCGTCGCGGGCGGTCAGGCGCAGGTGGTCGGGCCCGAGCCCCGGGAACGTCGCCGCGTGACGCACGGCGATCCCGCGGTCGCGCAGCGCGGCGACGACACGCGGTCCGTCGGGGATCTCGACGAGCACGAAGTTGGTCGCCGACGGCCAGGTCCGAGCATGCGGCAGGCCGTCCAGTCGGGCGACGAGATCCTCGCGCTCGGCCTGCGCGCGGGCGGCGGCCGCGGCCAGGACCTCGGGGCGTCGTGCGACGGCGGCGAGCGCGGCCAGCGCGACGGCGTTGACCGACCACGGTGGGCGGACGGCACGCAGTCGGTCGGCGACCGGCGCGGCGGCGAGGGCATAGCCGGCGCGCAGGCCTGGCAGCGCGAGGGACTTCGTCAGGCTGCGCACGACGACCACGTCGTCCGGGGCGTCCGGGCAGGCGGCCAGCGATCCTGGCTCGCCGGGGACCAGGTCCATGAACGCCTCGTCGACGACGACGGTCCGGCCTGGGCGGCGCAGCGCCAGGACCGCGGCGCGCGGGTCCAGCGTGCCGGACGGGGAAGCCGGCGTCCCGACGACGACGAGGTCGGCGTCGTCCGGAACGGCGTCGGGGTCGAGGGCGAATCCCGCCGCGGGGTCGCGCAGGACGCGGACGACGGGGATCCCGTAGGCGCGCAACCCGGCTTCGGTCTCGGTGAACGCCGGGTGGACGACCGCGGCGCGGCGCGGGCGCAGCGCTGGGCCCAGGAGCCACAGGGCCGCCGCGGCGCCGTTGGCGGGAACGACCTCGCGCGGGTCGCGTCCGTGCAGTCCGGCGAGGGCGGCGACGGCCACGCGCTCGTCGGGATACCGGCCGCTCGTCGTCTCCAGGGCGTCGCGCAGGACGTCGCGCAGCCAGCCGGGCGTCCCGTCGGCCAGGACGTTCACGGCGTGGTCGGCGTCGCCGGGGCGCACCGCGGTGTCCCCGTGGGTGCGCAGGGCGGCGAGGTCGACGGCCGCCGGGGCGGAGGGCGTGGTGACGGGGACGACACCCCCGGCGACGACGAGCTCGACGGTCGCGCTCGCCACGGCCAGCGTCCGGCTGACGTCGCCGACGAGATCCACCCAGGTGCGCGACAGCGCGTCCATCGGGGTGACCCCGGCGCCGACCTGCTCGGCCACGACGATCACGTGCCCCGGGGCGCTGGGTGCGCTCTGCGCGAGGCGGGTCGCGGCGCCGGCGACGGCCCGCGCCGCCGCGTCGGGGTCCGCCGCGCCCTCGTGCAGGGCGGTGGCGATCCAGCCGCCGATCCCGTCGAGCAGCGCGCAGCCGCCGTGGCGCGCGATCCGTGCCGCTGTGGCGAGCGGGTCGGTCCCCGGGTGCGGCTCGACCGTGGCCCAGGTGTCGGGCCGGCCGGCACGGTGCGCGGCGATCCGCGCGCGCATCTCGTCGTCGATCGCCGCGCCCGTCGCGACGTACGTGACCGGCAGGCCGGTGGCGGACGCGAGCGCCTCCGCGCGGGCGCTCTTGCCCGACCGCGTGCCACCGAGGACGAGGGCGAGGCTCATCGGCCGAGCGCCGCGTCGACGAAGCGGCGTGCGGTCTGCGGGCTCGCGGCCCAGTGGGTGTGCAGGTAGCTCGCGTGGACCCCGCCCGCGATGACGCCCTCGGGTCGCTCCCGGCCACGGGCACGCAGGGTCCAGGCTGCGCGCTCGCCGTGGCCGGGAACGGTGGCGGAGTAGTGGAACTCGTGCCCGCGGACGTGGTCGCCGGCGAGCCAGACGGCGGAATCGCTCTCGGCCGTCGCCTCGCGGTAGCCGAGCGTGAGGCGGCCGGCCATGCTGGCGTCAGCAGCGAGCACGCCGCACATCGGGAGCTCGTCGAGCGTGCGGCAGAGGTACAGCAGCCCGCCGCACTCGGCGATGACCGGCGCGCCCGAGGCGGCGAACCGCGCGATGTCGGCGCGCATGGCGTCGTTGGCGGCGAGCGCCTCGCCGTGGACCTCGGGGAAGCCGCCGGCGAGAATCAGCGCGTCGCTGCCGTCGGGAAGTGTGGGGTCGACGGTCGGGTCGAACGGGGCGAGCTCGGCGCCCGCCGCGGTGAGCAGCTCGAGGTTCTCGGTGTAGTGGAAGCTGAACGCGGGACCCGCGGCGATCGCCACGCGCGCCCGCGGCGTGCCGTCACCGGCGGCGGACGCGGACCAGGGTTCGGCGGTCGCAGTGGGGTGGTCGCCGGCGCCGCGCCCCAGGCGCACGACCGCATCGAGGTCGACGTACCGGGCCGCGCACTCGGCGAGCGCGTCGAGCGCGGCCCGCGAGCGCTGCTCGCGCTCCACGACGGGCACGAGCCCGAGGTGCCGCTCGGGCGCCGCGACGCGCTCGTCCCGGCGCAGGGCGCCGACGACCGGCACGCCGAGGGGCTCGATCGCCTCGCGCAGCAGGTCCTCGTGGTGGTCGGAGCCGACGCGGTTCAGGATGACGCCGGCGATCGCGACGTCCGGGTCGAACGTGCGGTATCCGTGGACGATGGCGGCGGCAGACCGCGCCATCGCGGCGGCGTCGACGACCAGCAGGACGGGCGCGTCGAGGAGCTTCGCGACGTGAGCGGTCGAGGCGAGCTCGCCGCGGCCCGAGGCGCCGTCGAACAGGCCCATGACGCCTTCGACCACCGCGATGTCCGCGCCATTGGACCCGTGCTCCACCAGCGGCCCGATGAGCTCCGGGCCCGAGAGGAACGCGTCGAGGTTGCGGCCCGGGCGCCCGGAGGCCAACGCGTGGTAGGTCGGGTCGATGTAGTCGGGCCCGACCTTGAAGCCCTGGACCACGTGGCCGCGGGCGCGCAGCGCGCCGATGATCCCGCAGGCGACCGAGGTCTTGCCCGCGCCCGAGGAGGTCCCGGCGATGACGATCCGCGGGATCACGGCGACCACAGGACCCATGGGACCGGGTCGCCGTCGTGCCGGCCGGTGGCCGGATCGCAGCCGTGGTCGGCCCCGACCGCCAGGCTGGTGTCGGTCCGGCCTGCAACCGCGGCGCGCAGCGGGCCGATCACGTAGCGGTCCGCCGCCTCGATCGCGCAGACCTTGGCCTCCTCGTCCCCGCGGTGGGCGGCGGCGTCGGGGGCGCCGACGTGGACAACGATCCGGGTGGCACCGTCCTCCAGGGCGGCGAGCGCGGCGGCGGTCTTCGCACGCAGGTCGGTGTCGGTGTCGCCGGTCGCGCCGTCCGGGACGACGACGCGCGCGCCCAGGAGCGTGGCGGCCCCGGAGGCGGCCCCGCGGGCGGCGATCACGACCGTCGTGGCGTCCAGGACACCGGTGGGCGGGACGAGGCCCGCCGACCAGACGCGGGCGGACGTCGAGAGGGCCGGAAGGCGCCCGGGACCGATGGCGAGATGCCCGCGCGCCGCGTCGAGCGCGTGGACCGCGAATCCCGTCGCCGCCAGGGCCGCGAGGTCCTCGCCAGTTGCGCCGTCGATCCGCACCGCGCGCGTCCCGACCGGCACGTCGATGCCGTGTGCAGCGGCCTCAAGGGCGGCCCGGTCCACCGGCGCGGGCGGTGTCCAGCCGAGCAGGACCGGCAGCGCCGTCTCGGTCCCCACGGGGAGCCCGTCGGGGGTCGTGCGGCGCAGCGTGATCCTCCCGGAGGTGGCCAGCGCGTCGAGCTCGGGCGTGTGCGCGCGGCGCAGCGACGTGCTTCCGTCCGCGGCGGGCGGTTCGGTCGCGCCGTCGAGGACGACCTCCAGCGCGCTCACCACTCGATCCCCTGCTGGGCGCGGATCCCCTGGTCCATCGGGTGCTTGACCTTGCCGATCTCGCTGACGAGGTCGGCAAGCTCGAGCAGCTCGGGGGCCGCGTCGCGGCCGGTGATCACGACGTGCTGGAAGCCCGGACGGTTCCTGATCGTGTCGACGACGTCCTGCACGTCGATCCAACCCCACTTCACCGGGTAGGTCAGCTCGTCGAGGACGAGGAACTCGTAGCGCTCCTCCGCGATGCGGCTCTTGACCTCCTCCCATCCGGCACGGGCCATGTCGGCGGACTCGTCGAGATCCTTCGAGAGCCAGGACCAGCCGTCGCCCATCTTCTCCCAGTCGATCCCGCCGAGCGCCTCGGCGGCCTTCGCCTCGCCGACCTTCCACTTGCCGGACTTCACGAGCTGGAAGACGCCGCAGCGGTAGCCGCGCGCCCAGGCGCGCAGGAGCATCCCGAACGCGCTGGTGCTCTTGCCCTTGCCGTGGCCGGTGATGACCATGACGAGCGGCTTGTCGCGCGGCTTGCGACGCTTGGGCTCGGCCGAGCCCTGGTCGTCGGGGGTGTGAGGGACGTCGACGTCGGTGTGACGGGCGAGCGGGGTGTCGGTGTCGGTCGTGCTCATGGGGCCCTCCGGGGGGCGGTGGTGCTGAGGGTGGTGACGGTCGCGCCGGCCGCGGTGGCGATGGGCGCGACGAGGCCGAGGCGGACGGGACCGTCCTCGGTGTCGACGAGGTGCACTTCGGCGATGCGAGACAGGCGTGCGGCGGCCGCGTTGACCGCCGTGGTGTCGTGCGCGACGACGCGGCCGTCGGTGAGGACGACGCAGAGCGCGCGACGGTCCGGGTCGCGGGTGCGCTCGCGGTGGATCTCGTCGGCGGCGGCGTCGAGTCCCGCGGCGAGCGGGGTGCGGCCGCCGGCGGGCAGCGCGCGGACGGCGGCGGCCGCCCGCTCCAGCGGGGTGCCGGGCGCGGCGAGGACGGTGGCGCGGTCGTCGTGGAAGGCGATGACGGCGACGCGGTCGCGGCGGGCGTAGGCGTCGCGCAGCACCTCGAGTAGCGCACCCTTGACGCGGGCGAGGCGTGAGCGAGCGGCCATCGACCCGCTCGTGTCGACGACGAGGACCAGGAGTGCCCCCTCGCGCCCGGCCCGCACCACCCCCCGCAGGTCCCGACCCGGCGACGTGAGGGTGGCGGCCAGCGCGATCGGGTCATCGGCCTGGTGCGCACGGGTGCCGATCGCGGGGGCGTCGGGGCCCGTGGTGCGGCCGCGCCGCCCGGCCGGCCCCACGCCGCGTCCGGGGAGCGCGAGGCGCGCGCGCAGTGCGGCGCGCTGGGGGTCGGGGACGCTGCCGGGGGCGCCTGCGCTGTCCGTCGCGCCCACGCCGCCAGTGGCGCCCACGCCGCCCGTAGGGCTGACGCCGCCCGTCGCGCCGACGCTGCCGGTGATGCCGACGCTGCCGGTGGTGCCGCCGCCGGCGGGCTCCACCGACTCCGTTCCGCGGGGCGGCGATGCCGCACCACCGGCGGGGCCGTCGTCGTCGGGGCCCTCCGGGTCCCGCTCCGGCGGCGTCGCCCCCGACACCGCCTCCTCGATCTCGTTCGTCCCGGCGTGCGCCTCCTCGAGCGGATCGCGCCGGCGCCGGTGCGCGAGGGCGAGCACCGCGGCGCGGCGGACGTGCGACTCGTCGACCTCCACGGCCCCGTCGAGCGCCGCCAGCACCCGCGCGGCCCGCGCGCAGGTGACGTCGCCACGCACGCCGTCGAGGCCGAGGGCCGCGCACGCGCCGGTGATCCGCAGCAGCTCCCGCTCCGGCAGGCGCACGTCGCCAATCAGCTCCCGCGCGCCGGCGATCTGCGCGCGGAGCGCGTCCTCATCGCCCGCCCAGCGCGCCACGAAGCCTGCGCGGTCGGCCTCGTAGGCCAGCCGCCGCCGAACGACCTCGGCGCGCTGCGCCGGGTCCGTCGGGGTGACGACGTCCACGCCGAGCCCGAACCGGTCGAGCAACTGTGGGCGAAGCTCGCCCTCCTCGGCGTTCATCGTCCCGACGAGCAGGAAGCGCGCGTCGTGCACGACCGACACCGCCTCGCGCTCGACACGGCAGACGCCGGTCGCCGCAGCGTCGAGCAGCGCGTCGACGAGGTGGTCGGCGAGCAGGTTGACCTCATCGACGTAGAGCAGCCCGCGGTCCGCGCGGACGAGCAGGCCGGCCTCGTACGCTGCCTCCCCCGCGAGGGCCCGGCCGAGGTCGAGCGCGCCCACCAACCGGTCGAGCGTCGTGCCGAGCGGGACCTCGACGAGCCGGCCCTCGTCGGGCAGCAGGTCGGCGAGGGCCCGGACCGCCGTCGACTTCGCCGTCCCGCGCTCGCCTCGGACGAGCACGCCGCCGACACCGGGATCGACCGCGCACACGAGCAGCGCCTCGACGAGGGCCTCCTGGCCGACGATCGCCGACAGCGGGAAGACGGGGGCGCTCACGCCGACGCATCCTCCAGGTCGCCCTCGAGCGCGAGGTAGCGCTCGCGCACCGCGTCGAGCGTGCCCTCGGCCGGCGAGGCCCACATGCCGCGGTCCGCCGCCTCGAGCAGGCGCTCGGCGATCGACCGGGCGGCCCACGGGTTCGCCGCGTCCGTGAACCCGGCGACGTCCGGATCGAGCAGGTACTTCTCGGCGACTGCGTCGTACATCCAGTCCGACGCCACGCCGGTCGTCGCGTCGTACCCGAACAGGTAGTCGACGGTGGCGGCGAGCTCAGCCGCGCCCTTGAACCCGTGGCGGCTCATCGACCCGATCCAGCGCGGGTTCGCGACGCGGGCGCGGAACACCCGGCGAGTCTCCTCGGCGACGGTGCGCATCCGCACCTTGGCCGGGTCCGACGAGTCGCCCAGGTACGCCGCCGGCTCGCGTCCCGACAGCGCGCGGACGGTCGCCACCATGCCGCCGTGGTACTGGTAGTAGTCGTCGGAGTCGAGGTGGTCGTGCTCGCGCGAGTCGACGTTCTTCACCGCCACGTCGATCCGGCCGAAGCACGCGCGCATCGCCTCCCCCGCCGGCGCGCCGTCGAGGCCGCGGCCGTACGCGAACCCGCCCCACGCCTCGTACACCGCGGCGAGGTCGCGATCGTCCCGCCAGTCCCGCGTCTCCAGCAACTGGATGAGACCGGCGCCGTACGTCCCCGGCTTCGACCCGAAGACCCGCGTGGTGGCGCGCCGCCAGGCGGCGGCCTCGTCGAGGGACGACGCCAGCGCCTGGGCCTCGGCCCGTGCGTGCGCGCGGACGAAGTTCATCTCGTCCGGCTCGTCGAGCGCGGCAACGAGGGCGACCGCGTCGTCGAGCAGCGTGAGCAGGTGCGGGAACGCGTCCCGGAAGAAGCCGCTGATCCGCAGCGTCACGTCGATCCGCGGGCGCCCGAGTTCCTCCAGCGGGACGACCTCCAGTCCGGTCACGCGGCGGGAGGACGCATGCCACGTCGGGCGCACGCCGAGCAGCGCGAGGACCTGCGCCGCGTCGTCGCCCTGCGTGCGCATCGCCGCCGTCCCCCAGGCGACGAGGCCGACCATGCGCGGCAGCTCACCGGCGTCGGTGACGTGCCGCTCGATGACCGCGTCGGCCAGCCGCACGCCCGTCTGGTGGGAGAGCTGCGACGGCAGCGCGCGCGGGTCGACCGAGTAGAAGTTGCGGCCGGTCGGCAGCACGTCGAAGCGTCCGCGCGTCGGGGCGCCCGAGGGGCCCGAGGGGACGTGGCGGCCGCGCAGGGCGCGCAGCACGTTCGTCATCTCGTCCGTCGTGCGACGCAGCGCGGGGACCACCTGGCCTGCAGCGAAGTCCAGTGCGGCGACGAGATCGGCGTCGTCGTGACCGACCACGGATCGCGCGACCTCCGGGACCCGGGCGACGTCCCAGTCGTGCTCCGCCAGCCCGACGAGCAGCGCCTGCTGGGCCTCCTCCAGGCGGTCGAGCACGTCGCTGCCGCGGTGCGATGTGCCGGGGAAGCGGGTGACGAGCGCTGCGGCGCTGTCGGCGGGCACGCGCGCCCCTGGTGCCTCCACGAGCGCCGGCTCGTCGAGCCCGAACGCGGCAGCGAGCGCGCGGCGCAACCCGGGGACCCCGCCGTGCCCGTGCCGGGCGATCGCCGCGACGAGCCCGCGCAGCTGCGGCCCCTCGGGCACGGCGCCCAGCACGTGCAGCCCGTCCTTGATCTGGACGTCCTTCACCTCGCAGAGGTAGCCGTCGAGATGCTCGACGAGCGTGCCCGCGTCCTCCGGGGCGTCCGCGTCGCAGGAGAGCCCGAGGTCCTCGTGCAGGTTCGCGGCCTGGATCGCCTGCCAGATCTGGGCGCCGAGCCCAGGCAGCTTGGACGGGTCGAGGACCTCGAGTCGCGCGTACTCATCCATCAGCGCCTCGAGGTCGGCGAGCTCGTCGTAGCTCTCCGCGCGCATCATCGGGGGGACGAGGTGGTCGACGACGACGGCGTGGGCGCGGCGCTTGGCCTGCGCGCCCTCACCGGGGTCGTTGACGACGAACGGGTAGACGAGCGGCGTGTCGCCGAGCGCCGCGTCGGGCGCGCACTCCTGCGACAGGGCGAGCATCTTGCCGGGGAGCCACTCGAGCGTGCCGTGCTTGCCGAGGTGGACGATCGCGTCGGCGCCCCACGCCTCGCGCAGCCAGCGGTAGGCCGCGAGGTAGTGGTGCGCGGGGGCGAGCTCGGGGTCGTGGTAGATCCCGACCTGGTCGTCGCCGTAGCCGCGCGGCGGCTGGATGAGGACGACGACGTCGCCGTACTCGACGCCTGCGACGACGAAATCGGAGCCGTCGAGGTAGCGGTCGCCGGGCGCCGGGCCCCACTTGTCCTCCATGTCGGCCCGCAGCGCGGCCGGGAGCGTCGCGTACCAGTCGAGGTAATCGCGGACGGGAAGCCGGAGGCGGGCCTCGGCGAGCTGGGCGTCGGTGAGGAACTCCGGGTCGTGCCCGCCCGCCGCGATCAGCTCGTGCATGAGAGCGTCGCCGTCGGCCGGGATGTCGCTGACGTCCACGCCGTCGTCGCGCAGCGCGTGGAGCAGGCGGATGGCGCTCGCCGGCGTGTCGAGGCCGACCGCCATGCCGATCCGCGCGTGCTTGGTCGGGAAGGCGGTGAGGACGATCGCGACGCGCCGGCGCGCGCTCGCGTCACGCAGCCGGGCGTGCCGCACGACGAGACCGGCGAGCCGGTCGCAGCGCTCGGCGTCGGGCACGTACCGGGGGACGGCGCAGCCGACCGCGCGTGCTGCGTCGTCGTCGGGCACCGCCTCCTTGAAGCAGATCGGCCCGCCGATGATGCGGCCGTCGAACTCGGGGATCGCGACCTGGGTCGCCGCGTCGATCGGCAGGAGGCCCTCGTCCCCGGTCGCCCAGCGCTCCCGGCTCATGGTCACGCACAGCGCCTGGACGACGGGCACGTCGAGCGCCTCGATCGCGCTCGCGTCCCACGACATGCGGTCCTCGCCCTCGGTGCTGCCCGCGTCGCCGGCGTGCGAGCCGCCGGTCGCGAGCATGGTCGTGACGAGCGCGTCGACGTGGCCGGCCAGCAGGTCGAGGGCGGCGACCCGGCCGTCCCCCGGGGAGCGCCGCAGCGAGTAGGACCACACCGGCAGCGGAACGCCGTCCGCCCGCTCGATCGCCGCGCAGAGACCGTCGACGAAGTCGGTGTTCCCGGTGAGCCGGTGCGAGCGGTAGAACGTGATCCCGATGACGGGCTTCACGGGGTCGCGTCCGGCGAGCGCCTCCTCGACCGTCACGTCGCCGCGGCCGGGCAGGTAGACGCCGAGGTCCGGCACCGGTGCGGGCGGTTCGAAGCCGTGGCCCTCGAGCAGGAACGTGTCGGCGAGGAACCGCAGGAGCTGCTCGACGTTCGCGACGTCGCCGGAGGCGAGGTACTCGCCGGCCTGCGCGACGGCCCCCGAGGGCGCGGTCGAGAGCGCGGTCATCTCCGCGTCGGGGGCGGCCTCGCCGCCGAGCGCGATCAGCGCGACGCCCTGCTCGCGGCAGCGTGCGGCGAGGCGGTCGACGCCGCCGTCCCAGCCGCGACGGCCGCCGAGGACGCGAAGCACGACCACACGCGCGCCGTCGAGCACGTGGTCGCAGAACGGCTCGATATCGCGTGTGCCGCGCGGGTTCGCGCAGCGCACCTCGGGGAAGTCGTCCGGCAGCGCACGCACGGCGGCCGCGGTGGCGAGGATCTCGGTGTCGGCGGTCGTCACGAAGCGGAGCACGCGGGCTCCTCCTTGGCAGTGAGGCTCAACGTCAGCGTGGGCAGGCCGGCGGGAACGCCGCCGGTGATCAGGTTGGTGAGGGCCGCGGTGTCGGCGTGCTCCTCGACGAGGTCACCGAGGCGGTCGAGGTGGCGTTCGCGGACCGCGGCGAACGGCTCGCCGCCGGAGGTGAAGGAGCGGCCCGTCCGCGCCGCCACCTCGCGCAGCAGCGCGCGGCGCAGGTCGTCGTGCTCCAGGACGCCGTGCCAGGAGGTGCCGAGGACGCAACCGCGGGCGCAGCCCTCCGGCTCGCCGTCGTCGCCGAGCAGCCACGGCTCGCCGTCGTCGTCGGTCGCGATACGCCCGTGGCGGATCTCGTAGCCGCCCGCGGTCGTGCCGAACCGCGGCGACGCTCCGTCGCGCAGCCGCAGCACCTTGCCGGCGGCGAACGTCGTCGTCACCGGCAGCAGCCCGAGCCCGTCGACAACGCCCGCCCGCGACTCGACCGCGTCCTCGATCCTCGTCCCGAGCACCTGGTAGCCGCCGCAGATCCCGAGGATCGTCCCACCCGCCGCGGCCCGCTCGACGAGCGCCCGGTCCAGGCCGTCCGCGCGCAGCCGGGCGAGGTCCTCCACGGTTGCCTTCGTCCCGGGGAGCACGACGAGATCGGCCCGCGCGATGTCGGCCGGGCTGCGGGTGAACCGCACGCGTACGCCGGGCTCTGAGGCGAGCGCGTCGACGTCGGTGAAGTTGCTCATCCACCGCAGGCGCAGCACGGCGACCTCCAGCACGTCGCGGGAGGCGACGCCGCCGGTGGGCCGTGAGACCTCGAGCGCGAGCGAGTCCTCCGCGTCGAGCCACAGGTCCTCGGCGTACGGCAGCACCCCGAGCGTCGGGCGGCCGGTCCGACCGCGCAGGTCGTCGAGCCCGGGGGCGAGGATCCCCAGGTCCCCGCGGAACTTGTTGATCAGGAAGCCGCCGACGTGCGCCTGGTCCTCGGCGTCGAGCGACGCGAGCGTCCCGATGAGCGACGCGAACACGCCGCCGCGGTCGATGTCCCCGACGAGCAGGACCGGGAGCCCGGCCGCGCGCGCGAGACCCAGGTTGGTGAGGTCGGCATGGCGGAGGTTGATCTCGGCCGGCGAGCCGGCGCCCTCGCAGATCACGACGTCGTACCGCGCCCGCAGGTCGGCGAGCGCCGCAGCGACGATCGGCCGCAGCTCGTCCTTACGGGCCTGGTAGCTGCGGGCGTCGGTGTCCATGAACGGCCGGCCGTTCACGATCACCTGACTGTGGCGCTCGCCCGACGGCTTGATGAGGATCGGGTTCATCGCCGCCTCGGGCTCGATCCCGGCGGCCGCGGCTTGCACCGCCTGCGCCCGCCCGATCTCCGCGCCGTCGCGGGTGACGACGCTGTTGAGCGCCATGTTCTGCGCCTTGAACGGCGCGACGCTCACGCCCTGCCGGTGAAGCCAGCGGCAGATCCCGGCGGTGACGAGGGACTTGCCCGCATCGGAGTGGGTGCCGCAGACGAGGAGGGCGCCGTTCATCGCGCGGGCCTCTCCGGCTGCGCGCCGCCACCGGTTGACGAGTGAGAACGGGCAGAGCGGCGCCGACGGACAGCCACCCGACCCAGCGCGGATGCCACGGCGGCCACGACCCCAACCGCCCGGGACAGCCGGACCACCCGGTCGACGTCGGCGAGGACGACCGGGCGCGCACCAGGCTCGCGCGCGCCGAGGACGGGCCGGTCCTCCTGACGACCGCCGTACGAGAGCGACCCGCCGAGCACGACCCCCAGCGCCCCGGCGAACGCCGACTCGACCGGGCCGGCGTTCGGCGACGGGTGCGCGCCGCCGTCGGCGCCGGCCACCCGCAGCGCGGCGACCGGTGACCCGCCGACGACCGGCGCGCAGGCGGCGGTGAGCGCCACCGTCAGACGGGCGGGCAGCCAGACCAGGACATCGTCCAGGCGCGCGGCGGCCCAGCCGTACCGCGCGTACCGCGGCGAGCGGTGGCCCCACATCGCGTCGAGTGTGTTCGCGGCGCGGAACCCCGCGACGCCGGCGGGACCGGCGACGGCGCCCCAGAACAGCGCGCCGACCACGGCGTCGGACGTGTTCTCGGCGACCGACTCCACGACCGCGCGGGCGACGCCCTCGGCGTCGAGCTCGGCAGGATCGCGGCCCACGAGCGCCGGAAGCGCGGCGCGGGCGCCGTCGAGGTCGCCGGCGTCGAGGTGAGCGGCGATGCGCGCGGCGACCGCGCC
>NZ_JBFIGP010000040.1:0-20942 GCF_041602235.1 Paraconexibacter sp.
AGCGACGAGCGCCTCGCCCGGCGCCGCGGCGCGCGCGGACGGTGCGGCGCCACCCCGGGGACCCTCGAGTGCTTCCTCGCGCTGCGCGGGGCGCGCACGCTGCCCCTGCGTCTGCGCGCCGCCACCGCGAGCGCTCAGACGCTCGTCGCGCGCCTACGCGACCACCCGTCGGTCACAAGGGTACGCTACCCCGGGTTCGGGGCCGTGGTCAGCTTCGAGCTCGCCGACGGTTTGGCCGCCGACCGCGTCTGCGGCGCGGTTCGCGTCGTCCGGCACGCCACGAGCCTCGGCGGGGTGGAGACGACGATGGAGCGCCGCAACGCCCATCCGGGTCAGGAGCACATCCCGCCCGGCCTCATCCGCATGAGCGTCGGCTGCGAGCACGTCGACGACCTGTGGGGCGACCTCGCGTCAGCCCTGACCGTGGCCGCGTAGTTCCGCCCCGGCCGACGTGACGCCCCGGGAGCGACCGCATCGCTCAGGTGACTGGTCCGCGCGGTGGCGCTCGTCGCAGTCAGAAGGTGAAGCGTGTGAGCCGTCGCAGGAGGCCGAGGCGGCGCAGCGTCGGGGCGTGGTACTCGCGTTTGCGGGGCATGCGTGTGCTTTCGGTCGGGCGTGAGGCGCTGTGGGCTCATCGGCAGTTGTCGATGTTGGTGGCGATGTCGGTGACGTCGAGGGAGAACCTCGTGAGCGTGCCCTTCGTCGCCTTGGTCACGGTGACGGTCTGTCCGGTGCGGGTGCCCGGTACGAAGGTCGGGACGGTGACGGAGCCGTTGACGACATCGGCGTTGGTGATCTCGAGCAGCCCCGAGTCGGAATCCGTGACCGTGACGTCCGCCTGATCGGGGAAGGGATCTCGTGCGCGCCGGACCACGAAGCCGCTGCAGACCGGCGCGGTCGAGTCCGGTACGTACGTCAGTCCGTATCCGAGGAGTCCGAGGTTGGGGTGGCCCTCGCAGTTCGCGAGCATGGACTCGAAGACGTCCTCGTCCGGAGGCGCGAAGACGTTGAAGCAGGAGTAGATCGCCACGTGGGACGCGCCGCCCCCGGGCACGGAGGTGAAGATGTCGCCCTCCTCGCTGACGACCCGCTGGTCGCCGACGTCGCAGGCGGCGGCACCTGTCTCGAGGTGATGGTCGCCCGCCGTGGCGTTGTAGGTGCAGTTGCGCACGGGGGTCAGGCCCGCCGCGCCGCTTCCTCGCCGGACCACGTAGGCCAGGGTGTGCTCGAACCCGCTGGGCGGCGAGAGGACCCGTGTCGTCGACTGATGGTCCAGGAAGGACGTGTACTGGTCGTAGTACCGGTTCAGGGCTGTCGGCTCGGGGGCCGGGCCGGCAGCGACAGCCCATCCGTTCGCAGGTAGCAGCCCGATGAGGCAGCACCCTGAGGCAATGCTCAGCGCAGCACGTCGAATCGCGTGCATGTGGCTCTTTCCGGCGCCCGGTCAGCGCCTGATCGCCAGGCCTCGCGTAGCCCAGGGTGGGGGCACCATGCCAGAAAGCTGACCATAAGACCAGGCTGATATTCCACCCAGCGTGTGCTCGAAGTCGTCCCGGGGCGCGACGACGGTCAGGTGCAGTGCTTGGTCGTGCCGTACACGTCGGTGGCGTCGAAGGAGAACCGCGTCGTCTGGCCCTGGATCTCCTTGGTGGCGGTGACGATCACGTCGTTGGTGGTACTGGTGGTGAAGTCGGGCACGGTGATGCTGCCGTTGTCGATCGTGACATCGTGGATCTCCAACAGACCACCGGGTGACCGGACCGTGACGTCGGATTGGTCGAACCCCTCACCCGTCGCGCGGCGGATCGCGGTCTGCAGGCAGGTGGTGGGACCGGGAGCGGCGATACGCCGCATCCGGTGGTTGGTCTGGTCGGCGATGAGGGTGGTGTTGTCCGGACCTGTCGCCACGCCGTACGGGTAACTGAGGCGTGCTTGGGTCGCGGGCCCGTTGTCCCCGGCGTAGCCGTCCGTGCCGGTGCCGGCGATGGTGGTGATGGTGCCGGCGCTGTCGACGCGCCGGATCCGCTGGTAACTGGTGTCGGCGATGAGGATGGTGTCGTTGGGGCCTGCGGCGACCCCTTGGGGACCGCCGAGCTGTGCGTCGGTGGCGGGCCCGTTGTCGCCGAGGCCGGCGGTTCCGCCTCCGGCGATGGTCGTGATGATCCCGGTGCTGTCGACGCGCCGGATCCGATCGTGGAGGTCGTCGGCGATGAGGACGGTGCCGTTGGGTCCGGGTGCTACCCCGGAAGGGCGGGAGAGCTGTGCGTTGGTGGCGGGTCCGTTGTCGCCGAGGCCGGCGGTTCCGCCTCCGGCGATGGTGGTGATGGTGCCGGCGCTGTCGATCCGCCGGATCCGATTGTCGTCGGAATCGGCGATGAGGACGGTGGCGTTCGGGCCCGCCGCGACCCCGTCCGGGTAGTTGAGTTCTGCGTTGGTGGCGGGTCCGTTGTCGCCGAGGCCGGCGGTTCCGCCTCCGGCGATGGTGGTGATGGTGCCGGTGCTGTCGATCCGCCGGATCCGACGATTGCGGCTGTCGGCGATGAGGATGGTGTCGTTCGGGCCTGCCACGACCTCGCCCGGGTGGTTGAGTTGGGCGTTGATCGCGGGTCCGTTGTCCCCGGAGAAGCCCCCGGTGCCGGTGCCGGCGATGGTGGTGATGGTGCCGGTGTTGTCGATGCGACGGATCCGGTGGTTGTCGCTGTCGGCGATGAGGATGGTGTTGTTCGGGCCTGCTGCCACTCCCTCCGGGTAGTTGAGTCGTGCGTTGGTGGCGAGCCCGTTGTCCCCAGCGAAGGCCGCTACGCCGGTGCCGGCGATGGTGTCGATGAACGGCGTCTGGGCGGTGGCGTTCGTGGCGAGCAGGCAGCTGCCGAGGAGCAACGCGGCCAGGAGGGTCATGGGTCGCATGTACGGGGTTCCGTTCTGGCCGGTCAGGTGCAGTGCTTGGTCGTGCCGTACACGTCGGTGGCGTCGAAGGAGAACCGCGTCGTCTGGCCCTGGATCTCCTTGGTGGCGGTGACGATCACGTCGTTGGTGGTACTGGTGGTGAAGTCGGGCACGGTGATCGAGCCGTTGGTGATCTGGACGCCGGTGATCTCGAGCAGGCCACCGGGGGTTTGGACGGTGACGTCGGATTGGTCGAAGCCCTCGCCGTTGGCCCGGCGGATCGCGGTCTGCACGCAGCTCGAGCGGTCGGGGGCGGCGATCCGACGGACGCGATTGTTCTCTCCGTCGGCGATCAGGACGGTGTGTTTGGGGCCGAACGCCACGCCGTACGGACCGGCGAGTGCTGCGTTGGTGGCGGGTCCGTTGTCGCCGGAGTAGCTCTTGGTGCCGGTGCCGGCGATGGTGGTGATGGTGCCCCTGCCGTCGATCCGCCGGATCCGGTCGTTGCCGCTGTCGGCGATGAGGATCGTGCTGTTGGGTCCTGCTGCCACCCCGTACGGGAGGCTGAGGCTTGCGCTGGCCGCGGGTCCGTGGTCGCCGGAGAAGGCCCGTACGCCGGTGCCGGCGATGGTGGTGATGGTGCCGGCGCTGTCGATCCGCCGGATCCGGTCATTGCCGAGGTCGGCGACGAGGATGCTGTTGTCGGGCCCCGCTGCAACCCCGGTCGGGTTGTTGAGTTGTGCGTTGGTGGCGGGCCCGTTGTCGCCGGAGTAGCCCTGGGTGCCGGTGCCGGCGATGGTGGTGATGGTGCCGGCGCTGTCGATGCGCCGGATGCGCTGGTTGCCGGTGTCGGCGATGAGGATCGTGTCGTTGGGACCTGCCGCCACCCCGCTCGGCGCCTCGAGCTGTGCGTTGGTGGCGGGTCCGCTGTCCCCGAGACCGCCTGCTCCACCCCCGGCGATGGTGGTGATGGTGCCGGTGCCATCGACACGCCGGATCCGACGGTGTTCCCTGTCGGCGATCAGGATGGTGTTGTTCGGGCCTGCCGCAACCCCGCCGGGGAAAGCGAGTTGTGCGTCGGTGGCGGGTCCGTCGTCCCCGAGACCACCTGTTCCACCGCCGGCGATGGTGGTGATGGTGGCGGTGCCATCGATCTGCCGGATCCGATGATTCCCGAGGTCGGCGATGAGCACGCTGTCGTTGGGGCCTGCTGCCACCGCGATCGGGGAGAAGAGGTGCGCTGACACGGCGGGCCCGCCGTCGCCGGAGAAGCCGTCGACGTAGGTGCCGGCGATGGTGTCGATGAACGGCGTCTGGGCGGTGGCGCTACTGGTGAGCAGGCACCAGCCGAGGAGCGTCGCGGCCAGGAGGGTCATGGGTCGCATGTACGGGGTTCCGTTCTGGCCGTGCGGTTGCAGTACGTGTTGCCTGACTGGGATGAGGCTTGGAAGGTCGGGTGGGTCGAGGTACGGCGAGGACCTCTGAGGGTCCGCCGGCGCGAGGGGGAAGCGGGTCGCCGGCGGCCACGGCGCTCAGGCGCGCGTTCGCAGACGGGATGTGCGCCTGGACTTCTTGGTCTTCTTGTCGGTCACCGTGACGCGCCCGTAGTACGTCCTGCCCTTGCGAGCGGTGCAGACGTTCGACCGGCAGTTCTTCGTCACGGTCCGCGTGACCGGGACGCTCACCGTCGCGGGCCAGCAACCCTTGTCCTGGTACTGCGTCGCGCCGGGCTTCGCTGTCCGGGTGCCTCTGGACTTCGACGTGAAGACGCCGCTGAGCTTCAGCGTGGCCTTGCTCGTGGTGCAGATCACCATCGAGTAGGTCAGGCGCTTGCCGTCGCTGCGCATCTTCACGTTCTTGACCGTGAAGGCGGAGGCGCTGCTCGCCGAGGCGAGTACGGCCATCAGGACAGCGGTCAGGATTACGGAGCGCACCGGGCCACCCTATGCGGTTCGCGGTCCGCCGTCCGAACATTCTCGAGACGCGGAGCGCGGCGGGAGCCCGGGCGCGCTGCGGAGGTGACCACGGACCGCCCCGGCGCCGACCTTCCTTCCCGCCCCGTCCAAAACCGTCTACCCTGTCCCGGTCGGCCAATAGTCGCAGCCGCCCTGAAGGACAGCCATCGCGCCACATACGCGGTCGGCTCGGGCGGGGTCCGTGAGCGTCGACCGCTCCCTACGGGGGGCTGCGCTTCGCTGTGCTATCTTCGTTGGTCGCGTTCGCTGGTCCCCTATGAGCGCGCGCCCTCGCCCTTGACCGTTCCGACCTCCCTGAGGAGTCGCCCGTCGTGCCTCGTGTAGACGCCCCCCGCGTGCGCCGCAGCTTTGCGCGCCTGAACAACCTCGTCGATGTCCCGAACCTGATCGACATCCAGAAGCGGTCGTTCGCGTGGCTCGTCGACCCTGAGAAGGGCGGCCTTCGGGAGACGATCGACGACATCTCGCCGATCGAGGACTACACCGGCCATCTGGCCGTGCAGTTCGGGGACTTCGTGTTCGACGAGCCGAGCGCGACGATCGAGGAGTGCCGCGAGAAGGACCTCACCTACTCGCGGCCGCTGACCGTCACGGTCGCGTTCATCAACCACGAGACGGGCGAGATCCGCGAGCAGTCGGTGTTCATGGGCGACTTCCCGTGGATGACCGATCGCGGCACCTTCATCATCAACGGCACCGAGCGCGTCGTCGTGACGCAGCTGGTCCGTTCGCCGGGCGCCTACCTCATGGAGCCCAAGGACCGCGAGAAGCAGGTCTTCACCGCGAACCTGATGCCGGCCCGCGGCTCGTGGCTCGAGCTCGAGATCGACAAGAAGGGCAAGGTCTTCGTCCGCATCGACCGCAAGCGCAAGCTGCCGGTCACCGTGCTCCTGCGGGCCATGACCTACAACCCGGAGACCGACGCCTCCGTCGAGGAGAACGAGGATGACATCGCGCGCCTGGACGCGGAGCTCCTGGAGCTCTTCGGCGGGTCCGCCTACATCCGCAACACGCTGGACGCCGACACCGAGCCGACGCGCACGAAGAAGGGCGCGCTCATCGAGCTGTTCAAGAAGCAGCGTCCGGGCGAGCCGCCGAGCGTCGACGCCGCCTACGCCCTGCTGCAGCAGCTGTTCTTCGACCCCAAGCGCTACGACCTGACCCGCGTCGGTCGCTACAAGCTCAACTCGCGCCTGGGTCTCGACATCGACCTCGACACGCGCACGCTCACGCACGACGACATCCACGCGCTCGTGAAGGAGCTCGTGACGCTGCCGAAGCTCCTGGGCATCTCGGAGGACCCCGAGGCCGAGATCAAGGACTACGCCGCCGAGGCCGCGGTCATGCCGCGCGAGCCGGTCGCCGAGCACCTCGACGAGTACGAGCACTTCGGCAACCGCCGTCTGCGCACCGTCGGTGAGCTGATCCAGGAGGCCTTCCGCATCGGCCTGTACCGGATGGAGCGCGTCGTGCGCGAGCGCCTCACCACCGAGGACGAGGACACGATCACGCCGCAGACGATCGTGAACATCCGCCCGGTCGTGGCGGCGCAGAAGGAGTTCTTCGGGTCCTCGCAGCTGTCGCAGTTCATGGATCAGACGAACTCGCTGTCGGGTCTGACCCATCGCCGCCGCCTGTCGGCGCTCGGCGCCGGCGGCCTGACCCGCGAGCGCGCGCCCATCGAGGTCCGCGACGTCCACCCGACCCACTACGGCCGCATGTGCCCGATCGAGACGCCGGAGGGCCCGAACATCGGCCTGATCGGGTCGCTGTCGAGCTTCGCCGAGGTGTCCGAGCACGGCTTCGTCACGACCCCGTACCGCAAGGTCGTCGACGGCGTCGTCACCGACGAGATCATCCGGCTGGACGCCACGCAGGAAGAGCCGATGCTCATCGCGCAGGCCAACCACCAGATCGACGAGAAGTCCGGGAAGCTCAAGGGCCCCGAGGTCGTCTGCCGCACCCAGTCGGGGCAGTACGTGACCGTGTCGCCCAAGGACGTCGACCTCATGGACGTCTCGCCGCAGCAGATCTGGTCCGTCGCCACGGCGATGATCCCGTTCCTCGAGCACGACGACGCCAACCGCGCGCTCATGGGCTCGAACATGCAGCGCCAGGCCGTCCCGCTGCTGAAGACCGATGCCCCGATCGTGGGCACCGGCATGGAGCGCCGTGCGGCCCTCGACACCGGTGACGTCCTGCTCGCGGAGTTCGACGGCGTGGTCGAGTACGTCGACGCCGAGAGCATCACGATCGCCGGCAAGGACGAGCGCAAGGAGTACCCGCTCCAGAAGTTCATGCGCTCCAACCAGGGCACCCTCATCCACCAGAAGCCGATGGTCGGCCCGGGTGCGGAGGTCAAGGCCGGGGACGTCCTCGCCGACGGCTCGTCCACCGATCACGGTGAGATGGCGCTGGGGAAGAACCTCCGCGTCGCCTTCATGTCGTGGGAGGGCTACAACTTCGAGGACGCGATCATCCTCAGCAAGCGCCTCGTGAAGGACGACGAGCTCACCTCGATCCACATCGAGGAGTACGAGATCGACGCCCGCACGACGAAGCTGGGCGACGAGGAGATCACCCGCGACATCCCCAACCGCTCCGAGGAGTCGCTGCGCAACCTCGACGACCGCGGCATCGTCCGGATCGGCGCCGAGGTCGGGTCCGGGGACCTCCTGGTCGGCAAGGTCACGCCGAAGGGCGAGACCGAGCTCACCGCCGAGGAGAAGCTGATCCGCGCGATCTTCAAGGAGAAGGCGCGCGAGGTCCGCGACACCTCGCTGAAGGTGCCCCACGGCGAGGGTGGCGTCGTCATCGACGTCATGACGTTCAACCGCGACAACGGTGACGATCTGCCCCCGGGCGTCAACGAGCTCGTGCGCGTGTTCGTGGCCAAGAAGCGCAAGATCTCCGAGGGCGACAAGCTCGCCGGACGCCACGGCAACAAGGGCGTCATCTCGAAGATCGTCGACGAGCACGACATGCCGTTCCTCGAGGACGGCACGCCGGTCGACGTCATCCTGAACCCGCTGGGCGTCCCGTCCCGCATGAACGTCGGGCAGCTCCTGGAGACCCACCTCGGGTGGGCGGCCGCCGAGGGCTGGTACGACGACGGCACCGAGGCCTACAAGATCAGCCGCAGTCACCGGCAGAAGGACGGCCGCCTGGGCAAGGTCTACACCGCGACCCCGGTGTTCGACGGCGCGGCCGTGGCCGACGTGGACCACGCGCTGGTGCGCTGGCAGAAGGAGCACGAGGCGGCCGGCGGTCTCATCCGCATGGACGTCGACGAGAGCCGTCCCGAGGGCCGCAAGGCGTCGGGCAAGTTCACGCTCTACAACGGCCGCACCGGTGAGCCGTTCGAGCAGCAGGTGACGGTCGGCTACATGTACATCCTGAAGCTGCACCACCTGGTCGACGACAAGATCCACGCCCGTTCGACCGGCCCCTACTCGCTCGTCACGCAGCAGCCGCTGGGCGGCAAGGCGCAGTTCGGCGGACAGCGGTTCGGCGAGATGGAGGTCTGGGCCCTGGAGGCGTACGGCGCCGCCTACACCCTGCAGGAGATGCTCACGATCAAGTCCGACGACACGGTCGGCCGCGTGAAGGCCTACGAGGCGATCGTCAAGGGCGAGAACATCGCCGAGCCGTCGATCCCCGAGTCGTTCAAGGTGCTCCTCAAGGAGATGCAGTCGCTGGCGCTCGACGTCAACGTGGTCTCCGAGGAGGGCACGAGCGCCGAGGTGGGCGACGAGGACGACGATCTGCTCCGCGCCGCGGAGGAGCTCGGCATCGATCTGTCCGGCGTCCGCGCCGCGACGGGCGAGACCTCCGAGGTCGAGGACCCGGAGCCGGAGGGCGACGCCTCCGACGACAGCAGCGACGACGCCGCCGACGGCGAGGATCTCGACATCGGCGACGTCGACCTGGACGACGTGACCGAGGAAGGGGCGGAGGCATAGCGAGTTCCGGCCAACCCGGCTCGCCCACTCCCTCTTCCTCCTAGAACACGAAGGACATCGAACGCTCAATGATCGATATCAACAACTTCGACGCCATCGAGATCGGCCTCGCGTCGTCCAAGCAGATCCGCGCCTGGTCCTCCGGTGAGGTCATCAAGCCGGAGACCATCAACTACCGCACGCTCAAGCCGGAGAAGGACGGTCTCTTCTGCGAGCGCATCTTCGGTCCGACCAAGGACTGGGAGTGCTACTGCGGCAAGTACAAGCGGGTCCGCTACAAGGGCATCGTCTGCGAGCGCTGCGGCGTCGAGGTCACCCGGTCCAAGGTCCGCCGCGAGCGGATGGGCCACATCGACCTCGCCGCGCCCGTCTCGCACATCTGGTTCTTCAAGGGCGTCCCGAGCCGCATCGGCTACCTGCTGGACATGGCTCCCAAGGAGCTCGAGAAGATCCTGTACTTCGCCGCGTCCGTCGTGACGTCGGTCGACCAGGAGGCCCGCTGGCGCGACCTCCCGCAGCTCGAGGCGCAGATGCAGGAGGAGCTCGACCGCCTGCTCAGCGAGCAGAAGGAGCGCGTCGAGGAGCTCCGTGCCTCACGTGAGGCGCGCCTGCAGTACCTCGACGACGGCAGCCAGTCCGCGTTCGGCGACGAGGACCACCTCTGGGCGGAGTCGCTGGAGATCAACGTCAAGAAGCTCTCCGACGACGAGCGCAAGAAGCTCCAGAACGAGGTCAAGAAGACCTTCGCGACGGACATCGACGACACCGAGGCCTACTACGAGGACGCGCGCATGCGCCTCAAGGAGGTCTGGAAGCTCTTCGCCAACAAGAACGAGCCGGCCGACGAGCCGCCCGCCGAGGGCGAGGAGTGGCCCCTGAACACCTACGTCGAGAAGCCGATCGAGAAGGACGAGTTCGTCCCGAAGAAGCTGATCACCGACGAGACGTTCTTCCGTGAGCTCAAGCACCGGTTCGGGTCCCCGTACGGGTTCGGCGAGTACTTCACGGGCGGCATGGGCGCCGAGCACGTCCGCGAGCTGCTGCAGACCAAGCCGGCCTACGACCTCGAGGCCAAGCCGCGCGAGGTCGACCCCGACCGCGCTCCCGGTGAGGACCTGCGTCCGCAGGATGCGCCGGGCTTCGTGCTCGAGCACGAGGAGGCGTTCCTCTCGGATCTCGTCAAGAACGGGAAGGGCCAGAAGCAGGCCCGCGCCGTGAAGCGCCTGAAGGTGCTGAGCGCGTTCCTGCCGGACGCTCCCGGTGAGGAGCCGCGCAACAAGCCCGAGATGATGATCCTCGAGGCCGTTCCGGTCATCCCGCCGGAGCTCCGCCCGATGGTGCAGCTGGACGGTGGGCGCTTCGCGACCTCCGACCTCAACGACCTCTACCGCCGCGTCATCAACCGCAACAACCGCCTCAAGCGGCTGCTCGACCTCGGCGCGCCGGAGATCATCGTCAACAACGAGAAGCGCATGCTGCAGGAGGCCGTCGACGCGCTGTTCGACAACGGCCGCCGCGGCCGTCCGGTCACCGGGCCGGGCAACCGTCCGCTCAAGTCGCTCTCGGACATGCTCAAGGGCAAGCAGGGCCGGTTCCGTCAGAACCTGCTCGGCAAGCGCGTGGACTACTCCGGGCGTTCGGTCATCGTGGCCGGCCCGTACCTGCGCCTGCACCAGTGCGGTCTGCCCAAGCTGATGGCGCTCGAGCTGTTCAAGCCGTTCATCATGGCCCAGCTCGTCGAGCGCAAGGCCGCGCAGAACATCAAGGCCGCCAAGAAGATGGTCGACTCGATGATCCCCGAGGTCTGGGACGTTCTCGAGCAGGTCATCCACGAGCACCCCGTGCTCCTGAACCGCGCGCCCACGCTGCACCGCCTCGGCATCCAGGCGTTCGAGCCGGTGCTCGTCGAGGGCAAGGCGATCCAGGTCCACCCGCTCGTGTGCTCCGCCTTCAACGCGGACTTCGACGGCGACCAGATGGCCGTCCACCTCCCGCTGAGCGCCGAGGCGCAGGCGGAGGCCCGGATCCTGATGCTGTCCTCGAACAACATCCTGTCCCCCGCGCACGGGGCGCCGCTGGCGACCCCGACGCAGGACATGGTGCTGGGCGCCTACTACCTGACCCTCGGGCCGGAGGCGGCGGAGCTCGCCGACCTGCAGGCCAAGCTGCGGTCCAACGAGTGGCCGTCCGGGATGGAGCGCCCGCACGTGTTCCGGACCGCGCAGGAGGCCGAGCTCTCCTACGAGGCCAAGGTCGTCGGCCTGCACACGCTGGCCGAGTACCGCCCGGTCGGGCGTGAGGGCGGGCACGTCCTCACCACGGTCGGCCGGATCATCTACAACGATCGCATCGAGCGGTCGCTGGAGGAGGCGCTCGGGGAGGACTTCGATCCGTCGAACTTCCCGTACGTCAACCAGCCGATGAAGAAGCGCGACACCGTCAAGCTCATCGACGTGCTGGTGCAGAAGTACGGCGCACCCGCCGTGGCGCTGGTGCTCGACGCGTTCAAGGACCTCGGGTTCAAGTACTCGACGCTCGCCGGCATCACGGTCTCCAAGAACGACGTGATCATCCCGCCGAACAAGCAGGACATCATCGACGGGCACGAGGAGAAGGTGACCGTGCTCCAGGACCAGTACGACATGGGCCTGATCACCGCCGAGGAGCTCCACGAGAAGACCGTGGACCAGTGGAACGCGTGCACCGAAGAGGTCGCCGACGCGATGCAGGAGAACTTCGAGTCCCTGAACTCCATCTTCATGATGGCCGACAGTGGGGCGCGAGGCTCCTTCAAGCAGATCCGTCAGCTCGCCGGCATGCGTGGGCTCATGGCCAACCCGAAGGGCGAGATCATCGCCAACCGGCCGATCCGGTCGAACTTCATGGAGGGCCTGACGGTTCTCGAGTACTTCATCTCGACCCACGGCGCCCGGAAGGGCCTCGCGGACACCGCGCTGCGTACCGCGGACTCCGGCTACCTGACGCGCCGTCTCGTGGACGTCGCCCAGGACGTCATCATCCGCGAGCCGGACTGCGGGACGAAGGAGTTCATCGAGCTCGCGGCGTACACGGCGACCGACGAGGTCAACGACAACCTCATCGGCCGCATCGCGGCAGCGGACATCGGCACGAAGGCGTCGGGCACGATCGTCAAGAAGGGCCACGAGATCGATCGCGCCGAGGCCGCGGCCATCGGCGAGGCCTATCGCGACGCCCTCGACGCGCACAAGGCCGACCCCAACGGCACGGAGACCCCGCGCCTCCCGGTCCGGTCCGTGCTCAAGTGCATCGCCGAGAGCGGCGTGTGCCAGGCCTGCTACGGCCGGTCGATGGCCTCGGGCAAGACCGCGCAGATCGGTGACGCCGTGGGCATCATCGCGGCGCAGTCGATCGGTGAGCCCGGCACCCAGTTGACCATGCGGACGTTCCACACCGGCGGTGTCGCCGGCGCGGACATCACGCACGGCCTGCCGCGCGTCGTGGAGCTGTTCGAGGCCCGCAAGCCGAAGGGCCTGGCGCAGATCGCCGAGCAGGACGGGGTCGTGTCGATCGAGAAGAGCGACAAGGCCGCCGTGGTCGTCATCACCGACGAGGCCGGGGAGGAGCACCGCTACACGTTCACCCCGCGGACGCGCCTGTTCGTCGACGAGGGCAACCAGGTCAAGGCCGGCAAGCCGCTCAGCGAGGGCTCGCTGTACCCGCACGACCTGCTGCGTCTCCGCGGCCGGACCGAGACCGAGCGCTACCTCGTCAAGGAGGTGCAGGAGGTCTACAAGTCCCAGGGCGTGGACATCAACGACAAGCACATCGAGCTGATCGTCCGGCAGATGCTCAAGAAGGTCCGTGTCGACCAGAAGGGCGACACGAACTACCTGCCCGGCGCCATGATCGATCGCTACGAGTTCGCGGAGGAGAACGCCCGCGTCAAGAAGGCCAAGGGCGAGACCGCCCAGTACGAGGAGATCATCCTCGGCATCACCAAGGCCTCCCTGAACACGGACTCGTTCCTGTCGGCCGCGTCCTTCCAGGAGACGACGAAGGTGCTGACCGACGCGGCGCTCGAGGGCAAGAAGGACACCCTCAACGGCCTGAAGGAGAACGTGATCATCGGGAAGCTCATCCCGGCGGCCACGGGCCTCAAGCGCTACCGCCGGATCGAGATCGAGCCGTCGGAGCCGCTGCCCCGCGCGATGGACGACGTCGGGCTGCTGGACCAGGACGAGATCGCCGCGGAGCTCCTCGAGGGCGACGGCGGGCTCGGCGGGTTCGGCTCGGCGTTCGACAACGACATCTCGACGCTCGAGGACATCGGCGTCGGCGGCACGGACCCCGGGTTCGCCGAGGAGCTCGCCGACCTCGACGTGCCTCCGTCGGACAAGTAGCCGCGACGAGAGCGTCGCAGTGACCTCGTAGGGCCCGCTCCGGCGGGCCCTACGTCGTGCTGGGCCTCTCCGGGTCTCGCGTCGGCCGGGACGCGCGCGTAGGCTGCGCCGCGTGGGCGCCCAGACCGTGACCGACCTGCGCTTTCCCGGCGGTTGGCGTCACTACCAGGAGCTCGCGTTCGACGCGTTCGACGCCGACCGTGAGGCGGGGCGGCGCCGGACCCACCTGGTGGCGCCCCCAGGCTCGGGCAAGACCGTGATGGGCGTGGAGCTCGTGCGCCGGTGCGGTCGGCCGGCGCTCGTCCTCGTGCCCAACCAGGCGGTGCAGCAGCAGTGGCTCGCGACCCTGCGCGCGTGTGGGGGGGAGGGACTGCTCACCACGGACCCCGAGCAGACCGGTCGGCCGGTCACGGTGCTGACCTACCAGGCGCTGTGCCGCCTCGAGGACCCCGGGGCCGCGCTCCGCGACGTCGCCGTGGGACGGTGGGTCGCCGAGCGCGCGGCGGCGACCGGCGAGCCTCCCGACGCCGTCGCGGCGGCGAGCCGCGCCTGGGCCGGGGAGGCCGCCCGGCGACGCGAGGGCCAGATCGGTCGGATCGTCGCCGCCATCAAGCGGGAGGTCGCGCGGGGTGAGCACCCGGAGCTCGAGCTCGGCGACCTCCTGGACCGGGGGGCGCGCGCCCGGGTCGACGCGCTGCGGGCCCGTGGGACGGGGACCGTGGTGCTCGACGAGTGCCATCACCTGGCCTCGCTGTGGGGCTACGTCGTGCGGGCCGTCCTGGCCGAGCTCCTCGCCGAGCAGCACGTGCACGTCATCGGGCTCACCGCGACGCCGCCGCAGGAGATGTCCACCGACGAGGCGGACCTCTACGAGACGATCCTCGGGCCGGTGGACTTCTCCGTGCCGACGCCGGCGGTCGTCCGCGACGGCTTCCTGGCGCCGTACCAGGAGCTCGCGTGGTTCTGCGAGCCGCTGGCGTCCGAGCGCGCCTGGCTCGCGGAGCACGACGTGCGCTTCGCGGAGCTCATCACGGCCCTGCACGACGACGAGGGCGCAGGCGACGTGCTGCCCTTCCCGGAGTGGGTGATCCGCCGCATGCGCCATCGTGGCGCCGGCGAGGGGGACGACGAGATCCCGTGGGCGAGCTTCCAGCAGCGCCGGCCGGCACTCGCCCGGGCCGGCGTGCGGTTCCTGCTGTCGGCCGGACTGCCGCCGCCGACGGGAGCGCCCCGCGGTGAGTCCTTCCGCGAGCCCCCGGACCTCGACGACTGGATCGTCCTGCTCGAGGACTACGCGATGCACGCGCTGTCGGCGGACCCCTCGCCGCAGGCTGCCGCCCGGTTCGAGGCCGTCGCCGCCGCGCTCCGCGACCTGGGCTTCACGCTGACCAGGACCGGGATCCGCCGCGGGCGCTCGGAGGTCGACCGGCTCCTGACGCGGTCGGCGGCCAAGCCGCTGGCGCTGGTGGAGGTGCTCGCCACTGAGCAGGAGGCACGCGGGCCGGCGTTGCGAGGCTGCGTGCTGTGCGACGCCGAGCGGGCGGAGCGCCGCGCCGACGCGGGGCTGGTCGGCGTCCTGGACCCCGCCGCGGGCACGGCGGTCCGGGCGGTCGTGGCCCTCGCCGACGACGTGCGGACGGCGCCGCTCCGTCCGCTGCTCGTGAGCGGGCGCGCGCTGCGCTGCGTGCCGGCCGATCACGATGCCCTCGTCGCGGCGCTGGGCCTGGATCGTCCCGCGCCGCCGGTGGTCGACGATGACGGGCTGGTCGAGCTGCGGCCCGCCGACGGCGCGGGCTGGGCGCCGCGCGTGTGGGTGGCTCGGGCGACCGCGGCACTGGCCGGCGGGAGCACCGGCGTCCTGGTCGGAACGCGGGCGCTGCTGGGGGAGGGCTGGGATGCGCCGTGCGTGAACGTCCTCGTCGACCTGACGGTCGCGACGACCGGGGTGAGCGTGCGGCAGATGCGCGGGCGTTCCCTGCGGCTGGACCCGGAGCAGCCGGAGAAGATCGCGTCGAACTGGGACGTGGTGTGTCTCGCGCCCGATCTCGTGCGGGGCAGCGCCGACTACCGGCGGTTCGTCCGCAAGCACGTGCACCTCCTGGCTCCAGCCGAGGACGGGGTCATCGAGGCCGGGCCGTCCCACGTGCATCCCGATCTCAGCCCGTTCGCCCCACCGCCGGCGCGGACGCTCGCCGAGATCGACGTTGCCATGCGGGCGCGGGCGGCCGACCACGCGGCGGCCCGGGAGCGGTGGGCGATCGGGACGCCGTACGAGGCCGTCGAGCGGTCGACGGTGACGGTGCGGCCCGCCCGGGACGGCGAGCCGCTCCGGACGGGAGCGCTCGCGCCGGGACGGGAGCTTCACCTGCCGATCGAGCAACGGGGACCCCTGGCCCTGGCGGGCACGCTGGGGGCGGGCGCCGTCGTCGGGGCGCTCGTCGCGCCCGCGGCGCTCGCGGGACTGGCGCTGACCCCGCTGGCGCTGGGCTGGGCTGCCGTGCGGCTGCGCCGGTCCGCGGAGCTCGCGCCGCCGCTCCCGCCGCTCGACGCGGTCGCACGCGCGGTGGTCGAGGCGTACGAGGCCCTCGGCGAGTTCTCGCCCGAGGTCGCGGCGTCGCTGGTGGTCGAGCCGCGGGCGTCGGGCTACCTGCGGTGTCGTCTGCGGGCGGGGACCGCACCGCAGGCGGCGCTGCTGTCGACGGCCATCGAGCAGCTCCTCGGCGTGGTCGAGACGCCGCGCTACGCGGTCTCGCGGCCCATGCGGGTACCGGGCCGGGGGCCGCTGCGGATGCTCGGGGAGGTGCTCCGGCGCCGCGACCCGCTGGACGTGCGGTGGCACGCCGTGCCGGCGGACCTCGCCCGCCGGCGCGATCGGGCGCAGGCGTTCCACGCGGCGTGGGTGCGCGCGGTCGGTCGATCGGAGCTGCGGTTCGTGCAGCGCAGCGACGAGGCTCGGCAGCTCGCGGCGCTGGTCGCTGCCGGGGCCGCGGACTACGAGGTCAGCGCGCGCCAGGTCTGGAGCTGAGGACCAGGCCCCGCGCCCAGCCTGCCAGGACGTCGCGCTCGCGGACGGTGAGGCCCGTCGCGGGATCGGTCCGCACCAGGAGGGTGGCCGCGCCTCGCGCCGAGCGGGCCCGGGCCCAGTCGTCGCAGTGCTCGTCGAGCGCGTCGTCGAGCCAGGCCACCGGGCGGTCGCCGGCGTGGCCGTCGATCGCGGCGAGCTGCCAGTGGGCGTTCCCGCGCCCCGGATTGCGGTCGAACGACAACCACGGGAGCCGGGGGAGGCCGAGCAGGCGGGGAAGGTGCTCGTCGGCCCGTTCCTCCCATCCGGTGCACCACACGAGCTCGAAGTCCGACATCAGGTCCAGGAGGTGCCCGGCCGCCTGGCCCGAAAGGAGATGGGCTATGCCGTCGATCTGGTGCCAGGACCCGTCTGGACGATCGTTGAGGGGGAATCCGAACAGCGAGATCACGCCGTCGACGTCGACGAGAAGCAGGGGTTTGCTGGGCATATGCGCCTACATGGTGACTTTTCTCGGCGGGGAGCGTATGTGTCGCAAGGAGTCGGTAAGGTTCCTGACGCCGGCAACGGTCAAGCCCACGAACCGATGGGTCGATGAATGGCATGACCGCAACCGTCGCCACTGTCCCGCGGCGGCCCGGCAACCCAAACACTTGTGATGATCCAACTCGGAATCCTCCTCGCCCTGCTGTGCGCGCTCGCCGCGAACCTGGGCTTCTTCTACAAGCACCGCGGCTGCAACGAGGTGCCGAGCGTCAGCGTGCGGCACCCGCTGCGTACGGCACGCTCGTTGTGGAGCTCGAAGTGGTTCGCGCTCGGCATGCTGCTCGGCCTGGTGGGCTGGGTGCTGCACGTTGGCGCGATCGCGCTCGCTCCGCTCTCGACCGTCCAGGTCGTGCTCTCCAGCGGCGTCGTGCTCATCGCGGTGATGGCGGACAAGATCTTCGGGTTCGCGGTGGATCGTCGGCAGTGGTGGGGTCTTGGCCTCATGGGCGCGGGCCTGGCCGTCCTCGCCTTCACGATGCCCGGCGGCCACGAGGCCCACGGCTTCTCGCTCCAGGCGATGGTGGCGTTCGAGGCCGGCCTGATCGGCCTCGGTGCCCTGCTGCTCCTGGGTCCCCGCGCCGGGGCCCCTGCTGAGCACCACGGCGTCATGCTGGCTGCGGCGACCGGCATCCTGTTCGGCGTCTGCAACATCGCCGTGAAGGCCCTGACCGAGCTCATCGGGATGGTCGGGATGAGCGCGCTGTTCAGCCCCTGGCTGTTCGTCGCGGTCGCCGCATCCGCCGCGGCGTTCTACGCCTCCGCGAAGTCTCTCCAGGACGGAGAGGCCGTCGAGGTCATCGCGATCACGGGCACGGCGGCGAACATCTCCTGCATCGCCGGTGGCATCGTCGTCTTCGGCGACCCGATGCCGGGCGACGCCGTCGGCATCGTCGCCAGCGCGCTCGCGTTCGCGATGGTCATCGTCGCCGGTGCTCTCACCCCGGCCCCGGTGCGCTCCACGGCGGCCGCCGCCGCCGCGGCCGCGAGCCCCGCGCGGGCGTAGTCCTCAGACGGTCTCGGCCGCGCCGAGCGCGTCGCTCAGACCTGCGCGGGACGTGATCCCGAGCTTGCGGTACGCGGCGGTGAGGTGGTTCTCCACCGTCTTCGGGGTCAGGAAGAGGGTCTGCGCGATCTCGCGGTTGGTCATGCCGTCCGCAGCCAGGTCGACGACCCGACGCTCCGCCGCGGTCAGCGCATCGATGCCGGTGGAGGGACGGCGTCGCGGACGCGCGCCCATCGCGATGAGCGCCCGTGACGCCTCGCCGTGGAGGGTGTGTGCCCCGAGGCGGTCCGCCGTGGCCGCGCAGTCGCAGGCCAGCTCCCGCGCCCGGTCCACCTGACCGACGGCCCGGAGGGCGAGGCTCAGCAGCAGGGTCGACCGCGCCGCCTCCAGGATCAGGCCACCTTCGCGCAGCGTGCGCGCCGACTCCTGCGCCAGGTCCGCCGCGACAGCACCGCTCGCCACCAGCGCCTTCGCCCGCAGCCCGAGCCCGACCGCCTGCGCGGACCCGAAGTGCGAGCCCCGTTCGAGGGCCTCGCGCGCGAGGCGCTCGGCGTTGTCGCGGTCGCCGAGAGCGAGGTGTGCGCGCGTCGCCTGCAGGCGCCAGTCGGTCCAGGCACCGGCAGGAGCCGACCATGCCCGCTCCCACGCCCGGCAGATCTCCAGGTCGGCGAGGGCTTCCGCATGCCGTCCACGGGCGGCGTGGACCGATGCCCTGGCCGCGAAGAACGGGATCGAGAACTTCGAGGACGGGTCCACGCCGGCGTGCGGTTCGGCAGCGAGCGCCTCCGCCTCGGCGAGCCGCTCCGACTCCACGAGCGTCGTCATCAACGTGGCGACGGCGAGCGGCTGGAGCAACGCCATCCGCACGCCCTGCCGGGCGATCTCCAGAGCGCCCTGGGCGTCGGCCGCGGCGCCGCGGACGTCGCCGCGGGTGAGCCGCAGACGGGCCCGGTGCATCGAGGCGCCGAAGGCGCCGAGCGCCGATCCGGCGGCGGTGGACGCACGCTCCGCCTCGGCGGTCCACCGCTCCGCACAGGCGAGGTCTCCGGCCAGGGCGATACCGAAGATGGCCATGAACGGAAAGGGCGCACCGGGCGGGAACAGGTGGATGATCTGGCCATCGGCCCACGCGCGATGCGCGGTGGCGATGGCCTCGGTGGCGGTCCCGGTCGCGGCGGCGAGCTCGAAGGCGGCGATCGCCAGGAGGGGGGGTGGGGCGTCGGCGCCCAGCACGCGAACCAGGCTCGAGGCCGGCGGCATCACCGTGGCGCTGGCGCGACGGCCGGTCACGGTGGTGATCGACCACATCGCCAGCATGCCGCGGGCCAGGTCCTGCATCTCCGTCGGGAGCTCGTCGCCCGCGAGGGCGTCCCGCACGATGTCGACGGCCTCCGCCGGCCGACCGCGCAGCGCGAGCAGGTCGCCGGCCGCGAGCGCTGCGGCCAGCCGCGCTCCGGGGCTGGGGGCCCGCCGGTGCGCCTCCTCCAGAAGGAAGCCCGCGTCCTCCTCGCCCGCGAGGGCGGCCGCCGTGCCGAGCTCGAGCAGGACGTCGGCGTGGTCGGCCTCTGCTGGAGGCTCGCGCAGCGCGCGACGCAGGTAGGTGGATGCGACGTCGGGGACGCCGCGGGCGCGGGCCGAGCGGCCGGCGCGGCGCAGCAGGTCGAGGACGGCAGGGTCCCCGCAAGGGTCGGTGGCCAGCGCGTGGGCGGCGGCGGCGTCGAGCTGGGCGACCCGATCGAGCCGGATCGCCGCTGCCCGGTGCATGGCGCTGCGCCGGGCGCTCGGAACCAGTGCGAGTGCGGCGCTCTGCACGACCGGGTGCACGAAGCGCAGCGGACGACCGGGGAGCAGGACCGAGGATCGCACGAGCTCGTCGGCCGCCTCGGCGGCGTCGTCGAAGGTGAGGCCCGAGATGTGCGCGGCGATCGCCAGGTCGGCGCCATCGCCCAGCAGCGCCGCGGCACGCACGAGCCGACCCGCGTCCCCGGCGAGGTGCTCCAGCCGCAGCTGGAGGCTGCGGATGATCGCCGAGGGAGCGAGCTCCGCGACGCTGGCCGCCTCGCTCAGCGCGCCCTGCGAGGTGCGCGCGAGCTCGTCGAGGAGCTCGGTCAGCAGGAACGGGTTGCCGCCGCTGGCCGTACCGCACGCGTCGCAGAGATCGGGTCCTGCCTGCGGTCCGAGGCGGTCTCGTACCACGGTGGCGACGGCGTCACGGTCGAGTGGGGGGACGGTGAGCGTGCGGGCCGTCGGCTGCTCGGCGAGCCGCGCGACGGGTCCGAAGGCCATGGTGCCCTCGCCGGACCGCGCCGCGGCCAGCACGAGGACGGGCATGCCCTCGATCCGGACGGCGAGGTGGTCGAGGAACCGCACCGAGGCGGCATCGGACCAGTGGATGTCGTCCACGCAGAGGACGAGCGGACCCCGATCGGCCAGGTCCGCGACGAGCCAGAACAGGCCATGGGTCACGGCGTGCGTGATCTCCGTCGAGGCGGCGCCGGGCTCCGTGAGCGGCCGGACGGCGTCGGCCGCGAGCGCGGCCGCGCCCGAGAGGGCGTCCGGGGCCCCGGTGACGATGTCCTCGAACAACTGACGCACCACGCCGAACGCGAAGTCGGTCTCGCGATCGCTCCCGCGAGCCTGCCGCCACTGCACGTCGCGGGCAGCGTCCGTGGCGCGGGCCGCGCGGAGGAGGCCGGTCTTTCCGATCCCCTGCCCGCCCTCGAGCAGGACCACCTGACCGTGGCCCCTACTCGCGCTGTGGACGGCCGTCTCGAGTTCTGCGATCAACTTCGCACGTCCGTGCAGCGCTGGTGCCTCACCGCGCATGTCGGCAGCGTAGGCTCCCGACGACACGATTTCCAGAGTAGGACCCCCCTGAATCACGCAGATCGGAGAACTCAGGGGTTGTCGCCGGGCGTCACCGGGGCCACCATGCCCGCCGTGCGTGACGATGAACTCCTGTCGCAGGGTCAGCGGGCCCGGGGTACGGTCGTCGGGATCCGCCGGCTGTCACCGGCCGAACCCGACGTGGTCGAGTTCGAGTTGACGGTCGAGCTCTCCGATCGGTCCTACGACGTCAGGCACCGGCAGGCCATGTCACGGCTCGCGCTGTCGGACCTCCGGCTCGGGGTCACCGTGCCGCTGATGGTCGACGTCGACGACCCC
>NZ_JBFIGP010000041.1:0-20846 GCF_041602235.1 Paraconexibacter sp.
AGGAGGGCGCACACATGGTCGGCGAGCGGCTGCTCCTCCCGCGACTCGGACGGGATGTCGATCAGCTCGAGGGTCCTGGCGGCGAGACGCTCACCGAGCTGGGCATCGGACGCAGCCGGGGACACGCGTCGAACCCTAATCGACAGGGCGTGGTGCGGCGGCGCGACCGCTGGGCACTATCGTTGGCGGGCGATGAGGTACTGCGGGATCGACGTATCGGCGAAGGCGTCCAACCAACAGCTCGTGACCCTGCACGAGCGTCGGGGGACGGACGGCCAGACCGAGCTCGTCGCGACGTTCTACGCGCCGGGTGACGTCGATGCCGTTGTCCGGACGGTCCTCGGGTTCGGACGTGGCGGCGTGGTCGTGGGCATCGACGCGCCGTCGGGGCCGCGGCTCGACCTGCTGGCGCCCGGGGAGCCGCTGCGTGATCAGCTGGCCCTGCCGGCGGGGCGCTACGAACGCTCACGGGTCTGCGACGCCCTGCTGTTCCAGCGCCGCCTGCCGCTCTACCCCGTGCCCGCGATGGGGCAGGCCCTGTCGCAGTGGGAGACCTGGATGACGCAGGGGTTCGCGCTCTTCGACGCGCTGGCGGACCTTGGGGTCTACCGGCCGGACACGGCGGGCGTGGTCTCCGCGCCCGTGGGCGACGGGGCGGTCCGCAACGGCCGGGTCGTCGAGACCTACCCGGACGCCGTGTTCTGCGCGCTCCTCGGGCACCGGCCGTCGCCCAAGCGCACGCCGTGGGGGCTGCAGCAGCGGATCGCCGCACTGAAGCTGCGTCGGATCATCGACGAGGACGGGGGCCTCTGGCACCGTACCCTGGACGAGCTCGACGCCTGCGCCGCGGCCTACGCCGCCTACACGCTGGCGGAGGGGACGGGATCCTGGGTCGGGGATCCCCGGGAGGGCGTGATCGTGCTGCCGGTCGCGGAGCTGGCGCCCAGCTACGAGAAGCTGCCACCGCCGGAACGCGCCACGCTGGCCTGACCCACCGGCCCGGATCAGCGCTCGACCACGACCGTCGTGGCCTTCACGACCGCCGACGCGGTCACCCCCGGCGCGAGCCCGAGCTCGTCGGCCGCCTCCCGCGACATCAGGGAGACGATGCGGAACGGTCCACACGCGAGATCCACCTTCGCCATCACGCCGTCGCGCTCGACGGCGACGACGACGCCCCGCAGCCGGTTGCGGGCGCTGGTCCGCGCCGGGGCGCTCGAGGCCCGCTCCCGCAGCAGGCGGGCGAGCTCGTCGGCGGCCATCACGCGCCGGCTGCCCTCGCGCCCGAACGTCGCCCGGCCGGCGCGCTCCCACCGCCGCAGCGTGTCGATGCTGACCCCCAGCGCGGTCGCTGCGGTCCCGATGGGGATGTGCTCGCCGCTCACGGGAGGAGTATCCCCGGGTCAGGCCGCTTCGGGGGAGGTCAGGCGCCCGTCCGCGAGCGCGAGCACGTCGGCGTCGAGCGCCCTGGCGTCGGCGAGGTCGTGCGTGACGAGGATCACCGGGACCTCCGCCAGCGCGACGGCCGCGCGCACCGCGGCGCGCGCGTCCTCGCGGGCGGCGTCGTCCAACCCGGTGAACGGCTCGTCGAGCAGGAGCGCCGGGGGCTCCGCGGCCAGGGCCCGGGCGAGGGCCACGCGCCGTCGCTCCCCGCCGCTCAGCGCCCGCGGGTAGGCGTCCGCGAGGCGCTCCACGCCGAGCTGGCCGAGCACGTCGAGCGCGCGGGCGTGCCGCTCGCGCGGCGCGCGACCGTGGAGGCCGAACGCGACGTTGCGCCAGGCCCGCAGGTGCGGGAAGAGCGTGTCGTCCTGGTGCAGCAGCGCGCACCGGCGCTGCTCGGGCCGCAGGTCGATGCCGCTGCCGTCGTCGAACCAGACGGCGCCGGCGCAGCTGATCCGCCCGGCGTCCGGTCGCAGCAGTCCGGCGATCATCCGCAGCAGCGTCGTCTTGCCGGCCCCGGACGGGCCGACCAGCACGAGCGGGCGACCGGGGCGCGCGTCCAGGCGCACGTCGAGCGTGACGTCCCGCACCGCGCGACGGATCTCAGCGCTGAGCACCGTGGAGCTCCTCCGAGCCGACCATCGCGAGCTTGGTCATCAGCAGGATCGCGGCGCTCGCAGCGACGAGCACCGCCGAGAGGGCCAGGGCCGCGGTGAAGTCGGTGGCGAACCGCTCGTAGATCGCCAGGGAGGCGGTCTGCGTCACACCGCGGAACGATCCGGCGAACATCAGGGTCGCGCCGAACTCCCCGAGGGCGCGGCCCCAGGCCAGCGCGGCTCCGGCGAGCAGGCCCGGACGCGCCAGGGGCACGGCGACGCGCAGGAACGTCCGGGCCTCGCCCGCCCCGAGGGTCCGTGCCGCCTCCAGCAGGCGACGGTCGACGGACTCGAACGCCGCGACCGCCTGCCGGATGTAGAAGGGGCTCGCGACGAAGGTCAGCGCGACCACGACGCCGGCCCGCTGCAGGACGAGCTCGATGCCGAGGTCCGCCAGGGCCCCGCCGAACAGCCCCTGGGGCCCGAGCGCGGCGAGCAGGGCGATGCCGGCGACCGCCGGGGGAACGACGAGCGGCAGCTCGACGAGGGTCAGGAGCACGGCGCGGCCGCGGAACCGGCGGGTGGCCAGCAGCCACGCCGCCGGGGTGCCGAGCGCGATGATCAGGCCGAGGGCCATGAGCGAGGTCTCCAGCGACAGCCGCAGCGCGTCGCGTGCGCTGGGGTCGTCCAGCGCGCGGAGCAGGTCGCCGGGGGGGACGTCGACGAAGACCGCCACCAGGGGGATCGCCAGGAACGCCAGGACGATCGCGAGCGCGACGCCGGCGACCAGGGGGAAGGGGGATGGGGCACGCAGGCGCATCGCTACGGCACCGGGAGGAATCCGGCCGAACGCAGCGCCGCGGCGCCGGCACCGCCACGCAGGCCGCTGATGAACGCCCGTCCGGCCGCCGGTTGCGACGCGCCCCGGACGACCGCGGCCGCGTACACGACCTCGGGCTGGAGCCGGTCCGGGAGGGCGAGTGCTCGCAGTCGTCCGCCCGCTGCCTTCACGTCGGTCGCGTAGACGAAGCCCGCGTCGACCGCTCCGGCGGCGACCTTGCCGACGATCCCGCCGACATCGGGTTCCTCGCTGCGGACCCGCGCCAGGATCGCCGCCGCGCTCGCGGGGCCGAGCCGTCCGATGACGGCGCGCGCGTAGTCGCCGATCGGGACCCCCTGAGCGCCGATCGCCAGCCGCACGCCGGGTGCGTCGAGGTCTCCCACATCGGTCACCCGGCTTCCGTCCGCCGGCACGGCGAGGACGAGCCGGTTACGTGCGAAGGCGACCGGTCGCTCGACGAGGCCCTCTGCGTGCAGGGCCTGCGGCAGCTCCGCGTTGGCCGCCGCGAACACGTCGGGACGCACGCCGCTGCGGATCTGTCCCGCGAGCTGGTCGGAGCCGGCGAAGCTGAAGCTGACGTCGGCGCCGCGCAGCGCGGGTCCGTAGGCCGTGAAGGCCACCTTCAGCGAGGTCGCGGCGGAGACCCGGAGCCGGACGTCGTCCGACCCGTCCGACGTCGCGTCGCCGCACCCGGTGAGGGCGGCCGCCGCGAGCAGGAGGACGAGGGGGAGGCGCATCGGTTCGAGCGTAGCGGCGCGAGCGGTTGTACGCCTAGGTGCTGCCTAGGTAATCCGACGGGCGATCGGCCGGCCCGTCACCGGACCCGCACGCGTATGCGACGCTATGGGAACTCGATGGAACGCAACCGCAACGGAAGAGCGACCCCAACGGCCGCGCACCACGGCGACGACCCGACGTTCCGGGCCAAGCAGCGCGCCTTCTGCATCGCGGCCCTCGAGGAAGGGGAGGATCTCTCCGAGCTCCGGGAGCTCCTGCGCACGGCGGGCGTGGCCGTGGTCGGACAGGCGGTCCAGCACCGGGAGAAGCCGCACCCCAACACCTACCTCGGTCCCGGCAAGCTCGAGGAGGTCAAGGCGCTGGCGAAGGCCGCCGACGCCAACCTCATCGCCTGCGACGACGAGCTCACCGCCCGGCAGGAGCGCAACCTCGAGGAGGCCGTCGGCATCCCGGTCGTCGACCGCACGGCGACGATCCTCGACATCTTCGCGGCGCACGCGAACAGCGCCGAGGGCAAGCTCCAGGTCGAGCTCGCCCAGCTGCAGTACAACATGGCCCGCATGCGGGGCCTGTGGACGCACCTCGAACGCCTCGGCGGCGTGTCGAGCGGCGGCTTCGCCACGCGTGGACCCGGCGAGTCGCAGATCGAGACCGACCGGCGCCTGGCTCGCACCCGCATGGCCGCCCTCAAGCGCCGGCTCGAGGAGGTCAAGGGCTCCCGGGCGACCATGCGCGCCGAGCGCGACCGCGCCCACCTCCCGCAGGTGGCCCTCGCCGGGTACACGAACGCCGGCAAGTCGACGCTGCTCAACCAGCTGACGGGCTCGGGCGTCGGCGTGCGGGACCGTCTCTTCCACACGCTCGACCCCACCACGCGCACCACCAAGCTCGCCGGCCGGCCCTACCTGTTCACCGACACCGTCGGGTTCATCCGCAAGCTCCCGCACCAGCTCGTCCAGGCGTTCGGCGCCACCCTCGACGAGACGCGGCTGGCGGATCTGGTCCTCCACGTCGTCGACGGCTCCGTGGAGGAGGACGAGATGCTCCTCATGCTGAAGGCCGTGGAGGACGTGCTCGAGGAGATCGGCGCGGGCGACCGGCCGCGCCTGCTGGTGCTCAACAAGGCCGACGCCATGTCCCCGGAACGCAGGGCGGAGCTCACGTTCCGGCATCCCGACGCGGTCCTCGTCAGCGCGCAGACCGGCGAGGGCGTCGAGGCGCTCACCGAGCGGATCGCCCAGGAGTTCGAGCGGACCCTGCGCACCGTCGAGCTGCTCGTCCCCTACCAGGAGGGCGCGCGCCTCGCCGAGCTCCATGAGCTCGCAGGCGACCTCGAACGCGAGGACACCGCCGACGGTGTCCGCATCCGGGCACGGCTGCCCGCTGCGATCGCCGAGCGCTTCCAGCGCTGGTCGGCGCCGACCCCGGCCTGATGCTGCGGGTCCAGCGCCTGGATCCTCGCGCCCGCCTGCCCGAGCGCGCCCACGCCACCGACGCCGGGTACGACCTGCGCGCCCTCGACGGTGGCGTGCTGGAGCCGGGGGCGCGTGCGATGGTCCGCACCGGCATCGCGATCGGCCTGCCGCCGGGCCACGCCGGCCTCGTGCTGCCCCGCAGCGGCCTGGCGGCCCGCTCCGGCGTGGCCCTGGTCAACGCGCCCGGGCTGATCGACGAGGACTACCGCGGTGAGCTGCGGGTCCTGCTCCTGAACACCGATCGCGAGCACCCGTTCACCTGGGAGCCCGGCGACCGGATCGCGCAGCTCGTGCTCATCACCCCGGCACTCGTCGAGGTCGTCGAAAGCGAGGGGCTGGACGAAACCGCCCGCGGCGCGGGCGGCTTCGGCTCCAGCGGCGTCCGCTGAGCGGCGTCGTTCCCAGGCGGCTACTCCAGGAACCCGGACTCGGTCAGGTACGCCTTGGCGACCACGTCGGGCTTCTGCTTGTCGAGGTCCACGCGGGAGTTGAGCTCCTGCATCACCTCGGTCGACAGCCCCGCCTGCACCTGCTCGACGACCTTCGCCAGGTCGGGCCCCGCCGCCTCGAGCACCTCGTCGCGGACGACGAGCGTCACGTTGTAGGGCGGGAACAGCTCCTTGTCATCCTCGAGGACGACGAGGTCCTGCTGGACGATCTGCCCGTCGGTGCTGAACACGATCGAGGCATCGGCCTGCCCCTTGGTCAGCACCTCATGACGCAGCGCGAGGTCCACGGGGACGTACTTCTTGAACTTCGCGCCGTAGGTCTTCTCGATGCCGAGAAGGCAGTCGGTGCGCTGACGGCACTCCGGTGAGCCCGACATCGTCAGGTCCGCGCTCTTGTCGGCGAGGTCGCTGATCGTCTTGATCCCCAGCTCGTCGGCACGCTTCTTGGTCATCCCGACGGCATTGGAGTCCGTGAACGGCGTCGGGGGCAGCGCGGTCAACTCGCTCTCCGCGAACCCCTGCTTCGTCCGCTCGTAGGCCTGCTGCTCGTCCTTGGGGATGTCGTCGGTCTTGACGTCGAAGAACGACGTCAGGGCGGTCCCGGTGTACTCCGGGTAGGCGTCGACGTCTCCCTGCTTGATCGCCTTGAACGCGATCTGCTCCGAGCCGAGGTTGAGCTGCTTCTTGACCTTGTAGCCGGCGGCCTCGAGAGCCTGGGCGTAGATCTCACCGAGGATGAACTGCTCGGTGAAGTTCTTCGACGCGATGGTGATCTCCGGGACGGACGCGTTCGCCGGGTTGGCGACGATCGCCGTGCTGCTGCCCGCTGCGGTCTCCGTGGGTGACGTCGACTGGGCCGCGGACCCGTTGTCGGAGTCATCTCCGCACGCCGAGATCGCCAGGACGGCGAAGACGGCGAGCAGCGCGGCGAGCAGCCGACGGGTTGCTGTGGTGGTCATGGGGTTACCGGCACCTTCCTACTCGATGGACGAAGCATGCGACGACGGCGTTCCGGACGGATGCCGCGGGGGGTCACTCGGCGCTGCAGCGCCGCGAAGATGATCTCGCTGGCGATCGCCAGGACGGCCACGACGATCGCCGCGCCGAGGCGTCCCGCATCGCCGTAGACCGAGGCGTTGATGATCGGGTCGCCGAGCGTCACGACGCCGGCAAGCGGGGCGATGGTGGCGGTCGCGACGATGTTGATGACCGAGTTGCGGATGCCCCCGAAGATCGTGGGCACCGCCAGGGGCAGCTCCACGCGGCCAAGGACCTGCAGCTCGGTCAGGCCCATGCCGCGGGCGGCGTCGACCATGTCGGGGTCGACCTGCCGCACGCCGACGTAGGTGTTCCCCAGGATCGGCGGGATCCCGAGGAGCACCAGGGCGAGGGTGACGTTCGTGAAGCCCACACCGATGTACGCGACGAAGAACGCGATCAGGGCGAGGCTCGGCACCGCGCGACCGGCGTTGGCCACGAACTGGGCGAAGAACGCTCCGCGCCCGGTGTGCCCGATGGCCAGGCCGAGGGGCACGGCGACGAGGATCGCCAGGGCGATCGAGACCGCGCTCAGCTCGAGATGCTTCCAGAGCAGGTCGAGCATCTGGGAGCCACCGATCTGCACGCCGCCGGTCCGCGACTCCCGGCTGGTGAAGATGAAGTCGATGGCGTCGCCGAACTGGCTCATGCGGGCACCGCCCGGCGCCATCGCGTCATCAGCCGCTCGATCAGGACGAACAGCGCGTCGAACAGACCCGCCAGCAGCAGGCACAGCCCACCGGCGACGACGATGTTGCTCTTGAAGGTCAGGTCGCTGTAGATCTCTCCGCCGAGGCCCCCGGCGCCGGCGAAGAACGCGAGGGCGGCCAGGCCGACCGTCGTGGTCGCGGCCACCCGCAGGCCCGCGACGATCTCCGGAACGGCGAGGGGCAGCTCGACACGCCAGAGCACCTGGCGATCGGTCATCCCCATGCCGGTGGCGGCGTCGCGAGCATCGGCCGGGACGTTGTCGAGCCCGAGCATGATGTTGCGGAAGATGATCAGCAGCGTGAACGCGGTCAGCGCGACGACCCCCGTGGTGATGCCGCGACCGGTGATCGGCAGCAGCACGAGGAAGAGCGCGAGGCTCGGGATCGTGTACAGGACTCCCGTGACCGCGGTGATCGGGGCGACCAGCACCCGGCGACGGTGGGCCAGCAGCGCGAGGCCGAAGGCGATCGCGAAGCCGAACAGCACGGCGAGGGCGACCAGGAGCGCGTGCCGCACGGTCGGGTCGACGTAGTTCGTCCAGTTGTCGGCGATCCAGTCCGGGCAGAATCCGTTGCGCTGCTCGCACGATCCCGCCGAACGGTCGCGGAGCTGCACCTGGGCCAGCGTCACGACGCTCACTCGAGCCGCTCCGTCGGGCTGGGGACCTCCGAGGCGGGGGCGGCCAGGGCGTGGGAGATCACCTCGACGCTCAGCACCCCCGCGATGCGGCCCTGCGCGTCGACGACCGGCCCGTACTGGGTCTCGTGCGTCAGCAGGTCCGACAAGGCGTCCCTGAGGATGTCGTCGAGCTCCACGGTCGGGGTGGCGCGCGAGCGCAGCTCCGGGGTGACGCGCTCGCCGAGCAGGCCCCGCTCGCTCAGCCAGCCGACCGGACGGCTCTCGGCGTCGACGAGAAGGGGGAAGGGCAGGTCGGAGTCCGCGATCGCGGCGCGCGCCCGGTGGACCGGCTCGCCGACCCGGACGATCGGGGCCCGCCACAGGTCGATGTCCCGGACGCGTTGCAGGGCCAGGCGCTTGAGCGCACGGTCGGCCCCGACGAAGTCCTCCACGAACGGGCTGGCCGGCGTCATCAGCAGGTCAGCGGGCGTGGCGAACTGCGCCAGGACGCCGCCTTTCTGCAGGACCGCGATCCGGTCGCCCATCTTGATCGCCTCGTCGATGTCGTGCGTCACGAACACGATCGTCTTGCCGATCTCCGCCTGCAGCCGCAGGAACTCGTTCTGCAGCCGCTCCCGGTTGATGGGGTCCACCGCGCCGAACGGCTCGTCCATCAGCATCAGCGGCGGATCGGCCGCGAGGGCGCGGGCGACGCCGATGCGCTGACGCTGGCCGCCCGACAGCTGGGCCGGGTAGCGCTCGCGCATCTCCTGAGGATCGAGCCCGGTGAGCTCCAGCAACTCGTCGACCCGGCGGGCGATGCGATCGCGCTCCCAGCCCAGGAGGCGCGGGACCGTCGCGATGTTGTCGGCCACGGTCTGGTGCGGGAACAGGCCGATCTGCTGGATCGCGTACCCGATCTCGCGACGGAGCTCCGCCGGGCGGCGCTCGCTGATCGACCGGCCGTCGAGGAGGATGTCGCCGCCGCTCATCTCGATCATGCGGTTGACCATGCGCATGGCGGTGGTCTTGCCGCACCCGGACGGACCGACGAGCACGCAGATCTCCCCAGCGGGGATCTCGAGGCTGAGGTCCTCGATCGCCGCTTCGGTCGCCCGGGGGTACCGCTTGCTGGCGTGACGGAACTCCAGGGTTGCCGCGCGATGGTGCGCGGTCGGCGAGCCGCTCATGCTCCCTCTCAGGGTCGGAGGCGCACAGCCTACCCCGCGTCGCACAGAAAAATGCGACCTTCAGCGAAGAACCCGTGCGGTCGCGCGATCAGAGCCCGGCGGCCGTGCGGGCTCCCGCGTGCGCGGCGTCCTCGAGGGCGTCGTCGAGCGGAGGCAACCCCACGTCGAGTGCGAGCGCCTGCCGCACCAGCCAGTCCGCGAACCACGCGTTCTTCGGCAGGAGCGGACCGTGCAGGTAGGTGCCCACCACCGCACCCTGGACCGCGCCCTCGTGCCCGGACGAGCCGGTGTTGCCGTGCCCCTTCAGCACGCGGCCCAGCGGCCTGACGCCCGGACCGAGATGCGTGCGGCCGCCGTGGTTCTCGAACCCGGCCAGGACACGCGGACCCCCGGTCCCGGGCAGGTCGACCTCGATCGCCACGTTGCCGATGAGCCGCGGGCCGTCGTGACGCACGGTCTCCAGGTCGAGCAGGCCCACGCCGGGCACGCGCTCGTCGGCCAGCTCGTAGCTGTGACCGAGCAGCTGGTACCCCCCGCAGACGGCCAGGATCGCGCCGCCGCGGGCCGCGTGGGCGTGGACGGCGTCGCGCTTGCGGGTCGCCAGGTCCGCGGCGACGAGTTGCTGGTCACGGTCCTGCCCGCCGCCGAGGTAGAGCAGATCGTGGGCGTCCGGGTCGATCTCCTCGCCGAGGCCGACCCCGACGAGCTCGAACCCCATGCCGCGCCAGGTGCACCGCCGTTCGAGCAGGAGCAGGTTGCCCCGGTCCGCGTAGATGTTCATCAGGTCCGGGTAGAGCGCGCACACGCGCAGGGTGCGGTCAGGCACGGAGGATCACCACCTGCGAGCCCACGTACTCGTCGGTCTGCGGAACCCGGCGCGGCACCAGCGGCTCGTAGCCGAGCGCGACGGCCTCGGCGGCGAGCCCGGCCGCGTCGATGACCGAGAGCACGACCGTGTTGCCGACCACGGTGCGGCGGCCGCCGGCGTCGACCGTCTCCCGCAGGCGATCTATCGCCACCCGGTCTCCGAGGTCCCGGACCGAGATCGGGCGGCTCGCGTACACCACGCCGTCGATCTCCCGCATGTCGGGCAGCGGCGGCTCGGTGTGCTCGGCGTCGAACGCGTCGAGGGCGTCCGCCAGTGCGACCGCGACGATCCCGCCCGCGGCGAGGACCGCGCGCGCGCTGCGCAGGAACCCGGCGCGGGCGCGCGGCCCGGGAAGGAGCTGCAGCGTCTGCATGGGGACGATCACGAGCCCGAACCGCGCCCCGGGGATGGTGAACGACGACGCATCGGCGGTGAGCGTCGTCACCCGCAGTCCGCGCTCGGTCGCTCGGCGGCGCAACGCGTCGAGCAGGACCGGGTCGAGATCGAGTGCCGTCACGTCGACCCCGCGGGACGCGAGGTCCAGCGTGATCCTGCCGGTGCCCGCGCCGACGTCGAGGACGGCTCCCTGCGCCTGCTCGGCGAGCTCGCGCCAGAGCGGCAGGTCGACGTGGTAGCCGCCGCACTCCAGGTCGTGCCAGAGGACGAGCGGGTCGGGGGCCGGGTCCATGACCGCGCTCATCCGAAGCTGCTCCCGGTCACCCCGCGGTGCACGAGCTCCTCGCGGAGCGCCAGCATCGCCGTGTACGTGGGGAGGGCGAACAGGCGACCCGAGCCACCGGCGACGGCGGCATCGAGTCCCTTCGAGAGGTCGCCGACGACCGTGATCCGATCCGTGGGCACGCCCGCGTACTTCAGGCGCAGGGCCATTTCCGCGGCGCGCGTGCCGGAGCAGGTGGCACGCCGGACCTGCGGGGCGAGCACCTCGAAGTCGGCGTCCCAGACCCAGCTGACGTCGCGGCCATCGGCGATGTTGTCGTTGAGGACCGCGAGGAGGTCGTGCTCCCCGGGCTCGAGGGCCAGGGTGTGGAGGACCTCGTTGGCGCCCGCGGGGTTCTTGACCAGCATCAGCGTGGTCTCCCGACCGGCGATCGTCACCGTCTCGGCGCGGCCGAACGCGGCGCCCACGGACGCGAGGCCGGCGGCGACCTCGGGGAGCGTCGCCCCGAGCGCCCGTGTCAGCGCGGCCGCGGCCAGCGCGTTGTACACGTTGTAGAGCCCCGGGAGCGGCAGGGTGATCGCCACGTCGCCCTCCGGCGCGACGAGTCGGAACCGGGCGCCACGGACACCGTCGAGCACCACGTCGCGGGCGCTGAGGCCGGGGGTCGGGCGGCGCGCACCGCACGAATCGCAGTGGTAGTGCCCGAGATGCCCCAGGTAGACGAGGTCGTAGACGTAGTCGGCTCCGCACCGCCGGCAGGTCGTGGAGTCCGATGCGTGCTGCAGCCCGTCGCGCGCCGCGCTGGGGTCCTCGACGCCGAAGTAGGTGACCCCTGGTCCGGCGAGAGCGTTCCCGTCGCCGTCACGGTGGCGCCCGAGGTCCGCCACCAGCGGATCGTCCGCGTTCAGCACGAGGTGGGTCTCCGGGATACGACCGACGAGGTCCGCCCAGCGGTCGGCGATCGTCTCGAGCTCCCCGTAGCGGTCGAGCTGGTCGCGGAACAGGTTCGCGAGGAGGAGGACCCGGGGCCTCAGTTGCGGCACCACGCCGTCCAGCCAGAACTCGTCCACCTCGAACAGGCCGGTGTCGCCGGTCAGCCGTCGTCGGCTGCGCGCCGCGTCCATCAGCGTCGCCGCCACGCCTCCCGCCATGTTGGCCCCGGCACGGTTGTGGACGAGCGTCGCCCCGGAGCCCTCGAGGATCGAGGCGGCCATCGCCGCCGTCGTGGTCTTCCCGTTCGTCGCCGAGATGACCGCGCTCCCGCGCTCCAGGCGGCGCGACAGACGGGTGATCGCGTCCGGCTGCAGCCGCAGGAGCACCTTGCCGGGCAGGCTGGTGCCGCCACGTCCCGCCAGGCGCGACAGGGCCCCGGAAGCGCGGGCGGCGCCGATCTTCGCCCGCAGCAGGGCGTCGCTCATGGCACCTGGCCGTCGGGGAGCAGCACGCGCAGCGCGGCGGGTACCGCCTTCACGACGACCGGGAGCTCGCCGATCGGGTCGCCGTCCGCGTACACGGTGAACGGCCGGTCGGCGCTGATGCGGACCTCACGCCCGCGCACCACGTCGACGCTGGACTCCTCGACGTGGCTGCCCTTGAAGACCTTGGGCAGCGACGTCGCGAACCTCAGCTTGGACGAGTCGGCGGTCGTCACCACGTCAAGGAGGCCGTCCTGCAGGCTCGCGTCGGGGGCCAGGAACATCCCGCCGCCGTACGCGTTGGCGTTCGCCGCGGCGACGCTCCAGCCCGTGAACGTGCGGGACGCGCCGTCCACCTCGATGGTGAACCGCGCGGGAGACCAGGCCAGCAGCGCCCGCAGCGCCCCGTACACGTAGACGAGGTTGCCCAGACGCGCGGGTGCCTCGTTGGCGATCCGGTTGGCGTCGGAGTCGAAGCCCAGGGACGCGATCCCGATGAAGGTCCGTCCGTCGACGTCCCCGAGATCGATGGGTCGCGGCACGCCGCGGGCGATGACCTCGCACGCCTCGAAGGGGTCCAGCGGGATACCGGCCGACCGGCAGAAGTCGTTGCCGCGCCCGCCCGGGATGACGCCCATGACCCCGTCGGGGAGGCCGCGCAGCGCGCCGGCGACCGTCCCGACCAGGCCGTCACCGCTGAGCGCGACCGCGATCTCGTCCGCGGCGGCGGCCTCACGGGCGAGTGCGGCGCCGTGCTCCAGGCTGGTGGTCCGTTCGGTGCGCACGGTCACCCCGAGCTCGCGCAGCCGGGCTTCGACCGACGGCAGGAGCTTCAGCGCGCGACCGCCACCGGAGGTGGGGTTGGTGATGAGCATGATCCGGCGTGACACGGCGGAGATCTTCCCTGATCGCGCCTCGGAAGCCGTGCTCACGACGCCAGCACCAGGTCGGCGAGGGTGTCGGCGATCGCCACGGGCGCGGGCGCCCGCGCGGTCTGGGCCTGCTCCCTCGTGCTCACGCCGGTCAGGACGATCGCCCCGTCGATGCCCGCGGCGTGGGCTCCCGCGAGGTCGCTGTCGAGCCTGTCCCCGACCATCAGGGCCCGACCGGGGCCCAGACGGTCCAGCGCGGTCCGGAAGATCTGCGGGTCGGGCTTGCCGACGATCTCGGCCTCGCGCTCGGTCGCCCACTCGATGGCGGCGGTCACCGCGCCCGTACCGGGCCACGGGCCGTCCGGCATCGGGAACGTCCTGTCCCGGCCGCCGCTCAGCAATGCCGCCCCGGCGAGCACCGCCTGGGTGGCTCCCTTGAGGTCCTCGAAGCCGAGGGACCGCGCCCCGGTCACCACGACGACGTCGGCCACCTCCGTGGTGCCGTTGACGATGCGCGTCCCGGCGTCCTGCACGTGGTCCCAGATGGCGGTCGGTCCGATCACGAACGCCGTGCGCCACTGCGGCCGCTGCGCGAGGGTGAACTGGATCGCCCCGCCGACCGTGACGACGTCCTCGACGGCCGCCCGCAGGCCCATGGCCCACAGGGACCGGACCAGCGCCTCCTCGCTCAGCGCCGAGTCGTTGGTGACGAAGGCCACCCGCTTGCCGGCGTTGCGCAGCGCGTCGACGGCCTCCACGGCACGCGGCGTGGGCTCCTTGCCGATGCGCACGCAACCGTCGAGGTCGAGCAGCACGTGGTCGTACCGGGTGAGCAGGGGGGAGAGCGACACGGCGAGTGAGGGTATCCTCGCGCGCTGTGCGCCGATTCCTGACCGTCCTGCTCACCATCCCGATCCTCGCGCTCGCCGCCTGCGGGGACGACTCGACCATCGAGGGCACGCCGTCCTCGACCGCGGCCACCGACGGCACGACGACCGCGCCCGCCGGGACCACACCCGAGGAGGGCGGCGCCGAGACCGTGACGGCGGAGGGGTGCAAGGCCGTGGAGGCCCCGGACCCCAAGGGCGAGCAGCGCCTCGAGGCGCCCTCCGAGGGGTTGGACCCCGCGAAGACCTACACGGTCACCTTCGCGACGAACTGCGGGTCGTTCTCGGTCCGCCTGGACGTGAAGAACTCGCCGAAGACGAGCGCCTCGATGGCCGCGCTGGTGAAGAGCGGGTTCTACGACGGGCTGACCTTCCACCGGATAGTCCCCGGGTTCGTGATCCAGGGCGGAGATCCGCTCGGCGACGGCCAGGGCGGGCCAGGCTACAGCGTGGTCGAGTCCCCGAAGTCCTCGGCGACCTACACCAAGGGCGTCGTGGCGATGGCCAAGACCCAGATCGAGGATCCCGGCACGTCGGGCAGCCAGTTCTTCGTCGTCAGCGGCGATGACGCCGGACTGCCGCCGGAGTACGCCGTGGCCGGGAAGGTCACCAAGGGCCTCGACACCGTCGAGACGATCGAGCAGGTGCCGGTCGGCCCGAACGACGTCCCGCAGACCCCTGTCGTGATCTCCAAGGCGACGCTGAAGGTCTCCTGAGCCGACGACGCGCCCGCGTCAGTCGAACAACGCTCCCTGCGGCTCCGGCTGCGGCGGGTCCAGGCAGTCGGGCGCGTCGTGGCGCGCGTCGTTGACCGCGTAGCCGACCTCGCGTCGGGCGGTCAGCCCGTCCGGGAGCGGACGGAGCAGCGGCAGGACGTCACCGACCTCGGCGTCGGTGTCGAGCCACGCCGCCTCGTCCTGCGGGAGGAGGATCACCGGCATGCGGTCGTGGATGTCGGCGATCCGCGCGTTCGCGGCCGTGGTGATGATCGAGCAGGTGCGCAGCGGCTCGACCTCGTCGGCTGCTCCCTTCGGGCGCCAGGAGGCCCAGATGCCCGCGAACGCGAACGGCGCACCATCGGTCCGGGTGATGTGGAACGGCTGCTTGCGGGGCCGGTCGGGCCGCGGTTGCCACTCGTAGAACCCGTCCGCGGCGATGAGACAGCGACGGCCCCGCAGCGCGTCGCGGAACGCGGGTTTCTCCGCGACCGTCTCGGCACGGGCGTTGATCATGCGCGCGCCCACGCGCGGGTCCTCGGCCCAGAACGGCACGAGACCCCAGCGCAGCAGGTCCCCGCGGCGACGGCCGTCGCGATCGGTCCTGACGGCGACGACGTCGTCCTGGGGAGCCACGTTCCAGCGGCGCCGGACCTCGACCTCCGGACCCAGCGCGAACCGCTCCCGGACCTGGCTCGGATCGGGTCCCGCGAGGGTGTACCGGCCGCACACGGCCGCGCGTCAGCCCTTCGTCGGCGGTGAGGCTCCGGCGGTGCGGGCCGCGATGGCCTTCTTCTGCTTGCGGCGGCCGAACATCGTCAGACCGCCGAGGATGAGGGCCACGAGCAGCATCCCGAGGAAGAACGCGCCGGCGGTGGAGATGCCCCCGAACGGCAGCATCAGGAGCTCCGCGAGGAGGAATCCGATGACCAGGAGCGCGACGATCAGCAGGATGATCAGGAACACACCGCGGATGCGGGCCGAGCGCGGCGCCCCGGGCGCGGGGGCCAGCAGACCCGCGAGGCGCAGCAGGAAGAGCTGGCGCCGGGACGGGGCCTCCTGGCCGAGTCGCTCCATCGCGGCCTTCAGCTCGTCGGGCTTGCGCTCGGCCATCGCGATCGACGCGTCGGCCATGCGGCGCAGCTGCATGCGCTCCTGCGGGCGGGCCGCCGACACGGCCTGCTGGAAGTACTTCCGGGCAGTGACCGGGTCGTAACGCTCGGCGGCCCGGGCGCCGAGGATGGCCAGCGCGGCGGACTTGTACTTCTGCTCCCGCATGAGCTCCTCGTCGCTACGGGTCTCGAGCGCCTGCATCTGGGCGAGGGCGCTCTTCTGCTCGATCCGGACCTGCCGCTGCTTGGCCATGTGGCTGAATGTACCGGGAGGCCGTCCGAGGGGGCCCGCCCGGAGCGGCGTCACCCACGCGCCCGGGCACCGCCGGGTAGCGTCCGCGTCATGTCCGCTGCCGAGAACGTGGTGCGCCTGACCAACCGGTCGATGATCGGGTTCGACCTGGCGCTCGGGACCGGTGCGCTCCTGGCGCCCGACACGACCCTGCGCCTGATCGGCCACGACCCGCCCTCCGACGACGCCCGGCAGCTGTTCCGGCGCTGCGGTCCGATCTGGCTCACGTTCGCCGCGGCGCACGCGGTCGCCGCGGTCCGGGACGAGCCCCAGGACTGGTGGGCGTTGGCCTGGCTGCGCGGGACCGAGGTCCTGACCGACGTCGTGTGGAGCGCCTCGCCGGCCGTACGGCGCCCGTACGCGAAGCAGGGCCTGTGGTTCGCCGGCGTCTTCAACGCCGGACTCGCCGCGGGCTGCGCGATGCTCGCTCGCCGTCGAGACGGCAGACTTCCGGGCGCATGAGGAATCCGCTCGCCGTCCTGATCACCGCGCTGCTGTTGCTGGGTGTGCCCGCACCGGTGGCGCTCGCGCAGTCCAATCCGTTCACGCCGCCGCAGCCGCTCGTGCCGCCGGAGCAGGTGGCCCCGGAGCCCGCGAACCTCGCGGACCCCGACAGCGAGGGTCTCGAGGGCTGGCAGGAGGCGCTCATCTTCGCGGCCGGGTTCGTCCTGCTCTTCGGGATCGGGCTCGCCGTGGTGATGGACGCGCGCCGCCGCAGGCCCGTCACCGAGGAGGAGCTGCACCCGGGACGGGTCGCCGCCGGGGATCCGGAGCACCGGCGCGCGGAGCATCGCAAGCGCAAGAGCAAGCAGCGCACGCAGCGCCAGGCGCGCAAGAAGAACCGCCCCAAGCGCAAGTAGCCACGGCGCTAGGGGGCCACCGCGCCGCGCCCGTCGTCCTCGTCGACGTAGCCGGTTCCGAGGGCCTTGCCCGTCGCGGCCAGGCAGCGCCGGTCGAGGCGCACCACGACCAGCGTCGAGCCGCGCTCCCCCTGCGGCGGCGTGTTGCGGCAGTGCACGAACGTGAAGCGGCGGAAGTCGAGGGCGGCGACGAACGGGTACCCGAGCCGTCCGACGCTCCGCCCGTCCTGGGCGACGTCGCGCCGGACGGCCACGCAGTCGTAGCGCCCGACGGTCCGGGTGAGGTCGCGGTCGTCGGGAACGGCGTCCGGGCGTCGGGCGATCGGACCGCACTCCGTGCCGAGGATGGGGCCGTCGATCTCGCCCGCCCGCACCCTGGCGCGCGCATCGGCCGTGATCGCGGCCTCCACCGCGCCGACGAGCCGGGCACGGGCCGTCCGCTGCACCGACGGCGACACCCCGGACGGCGGTCGCAGGTGCGTGGCGGCTCCCGGGTGCGGGGCCTGCAGGCGCGTGAGCCGGACGCGCTCGGCGGCGACGGCCCGCCGCAGGGCGGTCGCCTCGCGCGCCTCGCGCTCGGACTTCTGCGAGAGCAGCACCGCGACCACGACGGCGGTACCGAGCACCGCGAGCGCGGCTCCCGCGATCAGCGCACGGCGGATCCGGGGGTCGGGTGGGGGCGGGCCGTCGTCCTGCCGCACGGTGAACCCCGCGAACGTGGCGCGGACGTCGCCGCCGTCCCGTGGACCGCGGGGCTCCTCGGACGGTGGATCCTGCGCCATCGAACGACCTTAGCCAGCCCGACAGGCCTGCCGGGCGCATCGCCCCGGCGGCCCATTAGTTGAGGGCCTCAAGCATTTATGACAGACTCGACCGGTCGATGTCGCATCCCGATCCCCACCCCGCACCCGCGCCACCCGTCGACGGGAAGGGGCGGCCCGTCCGGCCCGACCGCGGGGAGCTGCGGCGGATCGCCGTGCTCTTCGCGCCCTACCGGGCGCGCCTCGGCACGGTCCTGGGGCTCATCGCGCTCTCCGCCGGCCTCGGCATGGTCTCGCCCTTCCTCCTGCGCGAGATCCTCGACACGGCGATCCCCGAGAACGACACGGCGCTCCTGAGCTGGCTCGTGGGCGGGATGGTGGCCATCGCGATCGTCACCGGCGCGCTCGGCGTGGTGCAGACGTGGCTGTCGAACGTCGTCGGCCAGCAGGTCATGCACGATCTGCGCTCGGCCGTCTACCGCCACCTGCAGCGCCTGTCGCTGGCCTTCTTCACGCGCACGCGCACGGGCGAGGTGCAGTCGCGCATCGCGAACGACATCGGGGGGGTCCAGAACGTCGTCACCAACACCGCGACGTCCCTGGTCTCCAACATCACGACGGTGATCGCCGTGACGATCGCGATGATCCTGCTGGACTGGCGTCTCGCGGCCTTCAGCTTCGCGCTGCTGCCGTTCTTCGTGGGACTCACCCGACGGGTCGGGCAGGAACGCAAGCGGATCACCGCCGTGCGCCAGAGCCGCATGGCCGACATGAGCTCGCTGATCCAGGAGTCGCTGAGCGTCAGCGGCATCCTGCTCGGCAAGACCATGGGGCGCAGCCCGGAGCTCGCCGAGCGCTTCGAGCGCGAGTCCGCCGAGCTCGCCGACCTCGAGGTCCGCGCGCGGATGGCCGGCCGCTGGCGCATGGCGAGCGTCCAGATGAGCTTCGCGATCATGCCGGCGCTCGTCTACTGGTTCGCCGGGCAGTCGCTCTCCTCCGGCTCCGCCACGATCACGATCGGGACCCTGGTCGCGTTCACGCAGCTGCAGACGCGGCTGTTCTTCCCGATCCAGTCGCTGCTGGCCGTCACGGTCGACGTGCTCAGCTCGCTGGCGCTCTTCCACCGGATCTTCGAGTACCTCGACCTGGACGTCGACATCGACGAGGCGCGCACACCGGTCGACCTCGGGGGCGACGGCACCCCGGTACGCGGGCACGTCCGGTTCGAGCACGTCGTGTTCAGCTACGACGGAGGGCGTCGCACGATCGACGACGTCACCCTGGACGTGCCCCCCGGCTCCACGCTGGCGATCGTGGGGGAGACCGGGTCGGGCAAGACCACCCTCGGGTATCTCGTCGCCCGGCTCTACGACGCCCAGGAGGGCAGCGTGTCCATCGACGGGGTCGACGTCCGCGACCTGAGCTTCGCGTCCCTCGCCCGGACCGTCGGCATCGTGTCGCAGGAGACCTACCTGTTCCACGCGTCCATCGCCGAGAACCTGCGGTTCGCCGCACCCGACGCGACGGACGAGGAGCTCGTGGCGGCGGCGAAGGCCGCCCGCATCCACCACCTGATCGCGTCGCTGCCCGACGGCTACGACACGGTGGTGGGCGAACGCGGCTACCGGTTCAGCGGAGGGGAGAAGCAGCGGATCGCGATCGCCCGGACGATCCTGCGCAACCCGCCCGTGCTCGTGCTCGACGAGGCCACCAGCGCCCTCGACAGCGAGACGGAGAGGATGGTCCAGGAGGCGCTCGAGAGCCTCTCCGAGGGACGCACGACCATCGCGATCGCGCATAGGCTCTCGACCGTGCGCGACGCCGACCAGATCGCGGTCCTCGACCAGGGCGTGCTGGCCGAACGCGGGACCCACGAGGAGCTCCTGACCGCCGGCGGCCTGTACACGCGCCTGGTGACCCGCACCGGCAGCGCCGAGGACGAGGCGGTGCTGACGTGACCCGCATCGTCCAGCTCGACGTGTCCGGCGAGGCGGGGCCGTGGGAGCGGCTGGGCTTCACCGCCAGCTCCCCGGATCTGCTGCGGATCGGGGACGTCGCGCTCGCGTTCACGGGTGAGACGCAGGAGCGCGGCATCCTGGCGTGGACGCTCACCGGCGAGGTCCCGCAGGACATCGACGGGCTCACCACCCGGCGTGTCACCGAGGCCGCCGCGCAGACGCCCCGTGGTCCGGAGCACCCGAACGGGACCACCCACCTGGACCACGTCGTGGTCATGACGCCGGATCTCGACCGCACGCTCACGGCGCTGAGCGCCACCGGGATGGACCTGCGGCGCGTACGGGACGCCGGGACGCCCGAGCACCCGCTGCGGCAGGGCTTCTACCGGCTGGGCGAGGTGATCCTCGAGGTGGTCGGGAACGTTCCGCAGGACGACGGGAGCGCGCGCTTCTGGGGACTCGTCGCCGTGGTACCCGACGTCGACGCGCTGGCGACCGACCTCGGCCCGCAGTTGGTCGGAGCCCCGAAGGAGGCCGTGCAACCCGGCCGCCGGATCGTCACGGTCCGTCGGGAGGCCGGCCTTCCGGTGCCGCTGGCGTTCCTGACGCCGCACGTGCGGTCCTGAGCCGCGGTCTCGATCCGGTCTCGCGGGCTTGAGCGCGCCCGTGCCGGATGCGATGGTCGGTGTCCCACCCCCCAACCACCCGGAGATCACCTTCATGGGCTTCTTCAAGGACCTCAAGAACGTCAAGAAGCAGGCCGACGCCATGACCCCGGCCGAGTACAAGGGCCTCGGCGGCAGCATGCGCATGGCCCGCGACGGCATGGCGCAGATGAGCCAGACGCTCGACGGCATGGCCGGCTACCAGCAGAAGGTCATGCACCTCACGCAGGTCGGCGTGCCCGGGACGGCGACGATCACCGCGATCCGCCAGACGGGCACGTTCGTCAACGAGAACCCCGAGTGCGACCTCGACCTCCAGGTGACGGTGGGCGGCGGCGCGCCGTACGCGGCGACCGTGCGTCAGACCCTCGCGATGGTGGCGATCCCGCACTTCCAGCCCGGCAAGGAAGTCCCGGTCAAGGTCGACCCGCAGGACCCGCAGTCCATGATCATCGCTTGATCGCCGGGGAGCCCGGTGGAGCCGGCGCGCGCGTGCACCGCGACGCGCACCGCCGTCGACCCCCTGGGGCGAGGTCCTTCCCGCTGCAAGTGATCCTGCAAAACGGCGGGTTTCCCGCTGCTACGGTCGCCGCCGCGCCGTGCCGTGCCCGGCGACTCTCGCATGACCTCCTGCCCCTCCCGACAGACGTCCGTCCGTCCTCGCC